>DASXPG010000001.1:0-17811 GCA_036493755.1 Gemmatimonadales bacterium
GTACCGCGGCCTCGACCTCGCCCTGGTCCATGCTGAGGCGGCCGACGATGAGCAGCGCGGTATGCCGGTACGGTGAGTCCCGAGCATCCGCCAGCGCCAAGAGGGCTGCGTACTCCGAGGCAAACCCACGCCGTACATCACCCAGGTCTCCTGCCAGGCCGCCGATCTGGACGTCCACGGCTGCGGCGTTGAGGCGTTCTCCCGCGGTGACGAACCGCGAGCGCGCCACACCAAACCAGCGGATGGCGTCACGATCCCGGCTCTGGCGCGCCAGAGACAAGCCCAATCCCCACGCCGCCCGTCCTGCCTGGGCGACGCGCGATGCCGAGTCGCCGCTTGCCAGAGCGACGCGGTACAAAGCCTCCGCTTTGCCGTATCGGCGATTGTAGATGTCCACGGCGCCGAGCAACATCTCCGGCCACACCGCGAGCGAAGGCAACGCACTCAACGAACGGGCCGACCGTGTCAGGGCGCGCTCGGCATCCTCGAAGCGATAGCCGATGAACGCCGCTCTGCCGGTTCCGTAAGCCGCCAGGCCGGAAGCCAGATCACGGCTCTCGGGGTCGGATCGCACCGCCTGGACAGCCAGGAGAGCGGAGCCGTCTCCCGTCGCGTGGGCCAGCGAATCCGCCTCCGCGCCGGCCCGCACGAGTAACACACCCGCCGCCGAACGGTCGCCGTCAACGACCGCTTGACCCCACGCGGGAAGCAGCGAGTCGACGATACGCTCGCGGACAAACTGCGGATCCCGCGGCGGCGAGGAGAACGCCAGCGTCGTTAACCGCCGACGGGCTTCCCCCGCCCATCCCGAAATGGAATCTCTGGTGAGGTAACCCCGCCATGAATCCCCGGCCTCGTCGCGAAGTCCGAGGCGCTCACGGAGCACCGCGCGGTTGAACGCGAACACCAATGATCCAGAGTCGAGCCGTGCCAGATGCTCAGCCTGGGACAGCGCGTGCAGCAGATCGAGAGGATCCTGTCGCACCTGGGCGCGCACCACTCGCGCGACCATGGCGTCGTTGATCGCCGCCACATCGCTCGGACGGTCCGCCAGGACGTCCTCGAGCCGTCCAACTACGCGGTCCGCGGCCGGCGGCTCGAGCAATGCCGCCGCCATTTCGTCGACCGCCGCCGCACGCCGCACGTCCGCCGACGCAGCCGGCGGACGCTCGCCCTCGCGGGTCGCGAGTCGCGCCAGATCGCGAAGCATCTGACGAGAGGGGTCGCCCGCGCAGCGGACGTTCGCCACCAATCGCACTTGATCGCCGGCCATCGACCGGCAAGGGGAATAGCCGCGTGATCCGGTCAGGCGCAGCTCGTAGGGGCGGTAGTCCTGGAGTGCTTCGAGGCTTTCGCGATAAACAGAGCGATCCGCTTGGGCTCGCGAGCAGGCCATCACCAGCGCAGCGGTCAGATTGGCAAGCCGGCGACCGGCTACGCCTCTAGTCCGCGGCGTGGGCCAGCGCGATCCGGGTGAGCGAATCGGTGAGCAGCGGACTGGCAGCGAAGCGACCGCTCGACATCCCGTCAACGAGAGCATCGACGTCCTGAATCAGGGATGTCGCCATCGCGTCGGCAGGGAGAGTACCGATCGCTCTTCGAATCTGGCGCAGGCTTGGCAATCCGGCACCGTTCGTGGCGAAGAACTCCCGGCGATTCGCGAGACCAGCCAGACGCGCCGTCTCCAGCCAAGCGCCCAGCTCCATCGACCCGGGGGAGCCAAGAAGGGTGCGCAGCTGCCCGTTCAACTCGCGTCGCTCAGCCAGGGTCGAACCCAAACCGAGCGTGGCGTATTGCACGGCGAGCGCCGCTGCCAACGGGCTGTCCCGCACCAGGCGAACCAGCTCGCTCCGCACGCCGGTGAGCGCAAGCGAGTCGCCGGACGTGACGCAGGCCTCGATGTCAGCCACCCGCACACCGGCTCGCACTGCGCGCGCACGCTCGGAGAGGGGCGATTCAGCGCCCCTGAGAACCGACCAACCCGCTTCGGACCAGGTCGCTCCCAGGCGGCGGCCCACGGCGTCGGGCCCGCGACCAAGCTCCAGATCGGCGGCCTGCACCAACGTCACGACATCCGCAGTTCCTCGTGCAGCAATCCACCGTGGCACAAGGAGCACCACACCGACGGCGGCGGCCGCGAGCAGCGGCAGCGCGGTTCGCCACGAGACACGGCGTCCCCCCGGGACGGCGTTGACCTGGCGATGCACTGCTGCGGCCTCCGCGAAGCCCTCGTACGCTTCCGGCGACCGCGCGATGATCGCCAGCACTCGCGCGCGCTCGTCAGGCGGCAACGTACCGTCGAGGAGAGCCGCAAGCGTTTCGGGCGCGACCATATCGGTCATCCCACCTCCAGGACTATGCACCTTTGGACTGCCACGAACCCTGCTCCTTCCGAAACTCTCTCATGTGGCAGTTTCCGGATCGAGCACGTCGGCGACCTGCGACCGTCCGATGCCGGATTGCTCCAAGCCGTTCTTCAGAAGTGCGCGAATCGCTTCGAGCCGCCGGTAGAGCGGCCGTTGCTCGGTGTGCAGCGTTCGCGCGATGTCGGCGATCGACACTCCATCCCAGAAATGCATGCGGACGATGACCTGATCCTCGGATGGCAACGTCTCGAGGAGGCGATGCAGGATCGTTTCGGTCGCCTCGCGCACTCGAGTGGCTTCCGCGGCCCACAACGACGAGTCGGCACTTTGCGGCGCGGCCTCGGCGATGCTGTCCAGAGAAACGGCCTTGGATACAGGCCGGGCCGGCATCCGCGCCAGAAGACGCCGCAATCCGCTCTCGGTCTCGGCAACGCCACGACTTCGCAGCATCGCGACCGCTTCGCGCGGGGCGTAGCCGTCGCGATACACCAGCGTCTCGAGCCGGAGAGCAATCGGCCCCAGCCGCCGCGCCACAGCCGAAGGACGCCAGCGACCCCAGTTCGCGTTCCGGTAATCACGGAAGAGATTGGCGATGACAACAGTCAGGTAGGTCGCCAGCGAGGAACGGCTGCCGAACTTGCGGAAGACGGCATACTCGTCCTCGATCAAGCGTGCTCGGGCCCAGGCGCCGAACTCCTCGCCCTCCGCGGCATCCAACGCATGGCGGCGCGCGATGACGGCCAGGATCCGATCGATCGTTGGCAGTTGAGCCAGAAACACAGCCTCAGGGCCTGGCGGCACGCTGTCCGCTGTTCCCGGCATCGGCATCCGTTGGGTGAGAAGGCCGCGAACGTAACTCCGGGCCTGCCCTGATGCAACGCGAGCAATCTGGGTTCCATGGGACAGGAAACCCAGGCGAGGCGGTCGTCTAGTCAGAAGACGCCGCTAGCTGTCGGCGCGAGCCATTGCGCGGGATTGCGGAATGGTTAGGCGGGCGCTATGAAAACGGGAACGGCGCAGGGCAACTCACACACCGGAGTCGACATGAAACGCGTGGCCATGATCCTCGTCATTGCCCTGTGCGCCGGTTCCTCAGGCGCAGCAGGCCAATCCATCCAGGCCTTTCGAGGTCTCGCCACGAGCCCGGACTCCATCCGGGTCATAGTCCGGTCCCTCGCGGGTTCGCTGACGAGGCGATTGGCTGCAGTCGATGACGAGGCATCGCGGCACGCGAACGCCACGGAAGCATCCAGAATGCAGTCGTTGGGCACTGAACGAGAGATGGTCCGCGAGGCACTCGCAGCCACGAATGATCCGCGACACTTCCTCGAATTGTATGAACATCTTCTCGCCTTCGAGGACCAGGCTCAATCGTATCGTTCTTCTAATGAGCGATCGGCAGCGATGCTTCCTCCTCCGCCCGTGGTGTTCAAGATTCCAGACGTCACATTCGTCATAGGGATCAGCAGCAGCTTCGGACCCCGATCGACCATCGAAGCGGGCGCGAGCACCAACCTTCTTGGCGACGCGATCGGGACAGCCTTTGATGCCATAGGCTCAGCCGCCCTCAAGCAATACTTCCAGGACAATTTGGCGGCGGGGACCTCAGTGCCGCTGCGCGGCGGCAACCGGCTCCTGGGGATGCTCAGTGTGGGGCTGGGCTCACTCCGGATTTCGAAGTGGAGAATCTTCCCTGCGATCGATATCGAAGAAGTCGACACGCTTGGTGGACGAGTGCCGGCCGCCATTGTCGCCGCGAACCCCACCGCCGCGAACTGGTCTTCGCCGGGATTCTCGATTGCGCTCTTGCCTGGCCTGGACTGGTACCGGGATCGACTGAATGCTGGGCTTCCCATTCCACTGATTACCGCCGGCGTGCGGTTCCCTTACTACTATGCCGGTGAGCCCTTCACTGCTCTCGGGGCGCTGTTTTCGAATAACCGGAGCGGGTACCAGCACTCGGGAAGCGCGCTATTCGAGCTCGGTATCTACTTCCCCCTCGAATCGGTTCAGAAACTGCCAAGCCAATAGGGCCCATGGTACTACCCGGCGCCCCCAGAATCCGCTAGCTTCGCCGCGCATGAGCGGCACGCTGAAGGTCGGCCTCGTCCAGATGGCCATGTCGGCCGATAAGGCGGCGAACATCGATGCCGCGCGCCGCGGCATCGCCGACGCCGCCGGGCGCGGGGCGACGATCGTCTGCCTCCCCGAGCTCTTTGCCTCGACCTACTTCTGCCAGTCGCAGGACCCGGCCAACTTCGATCTCGCCGAGCCGATCCCAGGCCCGACGAGCGAAGCCATCGCGGCGGTCGCGCGCCAGTACAGAGTTTTTGTCGTCACGCCGCTTTTTGAAAAGCGCGCCACCGGCCTGTACCACAACAGTCTCGTGGTCCAGGGCCCCGACGGCGCGCAGCGCGGCCTCTATCGCAAGATGCACATCCCCGACGACCCGCTCTTCTTCGAGAAATACTATTTCACTCCCGGCGACCTCGGCTTCCTCACGATCCCGACGCCGCAGGCGACGCTCGGCCCGCTGATCTGCTGGGACCAGTGGTATCCGGAGGCCGCCCGCCTCACCACGCTGCGCGGCGCGCAAATCCTGGTCTATCCCACCGCCATCGGCTGGCAACAGGCCGAAAAGGCCGAGTTCGGGGCAGCACAACTCTCCGCCTGGCAGACGATCCAGCGCTCGCACGCCATCGCCAACGGCGTCTTTGTGGTCGCGATCAATCGCGTCGGACATGAAGGCCCCAAGGACGGCGGCATCGATTTCTGGGGTCACTCCTTCGTGGCGGATCCATTCGGCGTCGTCCTCGCCGAAGCCGGCGAGCGCGAAGAAACGCTGGTGGTCGATCTCGACCTCACCCGGCTCGAATTCGTCCGCCGCAACTGGCCCTTCCTGCGCGACCGGCGCATCGATGCTTATCAGGGCATCACGTCGCGCATGATCGACGAATCCCAACGCTGAGCGTGGAACCGACACCCCGCGACCTCGGCTACCGCATGCCGGCCGAGTGGGAGCCGCACGCCGGCACCTGGCTGGCGTGGCCGCACGAACCGAGGGACTGGCCCGGCAAGTTCGGCGCGGTGCCATGGGTCTTCGCCGAAATCGCCCGCCACCTCCAAGACGGCGAGCGGATCCGCATGATCGTCGGCAACGCGTCGGAAAAGGCCGCCGCGTCCGCGGCGCTCAAGCAGTCGGGCGTATCGCCGGGCCGCGTCCGGTTCATCAAGCTTCCCACCGACCGCTCATGGACCCGCGATTTTCTGCCGAGCTTCGTGGTGCGTCGCGGCAGCGCCCCGCGCCTCGCCGCGGTGAAGTGGCGCTTCAACGGCTGGGCCCGGTACGCCAACCATCAGAAGGACGAGCGCAGCGGTCTCAAGGCCGCCGAGCAGATGCATATCCCCGTCTATCAGCCCGAGGCCGAGATGAAGGGAGGCCTGGGCCGCGTGGTGCTGGAGGGCGGCGCGATCGACGTCGACGGCCAGGGGACGCTCCTGGCCACCGAGCAGTGCCTGCTCACCGGGCGGCAAGCCAGGAATCACGCGTTAGGCAGGAGCGGAACCGAGACGATCCTGCGCGAGTATCTCGGCGCCGAGAAGGTGCTATGGCTGGGCAAAGGCATCGCCGGCGACGATACCGGCGGACACGTCGACGACTTCGCCCGCTTCGTGGCGCCCGGAACCATCGTCGTCGCCGATGAGAAGAACCCCCGCGACCCCAACTACAAGCCGCTCAACGAGGCCCGCGAGCGGCTCAAGAATGCGCGCGACGCGCGCGGCCGCCGCATCCAGGTCGTCAGGCTGCCGATGCCGAGCCCGGTGATCTTCAATGGCGAGCGGCTGCCGGCGAGCTACGCGAACTTTTATATCGGCACCGGCGCGGTCCTGGTCCCGACCTTCAACGATCCCAGGGACCGCATCGCCCTCGGTATACTCGGCGAGCTGTTCCCCGGCCGGAAGGTCGTCGGCATCCACTCGACCGATTTCGTCCTGGGACTCGGCACCATCCACTGCAGCACCCAGCAGGAACCGCTCGTGTAGCGCATGCAGACAGTCGACTGGCTGGTCGCGGCCGTCTACGCCGCGCTCGTCGTGGTCCTCGGCACCATGCTGGGCCGCAAGCAGCAAGGCGCCAGCGATTATTTCCTCGGCAGACATTCCCTTCCCTGGCCCGCGATCCTGGTCTCCGTGGTCGCGACCGAGACCAGCGCGCTGACCGTGATTTCGGTGCCCGGCATCGGCTTCGCCGGCCAGGTGAGTTTTGTGCAGCTCGCGTTAGGCTACCTGATCGGGCGCATCGCCGTCGCCTGGCTGCTGCTCCCCGGCTACTTCACCGGGGAGATGAAAACCGCCTACGAAGTCCTCGGCATCCGCTGGGGCGATCCGGCGCGCCGTACCGCATCGGCGATCTTCATGCTGACGCGGGCGCTGGCCACGGCGGTGCGGCTCTTCGCCGGCGCGATTCCCCTGGCCGTCATCACCGGCTGGTCGTACCCGGCGTCGATCGTCGCGGTCGGCGCCGCCACGGTCATCTACACCTATGTCGGCGGTATCCGGTCCGTGGTCTGGGTGGACGTGGTCCAGTGGACCGTCTACATCATCGCGGGGATCGCCACGCTGATCGCGGCCCTGCACCTCCAGCCCGGGGCGTTAGGCGCCGCCGCCGCGGCGGGCCGGCTGCATTTCTTCGACTGGTCCATCTCACTCACCAATCCCTACGCCTTCGGCACGGCGCTGATCGGTGGCGCGTTCCTGTCGGCCGCCTCGCACGGAACCGATCACCTCATCGTCCAGCGCCTCCTGGCGACGCGCGCCTTGAAGGACGCACGCGCCGCGCTCATCGGCAGCGGCATCGTGGTGATCGCCGAATTCACGCTCTTTCTGCTGGTCGGCGCGGCGCTCTGGAGCGCCTTCCCGGAAGGGCGCGCGATGGCCGGCGACGCGATCTTCCCGGCCTTCGTCGTCGCCCACCTGGGGGGCGGTCTGGCCGGAATCGTGCTCGCGGGCATTCTCGCCGCCGCGATGGGCTCCACCGCGAGCGCCCTGAACTCGCTCGCCTCGGCGACGACCCACGACTACTACGCCGCGCTCCATCCCGAGGCCGACGATGCGCGCCTGCTGAAGGTGGGCCGCGCCGCCACGATCGCCTGGGCGGCGCTGCTGATCGGCGGCGCGCTGCTGTTCCGCGGGCGCAACACACCGGTGGTCGTGGTCGCGTTATCGATTGCGTCGCTCACCTACGGCGCGCTCCTGGGCGCCTTCATCCTGGCGAGATTCTCCCGCGTCAACCAGCGTGACGCGATCGCCGCCCTGGTCCTGGGATCGCTGATCATGGCGATCGTCGTCTTCGCGGGGCCGATCGGGATCACGTCTCTCTCCAAGCTCGCGTGGCCCTGGTACGTCCCGCTTGGAGTCCTTGTCACCGTTAGTATTGGACTCGTGAGCTCGTTCGCCCATGCTGATCGGCGTTGACGCCGGAGGATCGCGCACCACCGCGGCCGTCGCTAATGCGTCGAGCCGGGTA
Organism: Gemmatimonadales bacterium; assembly: GCA_036493755.1. Taxonomy (GTDB): domain Bacteria; phylum Gemmatimonadota; class Gemmatimonadetes; order Gemmatimonadales; family JACORV01; genus DASXPG01. Next base: position 7,894 of record DASXPG010000001.1, read on the forward strand.
CTGGCGCGCGCGGAAGCCGGAGCGGGCGCACTGCGTCCCGGCCAGGCCGCCGTCGCCGCAGCCGCCATTTTCGCCGCGGCTCGCGACGCGCTCCAGCGCGCGCGACTCCGGCCGCCGGCGGAAGCGATGGTCATCGGTGCATCCGGTGCATCGGATCCCGCCGAGCGCGAGGCACTCGGCGCCGCACTCGAAGGCTGCGGTCTCGCCACTCGTCTCGTGATCGTGACCGATGCCGAGATCGCGCTCGAGGCGGCATTCGGCAAGCAGCCGGGTATCGTGCTCATCGCCGGAACCGGCTCGGTGGCATGGGCGCGGCTCCCCGACGGCAGCAGCGCGCGCGCCGGCGGCCTTGGACCGGTGCTCGGCGATCGCGGCTCCGGGCACGACCTCGGCCGCGAAGCGCTGCGCACCATTGGCGCGGGAATGGAGCTGGGCCTGGCGCTCGATCTGGCGAAGGCGGTCGCAACACACCTCGGCATCGGCGAAGAAGAGCTGTCGCGCTGGTCGCTGGGTGCGAGCGTCTCCGCGGTGGCGGCCCTTGGCTCGGTGCTTCTCGATGCCGCACGCACCGGTGACACCGTCGCCCGCACGATTGCCCTGCAAAGCGCACGCGCCCTCGCCGCTCTGGCAACGACGCTCGCGGCAAGGTTTCCGCGCAGCGCGCCCGCGACGATCGCCTGGGGCGGCGGACTGCTCGCATCGCAGCCCGGCTACCGGACGATGGTGATCGAATGTCTCCGTGAGGACTTGCCGGGATCGCGCATCGCGGAATCGCCGATTGATGCGGTGCTCGGAGCAATATCAATGGCCAGACAGCTTGGGACAGATTGAGACTTAAAGTGCTCCATCGAAATAGACGTCGAAGCGCCATCCCGTCGGCGGCCGCGTGGCCCTGCCGAGATCGAAACGCAGCAGGCCATCGAGGAAGCTTGCGCCGAAGCCGGCGCCGATCAGCGGACGGCTCCTCGTGAAGTCCGACCGCAGCCCCGCCCAGCCCGCATCGCCGAATACAATCAGCCGGAATGCCGGAAAGCCGCGCCCCAGCTCGACGCGTCCGCGCCAGAAAGCGGGGCCGGCGGCAACCGCGCCGTCGTAGCCGCGCAGCGTTGCCGGGCCGCCAAGATAGAAATCACTCTGCGTCGGCACTGCGCCCGTGCTCGTTCCCGCCGCGGCCTCGAGCGCGAGCGCGTACGGCCCGCCCGGGGTGATGTTGGTGCGCAGCATCATCGATCCGCGCCCGAAATCATAGTCGCCTCGCTCGCCTCCCAGCGACGCCTCGCCACCCACGAGTACCGTGCGCGACAATACTCTGGAATGGCGCAGCGTGAGCGACGCACCGATCTGGTCGGCGTCCTGTGAAATCAGGTTCGGCCGGAAGAGATGCGTGCTGTTGAAAAGGTGCGGCAGCGAGAACTCGGTCCCGACCGAGGCACTCCGCTGGCGTTCGCCGTAGATCCGCGCTTCCCACCAGCCGGAGTTGCTGTTCTTCGCCGTCAGTTCCACGCCCCGGTTCCGGAAATACTCGCCATCGTCGCGTTGGAAAAACACGGACTCGAGGGAGCTGCCAAGGCTGAAAGGCTCGACATCGGGATTTGCCGCCGTCAGGCGTTGGTAGATGCCGAGGTGGAAGAGCGCATTGGCCGTGGGACGGCGCAGTCCGGCCTCGAAGTTGAACCGCCGGTCGGCGACACCCATCCGCACCAGGCCATCGGCCATCAGCCGCCCGAAATCCAGCGTCCCTTTCAATCCGACGGAGAGCGCCTCGACCCGGTTGTAGCGCAGATTCTCGAGCAACGCGCTGAGCCGGTGCGGCAGCTGGGGCCGATAGTCCCAGGGTCGTTGCGGCAGCACGCCGAGGGCGTCGCCGATCTGCTTCAGCTCACCCTCGTTGATGACGTCGCCCATTTCGAGAATCGGCCGCCCCAGCTGCGGGTTGCCGAGCAGCAGCGTGGTATCGGACGGAATGACGACGACCAGTGACGAGTCCTGCTGGGAGCATTCGTTGGCGCCGACGCGCACCCGTACCGAGACACTCCGCCCTTCGCGCTGGTCCTGGGCGCGGATCGAATCGCGCGCCGCCTTCATGCAGTCGCGAAAGGCGGTGCGAATGCTGTCGCGGCGCGCGGCGCGCAGCGCCGAGTCGGCGCTCAAGCCGCGGGTGATGGAATCGCCGCGCACCGAATCGGCCCTGGAACCCGAAGCCAGCAGCGTGTCGGCGTAGGCGCGCAACGAATCGCGCTGGGCCCGCGCCCGGCGCCCCCGCTCGCTCCGCACCGTCCCCGCGGGACGGAAGGCCAATCCGGCGGCAGGCGGCGCCCCGCCCTGCACATGATAGTCGGTGTAGGTGCGCTCGAACCGCGCCGGCATCCCCGCGAAGGAGCCGATACCGACGGTCAGGTCGGCAGCCAGGAAGCGCGGCATCCACCAGCGCTGCTCGTACAGCCCGTATTCCAAGGTGATGTACCGGACCACGGCGGTGGGATTCACGAAGGCGGGGACGTCCTTCTTGTCGTCTTCGGTCGCGTCGCGGGAAAAATCGTAGGGGCGCGCGGGCCGGAAGATCACCCGCACCGGGCCATAGGTGGCGGCGTCATACCAGATCGCGCCCTCGATCAGGCGCCAGTCGGCGCGCCGGGGCTTGATCTTCAGCTCCAGCAGCGTGACGACGTGGCCGTTAGGCAGCGTGATGCGCGAGGTGTCGCCCGCGGCGTAGCGGTAGTCGCGCTCGGCGCCCGGACTCAGCGGATAGACAAAGCCGTCGCGGTCGGCACCGAAGAAGACGCCGACGTAATCCTCGGCAGGATTCAGTACCATCCAGCGCACCTGGGAATCCAGGTCGTCCGGGATCTGGTCGCCCCGCTTCGCGACCGGGATCGCTTCGCGCGCGCCCTGCACTTCGATGCGGCTGGGCTTGTCGCGATACCACTCGATGCGCGCGACCAGCTCCTGGTGATACAGCATACGGTCGCGCGACAAAGCGTGAATGCCGGCGGCCATCCGCTGCGTGACCGTCGCGGTATAGGAGGTGACGAGCCGCTCGTTGCGCTCGCGCGCCGCGCGCGCCCGCGCGACCAGCCGCGCGGTACCGCTGTCGGCGTAGGCGTCAGCCGGAATCGGCTCCTGCGGCCGGGGCGCGGCAGGAACCTGAATCGCGACGGCGGCGAGGACGAGAAACGAAAGCATGGGGATGTAGAAGTTTACGCCAGAGGGAGGGGGAAGTTTCGGACCGCGGCTATCAGCCGCTGGATCAGCTCGCCGCTCTCTGCCTCACCCGGCTGTGGCGGACGCCGTACATGAAGTAGATGACGGCGCCGATGACCATCCACAGGCCGAAGCGCAGCCACGTCAGGCCCGGCAGCTGGATCATGAGGTAGATGCAGAATCCGATCGACAGGATCGGCAGCACCGGCACCCACGGGGTGCGGAACGGCCGCGGACGATCGGGCTCGATTTTCCGCAGGATGATGATCCCCAGCGCCACCAGCACGAAGGCGAAGAGCGTCCCGATGTTGGTCAGCTCGAGCACCCAGCCGATGGGCGCGAACGCCGCCGAGACGCCGACGAACACGCCGGTGATGATGGTGGTGATGTGCGGAGTGCGGTACTTGGGGTGCAGCTTCGCGGCCCAGGGCGGCAGCAGTCCGTCACGCGCCATGGACATGAAGATGCGCGGCTGGCCGAGCTGGAAAGCGATCAGCACGCTGGTCATCGCGGCGACGGCACCCGCCGCAAGGATCATGGAGGCCCAGTCGGCGTGGATGTACTGGAGCGCCACCGCCAGCGGATCGGGGACGTTGAGCTGCTGCCAGGGAATCAGGCCGGTGAGCACCAGGCCGATGGCGACATAGAGCACGGTGCAGATGATCAGCGACGCGATGATCCCGATGGGGATGTCGCGTTGCGGATTCTTCGCTTCCTCGCTCGCGGTACTGACGGCGTCGAATCCGATGTACGAGAAGAAGATGATCGCCGCCCCCACGCTGATCCCCGCCATGCCGTTCGGCGCGAAAGTGGGCGCGTGCCAGAGCTGCGGGTGGATGCCCTTGATCCCGACCACCAGGAAGAGGCCGATCACCAGCAGCTTGATGACCACCATCACGGTATTGACCCAGCTCGACTCCTGGACACCGATGACCAGCACCACTGTGACCAGCGCCACGATCGCGAGCGCCGGCAGGTTGAAGATGATGGGGATGGGCCCCAGGTGCGGCGCGGCGGCGACCAGCGCGTGATCGGCCAGCGCGGTGCGCAGATCGGTGACCAGCCAGCGGGGCATGTTGATGCCCAGGCCGCGCATGAACGAATCGAAGTAGCCGGCCCAGCCGATCGCGACCGCGATGTTACCCACGGCGTACTCGAGAATCAGGTCCCAGCCGATGATCCAGGCGATCAGCTCGCCCAGCGTGGCATACGCGTAGGTGTACGCGCTTCCCGAGATGGGGATCATCGCCGCGAACTCGGAATAGGTGATGGCCGCGAAGGCGCTGGTGAGGCCGGCGAGGAGAATCGAAATCACGATCGCGGGACCCGCGCCAAGATGCCCGGTATCGCCGGCGATGGCGCTGCCGATGGCGGCGAAGATGCCGGCGCCGATGATCGCGCCGATCCCCAGCGCGGTGAGCGCGACGGGACCGAGGGAGCGCTTGAGGCCGCCTCCCACTTCCCCGTCGGAGATGCACTGGGCGACTGTCTTGCGGGCGAAGAGCTGGTTCATGGGCGGCGCCCAATGTACGGCGCGCCGCGGCCAATCACAACGTAATCGTTACCTGGAGTGACGCGGCGATGGCGTGACCATGCGTGTAGGCGGGGGTGAAGGTATAGCGGCGCATCCGATCGATGAACTCGTTGCGGTAGCCGCGGTCCTTGATCTGGGGATTGACCTCGACATTGTCGACCTCGCCGCGCTCGTTGATGTAGAAGGTGACCACCAGCTGCTGGCCCCGCAGATTCCCGGGCCGCCCGGGAGGCGGCAGGATGATCCCCTGGAGTTGCGGCTGAAAAACGTTGCCCCCTCCCCCGCCCGGACCTGAGTCGTTGCCGGTTCCCGTGCCCACCCCGCCACCCGTTCCGCCACCGGTACCCGTTCCCGAGCCGGCCCCGGTGCCGGTACCCGTTCCCGCGCCATTTCCCGCCCCCTGGGCCGGTGCGGCTTCAGGAGCGGCGGCCGGCGCCGGCGTCGGCGTTGGCTGCACTGCCGGCTCGGGGATGGTCTTGGGCACTTCGACCGGCGGCGCCGCGATGGGCGCGGGTGGAGGCGCGTGTGGCGGCGCGGGTGCGGCACCGCGCTCGGTGAACATCGCGTAGGCCCGGATGCCTCCGCCCCCGCCGCCGCCGCCCCGTCCCAGGCCGGGCCCCACCGCGCGGGTCGCGTCGACGTAGGTCTTGTGGATGCCCCAGGCCAGGATGCCGATGACCAGCAGATGCACCACGGCCGACAGAACCGTGTCGCGGATCAGACCGCCGCCACGGACCTGCCGGCCGAAGGGTGTCGCGAGGGGCGTGGGCCGCCTCGCCTGCTCGTGGGACATGTTCTTCCCTACGCCCCCGAGCGTCACCGTGTTCCGCTCCTAGCTGTGCGAAGCCGCGGCGGCGGCCGCCTCCTCCGCCGTGGGCGGTGCGATACCGAACACCTTGACCCCGCCCGCGCGGGCGATGTCGATCACCGTGATGACGTCATTGTAGGGCCGGTTGTTGTCGGCCTTGATGAAGAGCAGCTTGTCGGGCCGCACGTCGTAGATCTCGTGAAATTTCGCCAGCAGCGCGGTCTTGTCGACCGGCTGGGTGTTGATCGTGATCGCGCCGTCGGCCTTGATCTCGAGCACGATGTTGTTCGACTGGGACGTCGTCGACTGCGACTGCTCTTCCTTGGGTACCTGGATCTCCAGCACCTTCCGGAGCGTCGGGATCGTCAGCATGAAGATCACCAGCAGCACCAGCAGCACGTCGATGAAGGGCGTGATGTTGATGTCGCTGTTCATGTTGCCGCCGCCACCGCCACCCATGGCCATGTTAGTGATCCCTCTCTGTCGAAACGGTCGACGTCGTCAGCGGCTGCTGGTCGACGATCGCCGCGATCACGGCCACGCCGGCATCGCGCGCCAGTTTGATCGCTTCCTGGATGTCTTTCATCTTCAGGTTCTTGTCGGCCTTGAGGTACATGATTTTGTCGGTGGTATGCGTGGTCGCATAGAGCTGGCGCAGCCCCGCGGTCACGTTGGCCTTGGTGATCGGCCGCGTATTCAGGAAAAACGAATCCTGCCGGTCGATCCCCAGCACCACGTCGTTGGGATCCTCGGTGGCCTTGATGAGGTTGATGCCGGTGGGCATCTGGGCCTCGAACCCCGACGCGATCAGCGGCGCCGTGATCATGAAGATGATGAGCAGCACCAGCATCACGTCCGCCATCGGCGTGACGTTGATGTCGGCGCTGACCGCCGCGCGGCTACTTGTTGATATGGCCACTGCCGCTGGCGACCTGGGCCGGGAAATCCTTCGTGAATGACGAGCGGCCGAATTCCGCGCCGACGTTCTTGATCAGGTAGTCGATGAGCTCCTTGCCGGAGTAGGTCATCTCTACCGTGAGGAAGTCGGTCTTGGTCTGGAAGTAGTTGTAGATCCACACCGCCGGAATCGCGACCATGAGGCCGAAGGCGGTGGTGATGAGCGCCTCGGCGATACCGGCCGAGATCGCGGCCAGTCCGCCCGACCCGGTGACGGCCATGCCGGTGAACGCCGTCACGATACCCATCGTGGTGCCGAGCAGTCCGACGAACGGCGCGGTCGCGCCCACCGTGGCCAGCACGCCCAGACCCTTCTTGAGCTCGGACAACAGGATCAGCATTTGCCGCTCCACCGCCCGCTCCGCCGAGTTGATGTCGGCGACGGTGATGGTGGCGCGGTCGCGAAGCAACGGCTTCACCTCGGCCAGCGCCTCACCCAGCACGCGAGCAACGTGGGACACCTTCTGCTTCTCGGCCAGCGTGATCGCGGCGTCCAGCTGCTCTTCCTGAAGGAAGCGCGCGAACTCGGGCGCGAACTTGGCGGTTTCCTTGGTGCTCTTCCGGATGCGCCACCACTTGGCACCGGCGACACCCAGCGAATAGATGGACATGAACGCGAGCACGACGATGATGCCCCGTGCGAACGCGCCGGCCGAAGACCAGAGATCCAGTAGAGACAGATGCATAACGGCGTGCTCCTCTGTGCTGGTGAACGCTGTAAACGAGCCGTGGACCTGATCTACCTAATGCGTGAACGCAAACCGCACCGGCCCCTGGACCAGCACCCGCACCGCGTGGCCCCGCATACGACCAGGCCGGAAAATGGTGCGCAGCACCGCATCCTTGGCCGCGTTGGAAAACGCGCTGTTACTGGACGACACGATACGGAACGAGTTCACTTCCGGGTGCCCCGTGGTGTCGATGACCATTTCGTAGACGACGGTGCCCTCGATGCCCGCTTCCTTGAGCATGGCCGGATACACCGGGTTGGGGCCCGCGAGCTTCTCGGGGATTTCATCCACCAGGGATTCCTGGAAGACCTGGTTGAGGTCGACCGGCCCGGTACCACCGGTCACGCCGTTCGCCACGCCGCCCTCCTGGCCCACGCCGGTGTAGTCCCGCGGATCGAACCGTTCCTTCAAGTCGATGGGCGGAATTTCCGTCGGGATGTCGATGGGCGCCGACAAGGTCTGGAACCCCTTGGGCGGCGGATCGAGGGTGGCAAGCTGCGGTGGCGGCGGTTCTTTGGGCTGATCGGGCTGGATAAACACCAGCGTGGTGTCGGTCACGGCCTTGGTGGCGTCTTCGGTGGCGTTCATGGTCATCACGACGCCGGCGTAGATGAGACCGCCGTGCAGCACGAAGGAGAACAGCGTGCTGGGCAGCGTCTGCTTCAGCGGCCGCTTGACGGGTCTCGAAACAACCAGGTTATCGAACACAGACCGCCTCCATTTGCGCAGCGTGTCGTACGCCCGAATCTACCCCACGTGTCGCAAACTGCCTACCAATCCCGTGGTCCCAACATTACAGAACGCTAACAATCGTGTGACGGGTTCCGGTTTCGAGACTCAACGCTGGATCGTGAACGCTACTCGCTCGAGCGCGAGGGCCCGCACCGGCTCACCACGCCAACGCCCCGGCCGGTAGACACTCTTCGTGACCGCCTCACGCGCCGGTGCCTCGAACAACGCTTGCGTACTAGAGATGATACGGATGGTCGCCGGCTCCACGCGACCGGTGGTGTCCACCACAAATTCGAGCAATACGCTGCCTTCAATTCCCGCTTCGCGCAAGAGCGGCGGGTAATGCACCGGCGGTGTGGACAGCACTTCGGGCGGATCGTCGAGGACGGTCGCCATCATCGGATCCGGCCCGGGCACCGTCCCGCCGTGCGTGAGCTGTAAGGTCTGCCACCACGTGCTGGTGCCGGGCGATCCATACCAGTGGACGCGTTTGGTCAAATCCGCCGGCGCCTCCATCGGGATGTCCGGCAGGGCCGGCCACGAGAACGGCTCGTGGGCTAGCAAGAACCCCTCAGTCGGCAATGCCGGTAGCACTGGCGGTGCGGTCAACGGATCGCGGTGGTATGGCGGCATGATCACTTCGACGATGTGCGAAGGGCGCGGCGGCGGAGCCGACCGCGGCAGCACGGCCCAGCCGATCAACAAGGCGTGAAGCGCGAACGATCCGACCGTTCCTGCAATCCGCTCCCGCCGGCGCTCCCCGCTCCCCGTGGACCTGAGTCCCTCGAACATGGGTCACCCGCTGTTTGGGTCACCCCTGAGATACCACACCAAGCTGGCGCCCACGTGGAGCCAAGATGACAAATCGCCGTCGATGATGTGAGAACTTCCGACGCTACGAGATGAACGTCGGCAGGGTCACCGTCAGCGTGGTCCCCCGCCCCGGACGGCTCTGCGCGGTGATGGAGCCGCCGTGTGCCTCAGCAATCCACTTGGAAATGGCGAGGCCCAGGCCCGCGCCCGGGCGCTGCCCGGTGCGACTCCGCGCCTGGTCGGCGCGCCAGAAGCGGTCGAAGATGTGCGGCAGATCGCCGGCGGCGATCCCGATGCCGCTATCCTGCACCGTGACCACCACGTTCCCCGCCCCACGCTCGCTGTGGATCGCGATGGACCCACCGGCCGGCGTGTATTTGATGGCGTTGGTGAGCAGGTTCATGAGCAGCTGGCGCACGCGCATCCGGTCGATCGGCACCGCGAGCGCCACCTTGGGCACATCCACGGTGACGTGCACGCCGCTGTGTTCGGAGAAGATGCTGGCGGTCTCCGCCACCTCTTCGAGAATCTCTCGCAGATCCACCGACTCGAGATGCAGCGGGGCCCGCCCCTCGTCCGCGCGGGCGAGCATGAGGAGCGAGTCGACCATTTCCGCCATGCGCTTGGTTTCGATCAGCGTCTCTTCCAGGACCTCGAGCACTTCGGGCGGGGCCTTGGGATGGGTAATGGCGCGCTCGATCCCGGAGCGGAGCACGGTGAGCGGGGTCTTGAGCTCGTGGCTCGCGTCGGCGGTGAACCGGCGGAGCGTCGAGAAGCTTCGCTCCATCCGCCCGATCATCTCGTTCAGCGTGGTGGTGAGTCGGCCGATCTCGTCATTGCTGGCGGCGGCCACGAGCCGGCGATGCAGGCTCCGGCCGTCGGTCATGGCCTCGACCTCATCCACAATCAAGTCTACCGGCTTGAGCGTCCGGCCCACGAGGAGGTACCCGATGAACGTCGACACACCCAGGATAAGGGGCGCGATCCAGATGATCACCGTGATAAGGCGCCGCGGCTGGAGCTCGAAGGCGGCGGTCGGGGCGCCGGCCAGCACGCGGCTCACGCGTGGCCCGGCGCTGGCCACCGAGCGAACGTAGTAGCGAATGTCCCCAGCGGCGCCGCCCACGTTCACCATGCCGAAC
>DASXPG010000002.1:0-7867 GCA_036493755.1 Gemmatimonadales bacterium
CTCTTTGCCCGGGAAATGAATTCCGCGCGTGCCGAGGTGCAGCGGATGCAGGGTCAGCTGGACACCGCGGTGGCCGAGTTCAACCGGAGCAGCGTGACGATGACGCCGGCCGCCAAGGCGACGCGGCAGCAGCAGCTCCAGCAGATGGAAGAGCGCAACCGGCAGCGTGCCGCGGACCTCGACCAGCAGATGCAGCAGCGCGAGAGCGAGCTGACGGCGCCGATCATGACGCGGGTCAACGCGATCATCGACGGGATCCGGGCGGAGTACAACTACTCCTTCATCTTCGACGTCGCGGCGCAACCCAGTACCATCGTCGCCGCCGACCGCACCCTCGACATTACCCAGCTGGTGATCCAGCGGGTGCAGGCCGCCGGTCCAGCGCCCGCGCCGGCTGGCGCGACCCAGGCCGCTCCGGGTGGTCCGCCGATCGCCGGCGACAGCTCGCGTCCAGCGACGCCACCTGCGCCGCCCGCGGGCCCGCGGTTACGCCCGCGACCCTAGTCGAAGGCGGCATCGGGCCGGCGTCGTGACGGCGCCGACGATGACCGCGGGGCAGGTCGCGGCCCTGGTGGGCGGCGAGCTGCTCGGCGAGGCCGGCGTACGTCTCAGCGGCATCGCGCCGCTCGACCGCGCCGGTCCCGCCGACCTTTCGTTCCTGACCAACGGCAGGTACATGGACCAGTTCCTGGCCTCCAGGGCCGGGGCAGTGCTCATCGTTCCCGAGTACCGCGACACTGCCGGCGGCCCGCCGGTGCGCATCGTCGTCGAGAGCCCGCACAAGTCGATGATCAAGGTGGTCAAGGCCGCGTATCCCGACCCGCCGCGCCCCAGGGGAATCGAGCCCACCGCGATCATCGACAAGGGCGCGCTGTTAGGCGACGACGTGTATCTTGGGCCCTATGTCATCGTCGGCCCCGGCGCCCGCATCGGCGCGCGCACCGTCGTCATGGCCCACAGCGTGATCCAGGGTGGCGCCACCATCGGCGACGATTGCACCCTCTACCCGCAGGTCGTGCTCTATCCCCGCGCCGTGGTCGGGAACCGCGTGACCCTGCACGCCGGGGTGCGCCTCGCGAGCGACGGCTTCGGCTACGTGCGGACCCCGGCGGGACACGAGAAGGTGCCGCACATCGGCCGCACCATCATCGAGGACGACGTCGAGATCGGCGCCAACACCACGATCGATCGCGGCAGCATCAGCGACACCACCATCGGCGCGGGATCCAAGGTCGACAACCTGGTGCACATCGGGCACAACGTCCGCATCGGAAAGCGCGCCATCATCATGGCCCTCGTCGGCATCGCCGGATCGACGGTCGTCGAGGATGACGTGATCCTGGCCGGCCAGGCGGGACTCTGCGGCCACATGACCATCGGCGCCGGCTCGCGTGTCCTGGCGCAGGCGGGGGTCATCGGCGACGTCCCGCCCGGCGCGACCTACTCCGGATTTCCGGCGCGAGAACACCGCGACGTGCTGCGCGAGACGGCGGCGTTGCGCCGCCTGACACCGCTGGCGCGGGAACTCGAGTCGAAATTGAATCGTGAGCGCGACGAAGCCCGGTAGCCATCCGCGCCGCACGGTGCGGCGCGCCGCCGGCTTCGAGGGCGTCGGCATCCACACCGGGGCCAAGACGCGCGTCACCTTCCAGCCGGCGACGGCGGGGCAGGGCGTCAATTTTCGCCGCACCGATCTCGACGGCGGGCCGCTCATCCCGGCGCGCCTCTCGAGCGTCGCCGCGACCGAGCGCCGCACCGCGCTCTGCGCCAACGGCGCCGAAATCCACACCGTCGAACACATCATGGCGGCGGTCGGTTCGCTCGGCATCGACGACCTGATTGTGGAGGTCAGCGGCCCCGAGCCGCCGATCGGAGACGGCTCGTTCCGGCCCTTTCTCGACGCGCTGCTCGAAGCCGGGCCGGTCGAGCACGAGGGCGAGGCCGACGAGTACACCATCCGCGAAGCCTTCAACCTCAATGTGGGCGAATCGACCTACCTGGTCGGACCCGCGCCCGGCCTGGTTCTCTCCGCGACCATCGAGTTCCCCCATCCGCTCATCGGCCGCCAGTCGGCGAGCTTCAACATCGACGAGCGCACGTTCGCCTCGGAGCTCGCGTCGGCCCGGACCTTCGGCTTCGCGCACGAGGTCGAGGCGCTGCGCGCCAAGGGCCTGATTTCCGGCGGCACGGTGGACAACGCCATCGTACTCGACGACAAGGAAGTGGTCGGCACCAGGCTGCGCTGGCACGACGAGTTCGTCCGCCACAAGGCCGGCGATGTCCTCGGCGACCTGGCGCTGGTGGGCGGGCGGATCCGCGCGCATATCGTCGCCAACAAGCCCAGCCACCGCGGGAACGTCGCCCTCGGCACCGCGATCCGGCAGCGCGCCCAGCGCTCCGGTCCGGCGCTGATGGATGTGCGGAAGATCATCGAGGTGATGCCGCATCGTTACCCGATGCTGCTGGTGGACCGCATCATCGAGATGGAAGACAGGAAGCGCATCGTGGCGATCAAGAACGTCACCATCAACGAGCCGTTTTTCGCGGGACACTTTCCCGGCCATCCGGTGATGCCGGGGGTGTTGATCATCGAGGCCATGGCGCAGGCCGGCGGATTGCTGCTGATGTCACTGGTCAAGAATGACGACCACCAGAACAAGGTGGTCTACTTCATGTCGCTCGACGGCGTGAAATTCCGCCGTCCCGTGGTGCCGGGCGACCAGCTGCGCTTCGAGCTGGAGATGCTGAAGTTCGGCGGCAAGACCTGCCGGATGCGGGGCCAGGCGCTGGTGGACGGCAACGTGGTCTGCGAGGCGGAGATGATGGCCGCCGTGGTGGATCGCTAGCGTGGCGATGGAAATCCACAAGACCGCCATCGTCTCGCCGCAGGCCGAGCTTGGCGACGGCGTGAGCGTCGGCCCCTACGCGATCATCGGGCCGAATGCGATACTCGGCGCCGGATGCGCCATCGCCTCGCACGCCGTCCTCGAGGGCAACGTCCGCCTGGGCGAGCGGGTCAAGGTGGGCGTCGGCTCGGTGCTGGGCGGCGATCCCCAGGATCTCAAGTACAAGGGCGAAGAGACCTGGGCCGAGATCGGCGACGACTCGGTCATCCGCGAGTTCGTCACCGTCAACCGCGGGACCACGGCATCCTTCCGGACCACGGTCGGGAAGGGCTGCCTGCTGATGTCCTACGTGCACGTGGGGCACGACTGCCACCTCTCGGACGGCGTGATCGTGTCGAGCACCAGCGGCCTTGCCGGACATGTCGAAATCGGCGCGCGGGCCATCGTCAATGGCATGGTGGGGATCCAGCAGTTCGTCCGGATCGGCACCTTCGCCTACGTCGGCGGCCACGCCGGCGTGCGCAAGGATGTGCCGCCTTACTGCCGCACCGACGGCGAGCGGGTCCTGGGGCTGAACAAGATCGGCCTCGAGCGCAGCGGATTTTCCGCCGAGTCGATCGAGATCCTCCAGCAGGCCTACCGCTACTTCTTCCGGTCCTCCCTCAACGTCAGCCAGGCCCTCGAGCGCGTGCGCATCGAGATCACCAGCTGTGCCGAGCTGGAGGAGCTGGTCCGCTTCATCGAATCGAGCGAGCGCGGAGTCATGGTGTGAGCACGGCGCCGCTCGCCGTCGGCGTCGCCGGGGTGGGCAGTCTGGGTTTCCATCATGCTCGGCTGTACGCCACGCTTCCCGGGGTGAGGCTCGCCGGGATCTTCGATACGCGACCGGACCGCGCGGCCGAAGTCGCCGCGCAGCTCGAGACCAGGACCTTCGCTTCGTACGACGATCTCCTCGAAAACACGCAGGCTCTGTCCATCGTTACGCCGACGCCGGGCCATCACGCCGCCGGGATGGCGGCGCTGTCGCGCGGCCGGCATGTGCTGATGGAGAAGCCGCTGGCCGCGACCATCGCCGAAGCGGAGGAGCTGGTCGCCGCCGCGAAGCAGGCGGGCGTGGTGCTCCAGACCGGCCACATCGAGCGATTCAATCGCGCCGTGCGCGCCGCCACGCCACACCTCGCCCGCCCCCGCTACATCGAATCGGATCGCGTCGCCCCCTTCGCCATTCGCGGCAGCGAGGTCGCGGTCATCCTCGATCTCATGATCCACGACCTCGACCTGGTGCTGTCGCTGGTGCGCGAGCCGGTGCGCGACGTGCGCGCCTCGGGGATCGGCATCGTGACGCCGTCGGTGGACATCGCCACCGCGCGCATCGAGTTCGCCAGCGGCGCGGTCGCCAACCTGACCGCGAGCCGCATGGCGCGCGACAAGGTGCGCAAGCTGCGGATCTTCCAGCAGACGGGATACCTCTCGCTCGATCTCGCGGCGGGGAACGGCGAGTTCCTGAGGCTCAGGCCCGACGCGCTCCTCAAGTACGCCGCGCTGGCGATGAGCGGAGCCGGCAACGGCCCGCCCGACCTCTCGCAGTTCGTCGAGCAGATCGAATTGGAAGCTCCGGAAGGCGACGCGTTGCAGCTGGAGCTCGGCAGCTTCGTCCGCGCGGTGAAGGGCGAGGAGCCGGTGGCGGTCTCGGGAGAGGAAGGGCTCGACGCGCTCCGCCTCGCCTTTCGCGTCATGGAGGCGATGGGGCCGGCGGCACGCCTCGAATCGTGACGACCGTGTTCGTCTCGGCCGGCGAGCCGTCGGGCGACGCCCACGCCGCCGCCTTCGTGAAGGCGCTGAAGGAGCAGGTGCCGGGGGTGCGCGTCGAAGGCATCGGTGGCGGGAAGATGGCCGATGCCGGCGTCGAGATCATGGAGCGGATGGAGAATTTCACCGTCATCGGCTTCGTCGAAGTGCTGAAGAAAGTGCCGGCGCACCTCAGGCTGCTGCGGCGCATCGAGCGGCGGCTCAAGGCCGGCGACGTGAAGCTGCTGGTGCTGGTGGATTATCCGGGCTTCCACATGCGAGTGGCGCGGGCCGCGAAGAAGCTGGGGGTGCCGGTTCTGTATTACATCGCCCCGCAGCTCTGGGCCTGGCACGAGAGCCGGGTGAAGACGATGGCGCGCGATGTGGCGCAGCTGGCGGTGATTCTTCCCTTCGAGGAAGGATTCTTCGCAGCTCGCGGCGTAGCGACGACCTTCGTCGGCCATCCACTGCTCGACCGGTCGCCGGCAGCGCCCGATCGGGCGTCGGCGAAACGGCAGCTGGGGCTCGACCCCTCCAGGCCGGTGCTGGGCCTTTTTCCGGGAAGCCGGACGCAGGAGGCGGCGCGGCTCTGGCCCGTCTTCCGCGACGCCGCGAAGCTGGTGCGGCGGCAGCGGCCCGACGTGCAGTGCCTCGTCGCGGCGGCCTCGGGAGCGACGTACGAAGGCGCCGAGGGCGTGCTGGTCGCGCAGGATCGTCCCGGGGAATGCTTTGCGGCGGCCGATGTGGCGCTCAGCAAGTCGGGAACGACGACGATCGAGGCGGCGCTGGCCGGCGTGCCCCAGGTGATCGCGTACCGGATGAACGCGGTGAGTTATTTTTTGGCGAGGCGGCTGGTCAAGGTTCCGTGGATCGGGATGGTGAACCTGGTGGCCGGCAAACAGGTGGCGCCCGAGTTGGTGCAGAGCAACGCGGAGCCGGTGCAGCTGGCGGCGGCGCTGATGCCGCTTCTGGACGAGGCCTCGCCGGAGCGGAAGAGCCAGCTCGAGGGGATCGCCCTGGTGAAGCAGCGGCTGGGCGGCCCGGGTGCGGCGCGGCGCGCGGCGGAAATCGCGAAGCGGATGCTCGCGGCGTGAGTGCCCTGGCGGGATTTGCCCGCTGGATGTGGGGGTCCCGCTCGCCGGCTGCCCGCGCGGGCCGGATGGCGCTGCTGCCGGTATCGGCCTCCTATAGAATGGCAATAGGAGTGCGCAACGCCGCCTACGACGCCGGTGTGCTGAAGTCGCACCGGTTGCCGGTGCCGTCCATCGGCATCGGCAATCTGTCGGTGGGCGGAACGGGGAAGACGCCGCTGACGATGTACGTCGCCGCCGAGCTGACGCGGCGCGGGCTGCGCCCCGGGATCCTGCTGCGCGGCTACGGCGACGACGAGACGGCCGAGCACCGCGAGGCGAATCCGTCGGCGGTGGTGGAGACGGGCGCCGATCGGCACGCCGCTGCGGCCAGCGCGGTGGCGCAGGGGGCCGAGGTACTGGTCCTCGACGACGCGCTGCAGCGCCGCGACGCCACCACCGATGTGATGCTGGCGCTGGTGGCGGCCGAGACCTGGACCAGGGCCCGCTGGCCGCTCCCTTCCGGGCCATGGCGCGAAGGCCTTGGAGCGCTGCGCCGCGCCGACGCCGTGATCGTCACCCGCAAGGCGGCGGGCCAGTCCGAAGCCGAATCGCTGGCGCGGGAGCTGGCGCCGCGTACCAGGATGGGCGTCGTGCTGGTCGCATCGCTCGAGCCCTTCGAGCTGGTGCCGATGTCGGGCGGCTCGGCCCGTTCTCCCTCGACCTTGAGGGGTCGGGACGTCATGGCGGTGGCCGGGGTCGGCGAGCCGGACCTCTTCGCGGTACCATTCGAAAGGCTGGGTGCGCGGGTCCGGCTGGTCTCTTTCGGCGATCATCATGCCTACACCGCCGAGGATGCCGCCTGGATCGTCGCCACGATGCCGCGTGACGGCGTGCTGGTCACGACGGCCAAGGATGCGGTGAAGCTGGCCTCCCTCTGGCCGGCCGGCGGCCCCGAATGCCTGGTGGCACGCCTCCGCGTCAGCATCACCGCCGGCGCCGACGCGCTGGCGGAATTGATCGACCGCGCTGCTACCCGGGCGCGACACGGGAACCCCGGAACGACGGCCGTGCCGTCTGCGAGAGAGTCATGACCGATATGTTGATCCGCTCCGAGCGCCACAGCGTCATCGGAACCGAGAATCCCTTCGAAGCGATGATGTCGCGCTTCGACCACGCCGCGCGGCTGCTGAGCCTCGACGAGGGGCTCTACAAGGTGCTGCGGGCGCCTGAGAAGCAGATCATGGTGTCGATCCCGATTCACCTCGACAACGGCAAGGTCGAGGTGTTCACCGGTTATCGCGTGCTCTACAACACCTCGCGCGGCCCGGGGAAGGGCGGCATTCGATTCGACCTGGCAGTCACCCTCGAAGAAGTGACCGCACTGGCGGCGTGGATGACCTGGAAGTGCGCCGTGGTCAACATCCCCTTCGGCGGCGCCAAAGGCGGCGTCATCTGCGATCCGAACAAATTGTCGGTCGGCGAGCTGGAGCGGCTCACCCGCCGCTACACCTCGGGGATCATCAACACGCTGGGCCCCGATTCGGACGTGCCGGCGCCGGACGTCAACACCAATGAGCGCGTCATGGCGTGGATCATGGACACCTATTCCATGCATCACCGCCACACCGTCACCTCGGTCGTGACCGGCAAGCCGGTCGAAATGGGCGGCTCGCTGGGACGGCGTGAGGCCACCGGCCGCGGCTGCATGGTGTCGACGCGGGAGGCACTGGCGCACCTCGGCATGAACCCCAAGGGCGCCCGCATTGCGGTGCAGGGTTTCGGGAACGTCGGGTCGGTTTCCGCCGACCTGCTTCAGAAGGCGGGCTTCACGATCGTGTCGGTGAGCGACGTGAAAGGGGGCATCTATAACGCGAAAGGGCTCGACATCCAGGATGTGCTCGCCTGGCGGACCAAGAATCGCTACCTCGAGGGTTATAGCAAGGCCGAGCCGATCAGCAACGAGCAGCTGCTGGGCCTCGACTGCGATGTTCTCCTTCCCGCCGCGCTCGAGAACGTCATCACCGCCAAGAATGCCGATTCCATCAAGGCCAAGGTGATCATCGAAGGCGCCAACGGCCCCACTTCGGCGCTGGCCGATCCGATCCTCGACAAGAAGGGGATCTTCGTAGTGCCGGACATTCTTGCCAACGCCGGCGGCGT
>DASXPG010000003.1:0-4133 GCA_036493755.1 Gemmatimonadales bacterium
ATGATCAGATGCAGATCCGAAGAAGAGGACTCCCGCGCCGGCTCTTCCACCTGTGGCGCCTCGGCCTCGAGGTTCGGAGCGTCATATGCCGCGGAGGCGCGATGCTGACTCTCCCACGCGGCCGCGGGCGCCTGCGATTCGACGTCGAGCGCCATCGGCTCGGGCTCGCCCTGAATGCCCTCTTGGGCCGGCGCGGGCTCGGGCGCCGGTTCTTCCATCACCGGCTCCGGCGCCGGTTCAGGCTCGGGCATCGGCTCGTCATGATGCGTAGCCGGCGGGGCGCCGCCGATGAAGTCGATCGCGTTTGCGGTCGCTTCGTGGCTGGCTTCGGCCTTGGCGATATCCTCGGCGTGAATCGCCTGGCTTTGACGCTCGCCGGCACCCCACTGTAGCTGGTCGTCGAACGGCACCAGGTCGGAGGGCTGGGCGGCCGATGTTTCTTCGGGGGCCGGCGGCGTAAACGCCACCGACTCCAGCTCCAGTGGCGGGGCCGCTTCGGCTTCAGCCGGAGCCGCCGACGGCACCGCGTCCATGCCGAGAGTGCGGTCCTGAGCCATCCGCGCCTGATCGGCGCTGACCGCGGGGCGCTCCAGAGTACGGGGAATTCCCGGGATGTAATCGATGGCCGGGACCTGCTCCGTGGATTCGCTGCGGCGCGCCGCCGCCTTTTCCGGAGCGGGAGGCGGGGTCGGCTCCTCGACCGCAATCGGCTCGGGGGCAAGGTCGGCGAAGGAGATGCGTTCGCCGGCGGGCTCCTCGGCCGGCGCTGCGGCCGGGGCTTCCTGGTCGATGGGTCCGCCGAGCCGGGCGAGATCCTCGGCGGCTTCGGCATTCATCGCATCGATAGTGAGGAGCCGCTGGAGCCAGCGGCGCGCGTCGTCGATCTGGTTCTCGCGCTCGGCGATTTCCGCGAGGCTCTTGAGGGCGATGATATTCTCGCCATCGAGCGCCAGGACGCGCTCGAACGCGGCGCGCGCCTCGCCGTCATCCTTCTTGGCGAGGTAGCAACGTCCCAGCACGATATGCGCCGAGAGATAGTCGGGGTGTTTGCCGAGTCCGCCGGTGGCGACCGTGATCGCCTCGTCGATCCGGCCGGCCTTGCGGTAGGCGTCGGCCAGCGGGGCGAAGTAGCGGCCGTCAGGATTCTCGGCCCACCGTGCTTCGAGTTTTTCTATTTCACTGAGAGCGGCCAATCAGGCTCCCCAAGGATGCCGAGAAATCGCCCAAAGCTATGGGACAGGCGAGTATACGTAACGTCCGGTGACCCGTCAACGGCTTGCGGCCCTTTCCGGTTGGCTTTGCCCCTTGTCCCGCATAGATTTAGCCCCCTTCCAAGGGTTCAGAACGCCGCGAAAAGGGAGTGGGTAGATGCTGAGCACGATGCGCGAGAAGACCAAGATCGTCATGGTGGTCCTCGCGGTGGCATTTGTAGGATGGCTGGTATTCGACGTCGGTATGGGCGTCACCGGGCGCAGCAACACCAACTCCCGGGACATCGGCTCGGTCAATGGAACGCCGATCCGCTACCAGGCCTACATGAACGCGTACCAGGCGGCCTACGACAACGCCCGGCAGCAGAACCCCGGGGCGACGTTCTCGCGTGAAGAGCAGCGCGAAATCGAGAACAACGCCTTCAACCAGATGGTGCAAGCCGAGCTGCTGAACGAGGAATACCGGCGTCACGGCATCGTGGTGACCGACAAGGAGATCATCGACGCGGTGCGCCGTGCTCCCCCTCCCGAGATCACCCAGTCACCCGATTTCCAGACCAACGGCCAGTTCGACCCGGCCAAGTACGACCGCTTCCTGGGCAGCTCCAACGCCAACACCCGGCAATACCTGCTGGCGATGGAAGCGCGGTATCGCGAGGAGCTGCCGCGGTACAAGCTTTTCCAGGAAGTCACCTCGGACGTCTACGTGTCGGATGCCAAGCTCTGGACAATCTGGCGAGACACCCACGACAGCCTGGTGGTGCGGATGATGATCTTCCGCCCCCGCTCGATGCCGGCCAGCCAGTCGGTGCCGTCGGATACCGCGGTCCAGCACTATTACGATTCCCACAAGGATGAATTCCGGCTGCCGGCGCGGGCCAAGCTGAGCTTCATCGCCGTCTCCAAGCTGCCCTCGCCGCTGGACTCGGTCGCGCTGGTGAACCACGCCCGGGCGATCCGCGATTCGATTCTGCACGGCGCCGACTTCGCCGCCGTGGCGCGGACCGAGTCGGCCGACACGGTCTCGGCGCGCAACGGCGGCTCGTTAGGCACCTTCGGCAAGGGGAAGATGGATCCCGCCTTCGAGCGGGCCGCCTTCGCGACCCCGGTCGGCGCGATATCCGAGCCGGTCTTCTCGAGCTTCGGCATCCACCTCATCAAGGTCGAGAAGCGCACCGCCGACAGCGTGACGGCGCGGCACATTCTCTTCCCGTACGGCCGCATCGGCGCGCGGCTCGACACCCTCGAGGCCCAGGCTGACTCGCTGGACCACCAGGCCGCCGACCAGACCGATCCGGCGGCGCTCGATTCCGCGGCGCACCGGATGCACCTGTCGGTCGAGCATCCGCCCACGATCTACAAGGGCGTCCCGTACGTGCTGGGCCGCTATCGCATTCCCGACGTCGGCGTCTGGGCCTTCGAGGCCCACCCGGGAGAGACCAGCCCGGTGATCGAGGTCCAGGGCGGGTACTACGTCTTCCGGCTCGACAGCTCGTTTGCGGCCGGCGTTCCGCCGCTCGCGGACCTCAAGCCGGCGGTGATGATCGCGGTGCAACGGCAGATGCAGCGCGCCGCCGCCGAGGCGATGGCGCACGACGCCGAGCACCGGCTCAACGCGGGCAAGACGATGGAGCAGGTTGCGGCGGAGATGCCGGGTTCGCAAACGATCACCCTGGGCCCGCTGCCCCGCATCGGTACCTGGCCGGAGTTGGGCGTCGCGACGGCGGCGGTCGGTGAGGCCTTCCGGCTGCGCATCGGCGAACGCTCACCGCTGCTCAGCAACGACGACGGCTTCTTCTTCCTGCAGCCCGAGCGTCGCATCAACGCCGATTCAGCCACCTGGGCCCGGCAGAAGGATGCGCAGCGCGCCGAGATCATCCGGGCCGCGCGGCAGATCCGGGTGCAGAACTACGTGGAGTCGCTACAGCGCTCGGCGAAGATCAAGGATCGCCGGGCCGAAGTGCTGCGGCCGACGACGCAGGCGGCGACGAAATAGCTGGACTGCTTGACTGCTAAACAAAAGGCCCCGGCATCATCGCGGGGCCTTTGTCTTGTTTGGTCTAGCGGTCCAGCAGTCTGGCGCCTCTTAACTCAGCCGCTGCTTATCCTCGGCCCGCGGCAGCTGCCGCGGCTCGGCGGGCGGAGCCGGGCGATCGATCTCGTCGGTCACCTCGCGCATGCTCTTCTTGAACTCGCGAATCCCCTTCCCCATCGCCGAACCGATTTCCGGCAAGCGCTTGGCGCCGAAGACCAGCAGGAAGATGACCATGAGAAGCAGAATCTCTGAGAAGCCGAGGTTACCGAACATAGGACGAACTCCCAGTGGATGACGAAAAGCTCTTCCTTAAAATAGCGACCTCGCCAGCAAATACGCCAATACGACCCCGATGACCGCCATGACAGAGACGGTGACTACGACGGGGCCGATGGTGAAGGACATCACCAGCAGATCCAGGCTGAACGGCCCCAGCTGCGGGGTCACGGCGAAGGTCAGGACATCCCGGGGCGCGCCGGCGGGGAGCACACGTCGCAAAAAGGCATGCAGAAAGCCACCCAGGACGAACCCGGCGGACAGGACGCCGAGGTAGAAGAGGGGACGACGAGGAACATTAGCCATCGCTCAGCGCCTCCGTTCGACGGCATAAGAGATCGCGCCGTGCAGCGCGTCGCAGGCGGCCGAGGCGGGAAGCGCTTCGAGGGCTTCTTCGGCCTGCCGCGCGTAATGGGTGGCGCGCTCGCGGGCGCAGTCGAGTCCGCCGTAGCGCTCGACCAGCGCGACGACATGGGCGACCTGGTCGTCGCCGGGGACCGGCGTGTCGAAGAGCCGGCGCACCGACTCGCGCTCGTCGGCGCTCAGCGAAGGCAGCGCGGCGATCAGCGGGAGGGTGACCTTGTGCTCCTTGAGGTCGAGCCCCGTCGGCT
>DASXPG010000004.1:0-13247 GCA_036493755.1 Gemmatimonadales bacterium
GATGTCGACGCTGGCATTGATCGCGATCAGGTCGCTCAGCAGATGCCCTTCGGCCATGTGCGGCAGCGCGGCAAGATTGATGAACGCGGGTGGCCGGATTCGCCAGCGCACCGGCTTGGCCGTGCCATCGGAGACGAAGTAGTAACCCAGCTCGCCGCGGGGCCCCTCGACGGCCGAATAGGCTTCGCCGATCGGCGCGGGGACGCCTTCCATCACCTGCTTGAAATGGAAGATCATCGCCTCCATGTCGCCCATCGCGCGGGTCTTGGGCGGCAGGATCACCTTGGGATCGGAGACGTTGATCGGCCCTTCGGGCAGACGGTCCAGGGCCTGGAGGATGATGCGCGTCGACTGGCGCATCTCTTCCATGCGGCACAGGTACCGGTCGTAGCAATCGCCGTGCTCGCCGACCGGTACCTCGAAATCGTACGAGTCGTAGCCGAGATAGGGGCGATCCTTGCGCACGTCGTAAGGCACGCCGGAAGCGCGGAGCATCGGGCCCGAGAGCGAGAAGTTGATGGCGTCCTCGCGCTCCATGATACCGACGTCGACGTTGCGGCCCAGCCAGATCGCGTTCTTCGACAGCATCGCTTCGACTTCGTCGAGCACCTTGGGGAACTTGCCGCACCACTCGCGCAGGCCCTGGGTCCAGCCGTCGGGAACGTCGGCCATCAGTCCACCGACGCGGGTCACCGACGTCGTCATCCGGGCGCCGGTCCACTGCTCGATGAAGGTGTAGAGGCGCTCGCGCTCCTGGAACAGCCAGAGAAACACCGTGAAGGCGCCGATGTCGATCCCGGTGGTACCGGCCCAGACGCAGTGGGAAATGATGCGCGAGATCTCGCAGGCGATGACCCGCAGCACCCGGCACCGCTCGGTGATCTCGATCCCCATCAGCTTCTCGGCGGCCTGCGCCAGGCAGACGTTGTTCGACATCGCCGCGAGATAGTCGGTGCGGTCGGTCAGCGGGATGATCTGGTTGTACTGGCGATACTCGCCGAGCTTCTCGAACCCGGAGTGCAGGTAGCCGACGTGCGGGATCACCTTCACCACGACCTCGCCGTCCAGCTCGACCACCAGCCGCAGCACGCCGTGCGTGGCCGGATGCTGGGGGCCGATGTTGACCAGCATGTGGTCGGTCTTCATCACCGGCTCGGCGGCCACGCCTAACGGTGTCGTGACCGGGTTGCCCCGGGCATCGACGCCGGTGGTGGCGAGGTCGTAGCTGACGGTGCGCGTCGCCATCAGCCGTTCATCCCGAAGCCGGGCTCTTCTCTCGCCGACAGCTCCTCCAGCGAGTAGTGCTTCTCCAGCTCGTTCGACAGCGCGCGCCGGGTCTGCTCGGCGCGGCTGAAGCGGCCGCGCAGCGGGAAATCCTTCCGCAGCGGGAAGCCCTCGGAATAATTCTCCCACATCAGGATGCGGCGCAGGTCGGGGTGCCCGATGAAGCGGACGCCGAACATGTCGAAGACTTCGCGCTCCATCCAGTCGGCGCCCTTCCACAGATCGACGATCGAATCCACGGCGAGGGGCTGGCGCTTGTCGAGCTCGATCTTGAGCCGCAGGAAGGCTTTTCGGTCCAGCGACCAGAGCTGATAGACCACCTCGAGCGCGCGCTCGCGATCGCGATACTCGACCGCGGTGACGTCCACGAGATAGTCGAATTGCTGGCCCGCCTCGGTCTTGAGCCAGCCGAGGATCTCGTGGGCCTGGGTCTGCGCGACGATGACGATGGTGTCCCCGCAGGAAACCTCGGCGCGACGGACGGCCTCGCCGAAGCGGGCCTGCAGCGCGGCGACCGAGGGGCTCAGCTGGGCCGGCACGATCAGGCGGACCGGGTCTGGGAGACGGAGTTGCCGAAGGGCTCGGAGATCTCGTCCACCACCGCCGCCTCGAGAAAGAGACCCTGGGCGTTGGCGAGCTTCTCCACCCTGAGCGACGGATCGAATACCGACTCGCCCTTGATCTTCTTCTGGAGCATCATGATGCCGTACAGCAGACCCTCGGGCCGCGGCGGGCAGCCGGGGACGTAGACGTCGACCGGGACGATGGTGTCGATTCCCTGCACCATCGAGTAGTTGTCGAAGATGCCGCCGCTCGAAGCGCAGGCGCCCATCGAGATGCACCACTTGGGCTGCATCATCTGGTCCCAGATCGTGCGGATGACCGGCGCGAGCTTGAACGGCAGGCGGCCGGCGCAGATCAGCACATCGGACTGCCGTGGCGAAAAGGCCTGGCGCTCCATGCCGAAGCGGGCGATGTCATAACGGCTCGCGGCGGTCGCCATGAACTCGATGGCGCAGCAGGCGGTGCCGAACGGCATCGGCCACAGCGAATTGGCGCGCGACCAGTTGACCAGATCGTCGAGCCGGGTGGTGATCCAGTTGGCCTCGCTGGTGACGACGCCGCTCTTCACGTCCAATCGAAAGCCCCCCGCTTGAGCACGTAGATGTAGCCCACCAGCAGAATGGCGACGAAGACCGCCATCTCGATCAGCGCCCCGAGCACCCCCAGGCCGAAGAGATCGAGCTGCCGGAAGGCCACGGCCCACGGCATCATGAAGACGACTTCGATGTCGAAGACGATGAAGATCACGGCAATGAGATAGAACTTGACGTCGAAACGCTCGTGGGCATTGCCCAGCGGCGGCATCCCCGACTCGTAGGGCTGGTCCTTCGCCGTCGTGCGCCGGGTCGCCGAGAGAATGTGCGACGCGACGATCATCCCCACCGCGTTCATCGCGACGAAGACGATCAGCATCAGCAGCGGGGCGTAGGCCTGCACAGATCTCCGGCAGTCGGTCAGGGGCGCGGAATGCGTCGCGTGGCCGCACAGTGGCGAGCCTCGGAATAGTAAAGTCCGCTCAACCGGATTTCAAGAAATCCAGCTATACTTTGCGCGACCTTTTGGCGAGGAAGCCGTGGGAATCAAGTCAGACCGCTGGATCACCCAGATGGCCCGGGAACAGGGGATGATCGAGCCTTTCGCCGAAAAACAGGTGCGGGAAGGCGGGATTTCCTACGGCGTTTCGTCCTACGGCTACGACATGCGGGTGGCGAAGCAGTTCAAGATCTTCACCAATGCCCTGTCGGCGATCGTCGATCCCAAAGGATTCGATCCCCGGTCGTTCGTGGAATTCGAGGGCGACGTCTGCATCGTCCCTCCCAACTCCTTCGCCCTGGCCTGTTCGGTGGAGTACTTCCGGATTCCCCGCAACGTCCTGACGCTGTGCGTGGGCAAGTCCACCTACGCCCGCTGCGGCATCATCACCAACGTCACGCCCTTCGAGCCGGAATGGGAGGGGTACGTGACGCTGGAGATTTCGAATACCACGCCGCTGCCGGCCAAGGTCTACGCCAACGAGGGGATCGCGCAGGTGATCTTCTTCGAGGGCGACGAGCCGCCGATCACGTCGTACAAGGACAAGAAGGGGAAGTACCAGGGCCAGCACGGAGTAACGCTGCCCCGTCTCTAGTGCCGCTGTTCCTCGGCCACGCTGCCCGCCATGACGATGGACCCGGTCGGCTGTGGCGAGCCTCCCGCCGGCTCGGCGGTGATCGCAGCGAGGGTGGCATTCTTCGCTTCTTCCGGCACCGGCACCAGCCGGGTGCCCTGCCCGTTTTCGCTGACGTGCAACAGCCCCGCTGAAATCTTCGTCCCCGCCGCGGTGATGTACCAGAGCTGATACACCTTCCCCTCCGGCAGCTTCGGCAGGTTGTAGGCGTGGATCAACCAGGTCTGGTGGTTTCTGCTCCAGAAGATCTGGGCGCCCGAGCGCGGCTGCACCGCATCGGCGAAGTGCGCGCTCATCGTATACATCTTGGTGTTGGTGTCGAGTATCGTCTCCAGCCGCGCCTCGAGCACGTTGCGCCAGCTCATCGTCGTATCCAGCGCTGCCATGACTTGACGCAACTGAGTATCCCGCCGCCGGACCCGGATTTGCTGATAGCCGGCGAGCACCAGGAACGCCGCGGCGGCCGCCCAGGCGATGCCGAGGGGTGTCGCGGCGGTCCGCACCACGAACGGAATCACCCGGGGCAATCCAGCCTGCGCCGGCGATGCGCTGCGGGCCGAAGCCAACACGCGATCGCGGAGTGCCGGCGGCGCCGACGCCTGGGGCGCTCCGGCGGCGAGCGCCGCGGTCACCTCGTGCAGCTCGGCGACGAACGCCCGCAGCTCGGCATTCCCGTCCATCTGCGCTTCGAAGGCGCGCGCCTCGCTGGGCTCCAGGGAGCCGAGTGCGTAGGACGCCGCGAGGGTCTGGAGCGATTCGCCGATCACGATGCCGGCTCCGGGGCCATGGTACCCAGCAGGTCGCGCAGCTTGATCATCGCCTGGCGGGTGCGCGTCTTGATCGTCCCCAGCGGCTCGGAGAGCTTCGCCGCGATCTCGGTCTGGCTCAGGCCTTCGTAGTACGCGAGCTGGATGCAGATTCGCTGCGGCTCGGGGAGCTGCTGCAGCACCGCCAGCACTTTCCCCCGCCGCTCGCGCTCTTCCGCATAACGATTGGCCTCGGCGGCCCCGCGGCCCATCGCGGGCGCGGGCGCATCCTGCTCGCTGGTCACCGCGCGCTCGACGGCCCGGGTATGGCGCGTCCGCGAGCGGACCCGGTCGAGGGCGCGGCTTCGCGCCAGGACCACGAGCCATGCCGCGACGCTTCCCCGGCCCTGCTGGTACGACGCGGCCCGCCGCCAGGCCTGGTTGAAGGTCTCGAGGACGATTTCCTCGGCATCGTGCGCGTCGCGCAGGATCTGGAAGGCGAGCGCGTAGAGCGTGGCGCCGTGGCGGTCGTAGATCGTCCCCAAGGCCTGCTCATCGCCTCCCGCCATGCGCGAGACCAGCATGCCATCCGTCTCCTCGCGAGAGGGAGCGCTCAACGGCACTGCCGGCACGACGCCGCCGTCCGGCGGCGCTCCGGGCTCCATGTCGTGTACGGCGGCGCGGCGAGAGCGGATTGCGCCGATGACGTTACTGGCAGCGGGAAGATCAATGGCCGACGATGTCGCCCTTCATCGCAGCGAGCGCGGATAGCAGCTCATTCTTTTCGCGCGCCGGAACGTTGAAATGGTCGAGTGCCGCGGTGAGGTCCTCGACCAGCGCGTTGAAGTCCGCATCATGGATATTGAGGCCGGTATGCGCCGCGAGCATGGTACGGCCGGTGTACACGCACGGTCCCCCCGTGGCCATGCAGATCTGGTCGCCGATCAGCTGCTCGAGGCTGTCGAGGTTCACGCCCCGGAAGAAGGCGTTGATCCGGTCATCGGCCGCGACACGGGCCCGGAAATCGTGGACCACCGCGCGGATGGCGTCGATGCCGCCTAGCCGGGAATAGAGCGAAGGAGTGTTGGCCGCCGAGGCCGCGGGCGCCGACGCGGACGCCATCCCCGGAACCGGGTCGGCGGGACTGCGTGGTGCCACCGCGCCCAGGGGCCGCGGCATCGGCGCCGGTGCTTCGGGCGCGGGCGCGGCGGGCTGAACCGTCGCAACCCCGCCGCCGTGATGGCAGGCGCCGAGTAATGTCGTCGCCAGGAGCAGAATCTTGTCCAGCCTCATGCGGTCTCCCGATGAAAATTCTGCGTTGGAGCTAACGCAGCGACGCGCGTTCGTCCAGAGGCGGCGTCGCGGACTATCGATGTGTAGGGAGCCGGGAACAGGACGCCTGACTAGGACCCGCTGCTCCGATGCTTGTTGATGCGGGCGAGCAGCGTTTTCACCCGCGGATCGGCGGGCTCGGTGCCCGCGGTCCAGACGATGCGCGATTGCGATTGATCGGTCCAGAGGATGGCGATGACCGCCGATCCCCTCGGCTCTCGGGGTGCGGTCCCTTCGTGCCGCAGCAGCGTGTCACCCAGCGCATTCGCCGCGGCAAATATCTCCCGAACCTGCGCCCGGCCGAGGCTCGCCGTGTCCTCGTGGACGACCGGCGTCGCATCCCCGCTCTGTTGTCCGATCACCACGTGCCCCAGGGTGTCAAACTCGATGTAGCGGACGCTGCCATTCGGCGCGAGCTCTTTCATCGCGACCCGGCCGATCACGGGAACATCCTGATGGATGCAGCCCGCGACTCCGAGGAGCAGAAGGGCGGCGTTGGGAAGGTGGCGCATCGAGCGTCGCATTGAACCTCCGGCTATTGCCGAATAATCGCGCTAACGAACGGTGACGGTTTGCGCCCCGGTCCAGTTCTGCCCTTCCTCGAGCGAAACCGGGTGGAGCGCAACCGCCGCCTCGATACAGATCATCCGCCGATAATCTTCCGGACCGAGCTGCGGAAAGCGCTCGCTGGCGCCCTTCCAGGGATTCCAGATCACCACATCGGGAAATCCGCGCGCGGCGATATCGAGGCTGCGGCGGCCGTCGCGCAACGTCAGCGGCATCCGCGCGCCAAGGTACACCCGGTCGGTCTCGGCGGGAACCCGCAGCGGCTCGTCGCCGTGCCGGGCGCGGGCGTTGTCCTTCGTCTTGTCGATGTACTCGAGGCCATTCAGCCCCGTCACGCTGACATCGTCGATGTCGTCGACGCCGAAATAGGTGTGGAGCGCGCCGGTGAAGAACCAGGCGCGGGACGCGGGATTGCGCACCGTCATCGCGGTATCGATGCGGGCGCCGCCGATGGTGACTTTGAGGTCCACTTCAAATTTGTGAGGCCAGCGGCTGCTCATCGATCCCGCATCGCGGAGCGTCCAGATCGCCCAGGCATCGCTTCCGTCCGAGCCGCGGTCGGCGGGTGTCCAGGTCTGGTCGCGCGCGAACCCGTGCGGCGGCAGCGGACCCTGCGAGGCAAACTGCGGGAAGCAGACCGGGATGCCGCCTTTGAAAGCGGCCGATCCCACCGGCGCATTGCTCGCCGTGAAGAACTGCTCCACGCCGCCGGCCGGTATCCAGGAGCCGACTTGGGCGCCGATCGGGTGGATCTCCACACGCGCGCCGTCGGAGGCGGTGAGCTGCATCGGTCTGGTCACCGGAGGCCGATCGTGATGGCCACCAGGATCGCGCCCGCGGCCACACCGTAGAGCAGCATCGCGCGCGGTACCGCGAACTTCAGCCAGCGCTCGTAGCTGATGCCGGCCACGGCGACGATCGCCATCAGGGAGCCGTTGGTCGGCCAGAACAGCTCGGAGAGCCCCGCCCCGTATTGAAAGGAAAGGACGGTCACCTGCCGTGGGAGGCGCAGCAGGTCGGAGAGAGGCACCAGAACCGGCATCGTCAGTACCGCCTGTCCGCTCACGCTGGGGACGGGAAAGTGGATCGCGACGTGCGCCAGCATCATCACCAGGGCCGAGACCGCGATCGGCAGCTGGCCGATCGGCGTGAACACTCCGTGCACCACGGTGTCGATGATATGGCCTTCGCTCAGAACGACAAAGATGCCGCGGGCGAATCCGATCAACGCCGCGGCATAGGCCATCGACCCAAAGCCCTCGGCGAAGGCTGCCGCGGTACCCTGCACGCCCAGTCCGCCGACCAGGCCGGCGACGATACCCATGATAAAGAAGAGCGCCGACATCTGGTCGAAGTCCCAGCCCAGCTGGAGCACGCCGTAGACAAAAATCGCGAAGGTGCCGAGCACCAGGGCGAGGACGATGCCACCCCGCCCTCCCGACCGTTCGGGCACGGTTTCTTCTGCCCGTCCGCCCGTCTGCCCGTCTGCCCGCTTGGTTTTTTCTGCATAACGCATGGTGACGCCAAGCCAGATGGCCAGCGCTATCGCCAGCACCACGCAGCGAAAGGCCCAGCCCGATTCCAGCGGCAGCTGCGCGAGCTTCTGGGCGATCCCCACCTGGAAGGGGTTGATCGGGCTGAACGCCGCCCCGACCGCCGCCGAGCCGAGGCTCACGGCAACAGCGACCAGCGGGTCGAAGCCGATTTGGCGCATCAGCACGAGGAGCACCGGGATCATCGCGATGATCTCCTCGGACATGTTCTCGAGCGCGCCGCCGGTGGCGAAGAAAAGCCCGATCACCGGAATCACCAGCGTGGCGCGGCCTTCGAGGCTTCGGGCCAGTGCGCCGGTGGCCTGGCGCAGCGCGCCGGTCTGGTCCACCACCACGAAGGCCCCCCCGACGAGCAGAACCAGGAAGACCACCGAGCCGGCGTCGGCCAGGCCGCGTGGCACGGCGACGACCGCCTGGAATGGGGAGACCGGCGTTGGAGCGACGGCATGGAAGGTGCCGGGGACGACGACGTCGCGGCCGGTGACGGCGTCGTGCTGCCGGGTGTATTCGCCGGCCGGCAGCACCCAGGTGAGCGCCGCGGCGATGGCGATGCACCCGGTGAGCAGCGCCAGCGGGTGCGGGAACTTCACCTACTCGACGTCGTTCTCGGGATGTCTCACCAGCACGAGGATCGCCGCGAGCGGAACGACGAGATATTTCTGGCTCTCGAAAGTGATCTCGACCGACGCCTTCCTGAAGAAGAGCGCGTAGTCGCCGATCCTCGCCTGCATCGGGACGAACCGCGCGCCGGCGCGCTGGCCGATTTTCCACGGCTCCTCGTCGAGCGATGCGGGCTCGGTGAGGGGCGTCCCCGGTCCGGTGGCGAGGACCCGGCCGCCCTGCACCGCCAGCGTGTCGATCGCCGTCTGCGGCAGGTAAAGTCCGACGCGGGTGCGATCCTCGCCCTCTTCGGGGGCGATCAGCACGCGATCTCCGACGACGATGAGCTTCTTGTTGGCCGGGGTGTTGAGCTCGCTCACTTGAGAACCAGCGGATCCCTGGACGGCACTTTGACGGCGAGCCAGCCGGCGGCGGCGCCTACCGCGCCAAGTATCAGGAGGTCGATCGTCCAGCCCAGCTCGGTGGCGGGAAGCGCCATCTGCACGAAGTACATCAATCCATTGAAGAGGCCGACGCCCATCGACGCCATGAAACCGCGCCGGGGGCTGATGTAGAACTCGCCTTTGCCGCGGGCCAGCGCGGTAGCGGCGGCGGCGATTCCCTGGCCGATTCCGATTGCCGCAACGGTCGCGACGTCGGTGGAGAGCATCCAGGAAAACGAGAGTACCGAACCGCCCACGAGAATCGAATGCACCATTGCCGGCATGAGGCCGCCGGCGGTGCCCATTACCGCGGTCGATGCGCCGGTGAAGCCGGCCGGCTTGGCGTCCTCTTTGAGGCGATCCATGTCAGCCACGTGTCACCGCCTTTCCGACTCACAACGCACGACGCACAGTCTCATCCGTAGGTCACGGCGAACATTTCCCTCAACTCCACCGACAACAACCCCGCCTTCACCAGCGGCTGCCGCTCCACCAGCTCCTCGGCTTCCTTGAGCGACTGCACGTCGTAGACCACCAGGCCGAAGGATCCGTCGGACATGGGTCCGGAGAGGTAAATCTCACCGGAGCGCTGGAGCGCGGCGAGGTAGTGCTTTTCCTTATCCATAAGCGCTTCATCGGCGGTGCTGGCGAAGACATCGGCGGCGACCACGACCTTCACCATGCCCATGATCATCTTGCGTTCGGTGGACATTGTCAGGGGGTAAGTTGCGAACCGGCTTGCGCCACGCGCAAGCGCCAATCGATTATTCGGCACATGACGCTCACCGCGCAGGCCACTCCCACGGCAGCGCCTCAGGCTTTTCTTCGCTCGACCATCGGCCGCAAGATCGTGATGGCCGTCACCGGGGTCATCCTGGTGGGCTTCGTCATCGCCCATATGACCGGCAATCTGCTGGTTTTCCTCGGGCCGGAAGCGATACGCAACTACGCCCTCTGGCTGCGCGCCGTCGCGCACGGCGCCGGACTCTGGATTGCGCGCGCCGTATTGCTGGCGAGCGTCCTCCTCCATATCTGGGCCGCCGCGTCTTTGACGCTCGCGAGCCGCCGGGCCCGGCGGGTGCGGTACCAGGAATGGCAGCCGCGCGCTTCGACGCTCTACTCGCGGACCATGCGCTGGACTGGCGTGCTGCTCCTCGCCTACATCGTCTATCACCTGCTTCACATGACATTCGGCATTGTGCATCCCGACTTCGTGGAGCTGCAGCCCTATCACAACCTCGTCGTCGGCTTCCGGGACCGCGCCGTTGCCGTCACCTACATCGTGGCGATGATCCTGCTGGCCTTCCACCTCGATCACGGGATCTGGAGCATGGTGAGGACGCTCGGACTCTCGCACCCGCGCTACGTGCCGATGGTTCGGAAGCTTTCGGTCGCCATCGCGGTGATTGTCGCGCTGGGCTACATCTCGATTCCGGTCGCGGTTCTGGCCGGGGTGCTGCGATGAAACTCGACGCGCAGGTCCCGGGCGGCCCGATCGACAAGAAGTGGCAGAAGCACAAGTTCGATCTGAAGCTCGTCAATCCGGCCAACAAGCGGAAATACACCGTGATCATGGTCGGCTCGGGGCTGGCCGGTGCCGGCGGCGCCGCGTCGCTCGCCGAGCTGGGTTACCGGGTCAAGTGCTTCTGTTACCAGGACAGCCCCCGGCGCGCCCACTCGATCGCCGCGCAGGGCGGCATCAACGCCGCCAAGAACTACCGCAACGACGGCGACAGCGTCTATCGCCTCTTCTACGATACGGTGAAAGGCGGCGACTTCCGCAGCCGCGAGGCCAATGTCTATCGCCTGGCCGAGATATCGGTGTCGATCATCGACCAGTGCGTCGCGTTAGGCGTCCCGTTCGCGCGCGAGTACGGCGGGCTCCTCGACAACCGGTCCTTCGGCGGCGCGCAGGTGTCGCGCACCTTCTACGCCCGCGGCCAGACCGGCCAGCAGCTCCTGTTGGGCGCCTACCAGGCGCTGGAGCGCCAGATCGGCGCCGGCACGGTGCAGATGTTCCCGCGGCACGAGATGCTCGACCTGATCGTCGCCGACGGGCGCGCCCGCGGCATCGTGGTCCGCGACATGACGACCGGCGAGATCGAGACGCACCTCGGCGACGCCGTCTGCCTCGCGAGCGGCGGCTACGGCAACGTCTTCTACCTCTCGACCAATGCCAAGGGATGCAACGCCACGGCGATCTGGCGCGCCTACAAGCGCGGCGCCGGATTCGCCAATCCCTGCTACACCCAGATCCATCCCACCTGCATTCCGGTCACCGGCGAGCACCAGTCGAAACTGACGCTGATGTCCGAGTCGCTCCGTAACGACGGCCGTGTCTGGGTGCCGAAGAAGAAAGAAGACCTCGCCAAGCCCGCGTCGGCGATTCCCGAGCCCGACCGCGATTACTACCTCGAGCGCAAGTATCCGAGCTTCGGGAATCTCGCCGCGCGCGATGTCACCAGCCGGGCCGCAAAGGCGGTCTGCGACGAGGGCCGCGGCGTCGGCCCCGGCGGGCGCGGCGTCTATCTCGACTTTGCCGATGCCATCAAGCGGCTGGGCGAGAACCAGATCCGCGAGAAGTACGGCAACCTTTTCGAGATGTACCAGCGCATCACCGACGAGAATCCGTACCGCCAGCCGATGCGCATCTATCCCGCCGTGCACTACACGATGGGCGGGCTGTGGGTCGACTACAACCTGATGAGCACCATCCCCGGCCTCTTCGTCCTGGGCGAGGCGAATTTCTCCGACCACGGCGCCAACCGCCTCGGCGCCAGCGCGCTGATGCAGGGCCTGGCCGACGGCTACTTCGTGATCCCGGCGACGATCGGGAACTATCTGGCGGGGCTGAAGCCCGGCGCGGCCGTCGAGATTCCCGAAGCGAAGGGAGTCGAGGACGCGGTCCGGCAGCGCACCGCGAAGCTTCTCGGCATCAAGGGCAAACGCACGCCGAGCTCTTTCCATCGAGAGCTGGGTCACATCATGTGGGACCTGTGCGGCATGTCGCGCAACCGCGCCGGGCTCGAGCTGGCGCTCCAGAAGATCCCCGCGCTGCGGGCCGAGTTCTGGCGGAATCTCAATGTGCCTGGCGAGAACGCCGAGCTGAACCAGTCGCTCGAAGTCGCGGGCCGCGTCGCCGATTTCCTGGAGCTGGGCGAGCTGACCTGCCGCGATGCGTTGACCCGGGACGAATCATGCGGCGGCCACTTCCGCGAGGAATACCAGACCGAAGATGGCGAGGCGAAGCGCGACGACGCGCATTTCGCGCACGCGGCGGTGTGGGAATACACCGGCGAGAACAGCACGCCGATCCGGAACACAGAGCCGCTCGAGTTCGAGAACGTCCATCTGGCGACGCGGAGCTACAAGTAATGCCGGAGATGACGGAAGTGACGGAGGAACGTTGAATCTCACTTTGCATGTATGGCGACAGAAGAATCCCGCCGCGGCCGGTGGTTTCGTCACTTATCCGGTGACGGAGGTGTCGCCCGACATGTCGTTCCTCGAGATGCTGGACGTGGTCAACGAGGGACTGATTACCAGGGGCGAGGATCCCATCGCCTTCGATCACGACTGTCGCGAGGGGATCTGCGGGACCTGCGGCTTCATGATCAACGGCCAGGCCCATGGGCCGAAGGCGCGCACCACGACCTGCCAGCTGCACCTGCGCAGTTTCAACGACGGCGATGAGCTGACCCTGGAGCCGTGGCGGGCCCGGGCCTTTTCGGTGGTGAAGGATCTCGTCGTCGATCGCGGCGCCTTCGACCGGATCATCGCGGCGGGGGGATTCATTTCGGCGGCGATTGGTGCGGCGCCCGACGGCAACGCGATCCCGATCCGGAAGGAAAACGCCGACCTGGCGATGGACGCGGCGGCGTGCATCGGGTGTGGGGCCTGTGTCGCGGCCTGCCCCAACGCCTCGGCGATGCTCTTCACCTCGGCGAAGCTGAGCCACCTGGCGATGCTCCCGCAGGGCCAGCCCGAACGCCTCGAGCGGACGCTGAAGATGATCCGCCGGATGGATGCCGAAGGCTTCGGCTACTGCACCAATCATGAAGAGTGCGAGGCGGTCTGCCCCAAGGGCATTTCGGTGACCTTCATCGCGAGGATGAACGCCGACTATCTCCGGGCGTCGGTCGCTGAAGGACGGCGCGTCTCCGCGGCCGGCGACAGCGCGGGCGGATAGCGGCGCAACGCCGGGTCGGGGTCATCGGCGGCGGGGCGGCCGGCATGATGGCCGCCATTTTCGCGTCCTCGGCCGGTGCCGACACGTTGCTCCTGGAGCACACCACTGACGGCGGCCGCAAAATCCTGATCAGCGGCGGCGGACGCTGCAACATCCTCCCCGCCCGGCTCGACGAAACCCGCTTTATCACCGATTCATCACCCCACACGCTGCGCAACATCGTCCGCTCCTGGCCGCTCGCGGAGCAACGCGCCTTCTTCGAGCAGGACCTCGGCATTCCGCTCGCCGAGGAGACAGAATCCG
>DASXPG010000005.1:0-24078 GCA_036493755.1 Gemmatimonadales bacterium
CCCACCGGCCCGGTGCGCCGGGCCGCCTTCCGCACCAGTAATGGCGAGGTTCATATGACGACCGCAACGCGCACTCCTTCATCTACCGCAACAAGCACCGGTACCGCAACAAGCACCGGCCGCATCGTCTGGCACGAGCTGATGACGACGAACCCCAAGGGTGCCGTCGATTTCTACACCAGGCTGCTCGGCTGGAACGTGACGGATTTTCCCGGCGCCAGTACGCCATACCGCATGTGGACCAACAAGGGCAACACGCTCGGTGGCGTCATGGAGTTTCCCGCCGAGGCGAAGAAGAGCGGAACCGTTCCCCACTGGCTGATGTACGTCGGCGTAAGCTCCGTGGACGACACTTTCCGGCAGGCCACCAGGCTGGGCGCCCAGATCCATGTGAAGCCGACCGACATTCCGACGGTGGGCCGCTTTGCGGTGCTCAAGGATCCGCAGGGCGCGGCCTTCGCGATCTTCCAACCCACCGATGGCGGCCAGGGCCCATCGGAAGGCGGCGATGTCGGCACGTTCTCCTGGCATGAGCTGGTGACCACGGATTGGAAGGCTGCGGCTGTGTTCTACGAGAAGATTGCGGGCTGGGAGAAGCGCGACGCGCACGACATGGGCGACATGGGGACCTACCAGCTCATCGGTCGGCCGGGGAGTCCCGCGCCGCTCGGCGGCATGATGAACAAGTCGAAGGAAGTGCCGGCCGTCGGCTGGAACTGCTATATCCGCGTCCCCGATATCGACAGGGCGGCTGCTGATATTATCCGGCTCGGAGGGAAGCTGGTTCATCCGCCGGTCGAAGTTCCCGGCGGTGACCGGATCGTGAAGGCGTTCGATCCCCAGGGCGGAGCATTCGCCCTTCACTGGGTGAAGGCGAAGAACTAGTCTCCCGCGGCCAGCGCGGTCTCCACGAAGGGCGTCTCGTTCACGCGGGGCGCCTTTCGTTTTGAGATCACCAGCCACCACTCGCGCGCGCTCGCCAGGATCACGATCACCACGACGGCCATGAAGAACAGCGTCAGGCCGGCGTCGACGTTGTTATTGAAGATCCGCTGCGCCGCCTGGGGCGCGCCGGCGTCGCGCAGCGCCCGCGCCTGCGCGAAGAAGCCGAGCTTGGGGTCGGCGGCGAAGACCTTCTGCCACCCCGCGGTGAGGGTGACCACCACGAGAAAGGCGAGCGGTCCCGTGGTGGCCCAGGCGTAGCGCGCTTTCCCCATCTTGATGATGATCGTGGTCACGACGCAGAGGGCGACGGCCGCCAGCAGCTGGTTGGCGATCCCGAAGAGGGGCCAGAGGGAGTTGATGCCGCCTAACGGGTCGATGACGCCCTGGTAGAGGAAGTAGCCCCACCCCGCCACGATCGCCGTGCTCGCCGCCCAGATCCCCGGCGCCCAGCTCACGTCGCCCATCGGTTTCCAGATATTGCCGACCAGGTCCTGGAGCATGAAGCGCCCGACCCGCGTGCCGGCGTCGATGGTGGTGAGGATGAAGAGCGCCTCGAACATCAGCGCGAAGTGATACCAGAGCGCGAGCCCCGCACCGCTGAAGACGCCGTGCAGGATGTTCGCCATCCCCACCGCCAGGCTCGGCGCGCCGCCCACCCGGGAGAGGAGCGACGATTCGCCGACCTGCCGCGCCCACCCTTCGAGCACCTGCGGCGTCACGGTGAAGCCCCACTGGCTCACCACTTCCGCGGCACTCGCCGGGGTGGTGCCGAGCACCGCGGGAGGCGCGTTCATCGCGAAGTAGACACCGGGGTCCATCGTCGCGGCGGCGATCATCGCCATGAGGCCGACGAAGCTCTCGGTCAGCATTCCACCGTAGCCGATGAGCCGGGCGTGCGATTCGCGGGTCAGCATCTTGGGCGTCGTGCCGCTGGCGACCAGCGCGTGGAAGCCCGAGATCGCGCCGCAGGCGATGGTGATGAACGCGAAGGGAAAGAGTTTTCCCGCGAACACCGGCCCGCTGCCGTCGACGAATCGCGTCACCGCCGGCAGCCGCAGCGGCGGCAGCAGGATCAGGATCGCGACCGCGAGGATGATCACCGTGCCGACCTTGAGGAAGGTCGACAGGTAGTCGCGCGGCGAGAGCAGCAGCCAGACGGGAAGCACCGACGCCGAAAAACCGTAGACGATGAGCGCCCAGGCGAGCGCGGTGCCGGTCCAGGTGAACATCGGCCCGAAGACGGGGTGGTGATTGACCCAGCCGCCGGCGACCAGCGCCACCAGCAACAGCGTCACGCCGGCGACCGTCGCCTCGGTGATCCGGCCGGGACGCCGGCCGCGCATCCACAGGCCCATCACCATGGCGATCGGTATGGTGCAGACGATGGTGAACAATCCCCAGGGGCTGGCTTTCAGCGCGTTCACCACGATGAGGCCGAGGACCGCGAGGAGGATCACCATGATCGCCAGGATCGCGACCGATGCCGAGATCCCGGCCACCTTGTTCACTTCCTCCGTGGCCATCTGGCCTAACGATTTTCCGTCGCGGCGCAGCGAGCAGCAGAGAATGGTGAAGTCCTGGACCGCGCCCCCCAGCACCACGCCGAAAATCAGCCACAGCGTTCCGGGGAGATAACCGAACTGCGCCGCCAGGATCGGGCCGACCAGCGGCCCCGCGCCGGCGATGGCGGCGAAGTGGTGGCCGTAGAGCACCCACTTGCTGGTGGGCACGAAGTCGCGCCCGTTGTTCAACCGTTCGGCCGGGGTGGCCCGGTGATCGTCGAGGGCGAAGACCTTGAGGGCGATGAATCGCGAATAGAACCGGTAGCCAATGGAGTAGGAGCAGACGCCGGCCACGACGATCCAGGCGGCATTGACCGACTCGCCGCGCGAAAGGGCGAGCACCGCGAAGGCGGCCGCGCCCAGCAGTCCCACGAGCCCCCAACCGATGACCCGCATCCCGCGCCCTGCGCCAACCGCAGCGTTGTCTTGCATGTTGGCCGCTAGCATACGGTTAAATGCCCCGCGCGGTCAATGGATCGGCTTGCGGCTCCCTTCCGGGCGGGGTAGGTTCGCGATCTACATGGTCCCTGGCCGCGAGAAGCCCGACGCCGTTACGGCGCTGCTCGAAGAAGTCA
Organism: Gemmatimonadales bacterium; assembly: GCA_036493755.1. Lineage (GTDB taxonomy): Bacteria > Gemmatimonadota > Gemmatimonadetes > Gemmatimonadales > JACORV01 > DASXPG01. The sequence goes on from DASXPG010000005.1 coordinate 3,083, forward strand.
CGCACCGCGAGCAGCCGCAGCTGGCGATGTCCAAGAGCGATCTGCATGGCCGCTGCGCCATCGTCACCGGCGCGGCGACCGGCATCGGTCGCGCGACGGCGCTGGAGCTGGCGCGCCGCGGCTGCGCGGTGGCATTCAACTACGTCGAGCTGCCGGGCCGCGACGTCGCGGTCCAGGCCGCGATGACCGAAGCGGTGCTGAAGAGCCTGAACGTCCCGGTCTACTGCGATCGCTGCGACGTTCGCTCATTTGCCGACGTCGAGAAGTTCGTGAGGGCCGCGAAGGAAGCGATCGGCGGCGTGCATATCCTGGTCAACAACGCGGGTATCTCGCGCGACGCGGCGCTCTGGAAGACCGACGACAGCGCCTGGCGCGACGTCGTGGACACCAACCTCACCGGCGCCTTCAACATGATCAAGTCAGTGGCGCCGACCTTCCGCGGGCAGCACTACGGCAAGATCGTGAACGTCTCGTCGATCATGGCGGTGAAGCCGGGATTCGGCGTCGCCAATTACGCGGCCTCGAAGGCGGGACTCATCGGCCTGACCCACGCGGCAGCGGTCGAGCTGGGGCCGGCCAACGTGAATGTGAATGCCGTTGCGCCGGGTTTCGTGAAGACCGAACTCACCGGCCACCTCTTCGACGAGCTCTCGGCGCGCGCCCGCGCGCAGACCACGCTGGGGCGCGTCGCCGAGCCGGATGATGTCGCCCAGATCATCGTATTCCTCTGTACCGATGCGTCGCGCCACATCACCGGCGAGGTGATTCGCGTAGACGGAGGACAGGCGCTCAGTTAGTTTCCGCCGCCTCGACCGGACCCTCACCCTCAGGGCTAATGTCGCGTTACTGTCGTGATGTTGTAATAATGATGGCTGTAGTATCGGCGGCGGCTTGCGGGCATCATACCCGCTCAGTCACTCCTTCCGATCCCTTTGTCCAGGTTGCAGTTAGCCAGATCCCCGTGGCCTCATTGGCGGGGACCAATGTGCTGCTGCTAACCACCGGCGGCGTGGTTGCGGGCGATGCGACCCAACCGTTGCCGGACCTCGATGCGCGGCGCAGCGAGCTGCTGGCCGAGGCCAACGCGGCCATCGATACCGCGGTTCGTCGCGATGGCCGCGAGGTGACCTGGATCGGCGTCGAGGAGCAGCGCCGTGCGGCTCGGCGGAACCCGACGCTGTCGCTCGAGCCCGACCATTTCGCGACCGAATATCTCTTCGACCCCAAGGTAGACCGGATCCCCGATCCGCTCTGGGGACAGCTGCGCACCCTGGCGGCGGTGACCAGCGCGCGGTACGTGGTCGCGCCGGCGGCGGTCAAGATTTTCGGCACCACGGGATCGCTGACCGCCGCGTACATCGTGGTTCTGGCCGACGCCCGTTCCGGCAGTGTCCTGGCGCGGCTCCGCGCCCAGGGTCACGCCGCGCCGACCGCCGAGGCGGCCTTGGCGCTCGCCGCCGGCACGCTCATCGCCACTCCTCTTCACTGACCGACGGAATCCATGCGCAATAGCGCGCAGATCTACAGCATCACCTTGCTCGCCGGCGACGGCATCGGCCCCGAAATCACCGAGGCGACGCTCGCGGTGCTCGAGGCCACGGGCCTCGAGTTCGCCTGGGACCGCCAGGCCGCCGGGGCCGCCGCGGCGGGCATCGAACGGCGCGGCGATCCGCTTCCCAACCCGTCGGTCGAGTCGATCCGGGCCACCAAGTGCGCGCTGAAGGGTCCGTTGGAAACGCCCATCGGCGGCGGCTACCGCTCGGTGAACGTGGCGCTGCGCCAGGAATTCGGGCTCTACGCCAACCTGCGGCCGGTGCGCACGATCCTGCCGTTCCGCGGCTACGATCACATCGACCTGGTGATGGTGCGGGAGAACACCCAGGGGCTCTATGCCGGCGTCGAGCACTTCGTGCAGATCGGCGATGATCCCAGGGCCGTGGCTGAAAGCACCGCCATCACCACCCGGGAAGGATGCGAGCGGATCTGCCGTTTCGCCTTCGAGTACGCGGTGCACAATGCGCGGCGCAAGGTCACGCTGGTGCACAAGGCCAACATCCTCAAGATGGTCAGCGGGCTCTTTCTCGAAGAGGGCCGCCGCGTCGCGAAGGAGTTCGACGGCCGCATCGAATGCGACGAGAAGATCATCGACAACGCCGCCATGCAGCTGGTGATGAGGCCGGAGCAGTTCGACGTCATCGTGACGACCAACATGTTCGGCGACATCCTTTCCGATCAGATGGCCGGACTCATCGGCGGCCTCGGCCTCGCGCCGAGCGCCAACATCGGGCCCTCGGCGGCGATTTTCGAGGCGGTGCACGGTACCGCGCCCGACATCGCCGGCCAGGGGAAGGCCAATCCCGCCGCCCTCATGCTCTCGGCGTCGATGATGCTCGAGCACCTCGGCGAAATGGATGCCGGACGCCGCGTTCGCGAGGCGGTGGTGGACACGATCCGTATTGATGAGATCCGCACCGGCGACCTGGGCGGCAAGGCGAGCACGATGGAATTCGCGCAGGCCGTGGCGAAGCGGGTGAGTTCGTGAAAAGTGGGAATGGGGAACGAAGAACGGGGAACGTCGTGCGCGGCGCGTTGGCGCTGGTTCTGGCGTTCCCGCTTTCCCACGTTCCAACGTTCCCCCGGCTTTCGGCCCAGGAAACCAGCCTCACCATCTACGCCGACGGCCGGGTCCTGGTCCGGCGGACCCTGCCCATCAGCGTGTCGCGCGGGGCCTCGACGATCAGCGTTGACCTGGGCGTGCGCGACCTCGACGGGAGCAGCCTCCTGTCGCTCGACACCGGGGTGCGGGTCAGCGGCGTCCACATCTCCACCGCCAGCGGGCTCGACGGATCGCTGCGGCGCTCGTTAGGCACCGACCTCTTGTTCCGGGTCGGCTCCGACACCGCGCCCAGGTACGTGCGGGGGCGGGTGCTCTCGGTCAACCCGCCGGCGGTGCGGATCGACGGCGGCGTCATGTACGGCTGGCCTGGTACGCCGGTCTTCCCCGACTCGATGGTCCAGCTGCTGCCGCGCTTCGAGCTGACGCTCGACGCCGCACGGCCGGCGAACGCGCTGCACCTCCTCTTCATGAGCTCGGGACTCGGATGGCACGCCACGTACGCGGTGATGTTGCCGCGGGGCGGCGAAGGGCGCGCCGATATCAGCGGCAACGCGCAGATGTCCAACAACGGCATCGTGTCCATAACGGGCGCGCAGGTGCAGCTCGTCGCGGGCGACGTCCGGGCGGCGCCGCGTCCGGCGTTCATGGCGGGGCGCGCACAAGTGTCTGCGATGGTCGCGCAGGGCGACGCTCAGTATGGAATGATCGAAGAGGGTGTTGGCGGTGTGCACATCTACAGCCTGCCAGGCACAGTGGACTTCGCCCCTGGTGAATCGCAGGTGGTAGCGCTCTTTCCGGCCACATCGGCCGGCGTGACCATGGAGTTGGCACTCCAGAACTCCGGATACGGTTACAACTCGCAGTGGCCCGACACCCAGCGCGATCTCCACCCCAGCATCAGCTACCGGATCCACCGGCCGGCCTCATCCGATTTCGGCAGGATCGTGGTGCCGGGCGGCACCATGAGGGTCTTCGAGCCCGATTCCGCCGGGCGGCCGCAGCTGCTTGGCGAGGTCGTGATTCCGCACACGCCGGCGGGCCGGGACATTCTCGCGACCACGGGAACGTCGTTCGACGTCACTGCTCAGCGCACCCAGACCGACTACAAACCGGTCGCGCAGCGCCAGAGCGAGAGCGCCTATCGCGTTGATTTCCAGAACGCCTCGGCGCGCGCGATGACGGTGCTGGTGACCGACGTCTGCAATGGGCACTGCGAGGTGCTCGAGAGCAGCGTCCCGGCGGAGCAGGGGCCGGCGACCATGGTGGGATTCAAGGTCACGGTGCCGGCCAACGGCTCGGCCATGCTGACCTATCGCGTGCGAGCGCGCTGGTAAGTGAGGAGTCTCGCCACCGGCAACTCGGCCTTCTCGACGTTTGTCCAGATGGCGCCGAGGCTGGTGTCGGTGTTACGAAGGATGCGGCCGACGTGGCACCTGGCCGCGCTCGCCGAGGTGGACGCGGCCTTCCTCGCGAAGCAGGGCATCCGCGGCATCATCTGGGATGTGGATGGCACGCTGACCGGCGATCGCCGGCGGTCGCTCGATGACGGCAACGCGGCAGCCTTCAGGGCGCTGCTGGCGATGCCCGGACTGGCCCACGTGGTACTGTCGAACGCCGGGGAAGAGCGGTACGCCGAGCTGAGCGGCATGTTTCCAGGGATGCCGATCCTGCGCGCTTATACCGAGGGCAACGGGGTACTCTATCGGCGGCGGCAGGGCGCCGATGACAGCTGGACCGCAGCCGAGCTGGAAAAGCACCTCGCCGATGGTGCGAGGGTGATCCGCAAGCCGAGCCGGGTGCTCGTGGATTACGCGATCCGGGAGCTCGGGATTCCGCAGGGCGCGGCGGTGATGATCGGCGACCAGTATCTGACCGATGTCGCCGGCGCCAATCTCGGCGGAGTGCGATCGATCAAGTTGCCGACGCTGGCCCGCGAGACCTTTCGCACGTCGGTGCGCTTCACCCAGCGGCTGGAGCTGGTGCTGTACGCGCTGCTCTACGGCGCCGCAAAGACACGAGGTCGTGGACGGGAATGACCGACGAAGTGGAAATGCTGGAACGGCGGCTCGCCGCGCACGGATTGAGGCCGGTGGCGCGGTTGCGCGTGACCAATAACCGGAGTGTGCTCGTCTCTTTCTCGCGCAAGCGGGTGCTGAGCGTGCACCGCGGATATGCGGCCGCGCCCGACCGGGTGCTCGCGGCGATCGTGCGCTTCGTGGCCCCGGGAACGCCGCGCGAGATGCGCAAGGCCGCCGAGCACGAGATCCGCACCTTCCATCCGATCGCGTCGCTCGCCGCGGCCGCGGCGGGTGTGCCGGCGCCGCGTTCACCCGACCGCCCGCAGCCCGGTGACATCGACGCATTGCGGCGGCTCGCGGAGCTGTTTCACGAATACAATGTGCGCCACTTCGCCGGCCGGCTCCCCGAGGTGCCGATCCGGCTCTCGGGACGGATGCGCTCGCGGCTCGGACACCTCACGTTAGGCACCCACGGCGATCCGACCGAGATCACCATCAGCCGCCGGCACCTGGGCGCCCATCCCTGGGAAGAAGTCGCGCACACGCTGCTCCACGAGATGGTGCATCTCTGGCAGTGGTCCAATGGCCAGGCGGTGGACCACGGCGCGGCGTTCCGCGCCAAGGCCCGCGAGATCGGTGTCACGGCAGCGGCGCGGCGCTGGGTGAGGCCAACGCGCCGACGCGCCAACGCGCCGACGCGCCGAGACAACCTCGCGAATTCCTTCTCTCTCCCCCATACCTCGGATACCTAGGTATCATGGCCGCAGCCTACGAAGGCGTCGACTTCTACGACATCAGCGCCCAGCTCTCCGAGGAGGAACGCGCGGTGCGCGACACGGTCCGCGCCTGGGTGGACGACAAGCTGGTGCCGGTGATCAACGAGGCCTACATCGAGGGGCACTTCCCCAAAGAGCTCATCGCCGGAATGGCGGAGCTGGGCCTGTTCGGCGCGAATCTTCCCGAAGAGTACGGCTGCGCGGGGCTCAACAACGTCGCCTACGGGCTGATCATGCAGGAGCTGGAGCGCGGCGACTCCGGCGTGCGGTCATTCGCCTCGGTGCAGGGCGCGCTGGTGATGTATCCCATCTACGCCTTCGGCTCCGACGAGCAGAAGAAGAAGTGGCTTCCCAAGCTGGCCAGCGGCGAATTGATCGGCTGCTTCGGCCTGACCGAGCCCGACTACGGCTCCAATCCGTCCGGGATGATCACCACCGCGAAGGAAACAGCGAACGGCTGGGTCCTGAACGGCGCCAAGATGTGGATCACCAACGGCTCGACCGCCGACATCGCCATCATCTGGGCCAAGACCGGCGCAATCGACGACGCCAAGTCGATCCGCGGCTTCATCGTCCCCACGAAAACCAAAGGCTTCAGCTCGAAAGACCAGAAGGGGAAGCTCTCGCTGCGCGCCTCGGACACCTCGGAGCTGGTGCTCCAGAACGTCGAGGTCGGGAAGGATGCGCTGCTCTCCAAGACGGGCGGCATCAAGTCGCCGCTGATGTGCCTCACCCAGGCGCGCTACGGCATCGCCTGGGGAGCGTTAGGCGCGGCGATGGGCTGCTACGCCGAGGCGCTGGCCTACTCGAAACAGCGGGTGATGTTCAAGAAGCCGATCGGCGGCTATCAGCTTCAGCAGTCGCGACTGGCCGAAATGCTCACCGAAATCACCAAGGGCCAGCTGCTGGTCCTGCACCTCGGCAGACTCAAGGACGCCGGAACGATGCGGCCCCAGCAGGTGTCGCTGGCCAAGCGCAACAACGTGAACGTGGCCTGCGATGTCGCCCGCGAGGCGCGCCGGCTGCTCGGCGCCAACGGCATCCTCGTCGAATACAGCGCCATGCGCCACATGGCTAACCTCGAAAGCGTCTACACCTACGAAGGAACGCACGACATGCATACCCTCATTCTCGGTGAGGATGTCACCGGGATCGCGGCATTCGAATGAAGATCGCCGTCTGCATCAAGCGGGTCCCCGACACCGAAACGCGGGTGAAGGTCGGCGGCGACGGCGTGTCGATCGACGAAGCCGGCGTGAAGTTCATCCTGAATCCGTACGATGAATTCGCGGTCGAGGAAGCACTCCAGAGGAGAGAAGAGGGGGGAGAGGTCGTCGTTGTGACGGTGGGTCCGGATGCGGCCGCGGAAACCATCCGCACGGCGCTGGCGATGGGCGCCGACCGCGGCGTGCTTCTCAAGACCGACAAGATCCCCGCCGACGCGCTCGCCATCGCGAAGGCCCTCGCGGCCGAACTGAAGGACGGCGGCTACGATCTCATCCTCTTCGGCAAGATCGCGGTGGACGACTATAACCACTCGGTCGGTACCATGACGGCCGAGCTGCTGGGAATGCCGTGTGTCAGCGCGGCCGTAAAGTTGACGGTCGACGGCCGGCGGTTGACGGCCGAGCGCGAAGTAGAGGGTGGCATCGAAGTCATGGAGTGCGAGGTGCCGGCGGTGATCACCTGCGACAAGGGGCTGAACAACCCACGCTACCCGGCGCTCAAGGGGATCATGGCGGCGAAAAAGAAGCCCATCGAAACGAAGCCCGCGGCTCTGGGCGCCGTGCGACTCACCCTGAAGACGCTGGGCCTGCCGCCGGAGCGGAAGGAAGGCCGGATCGTGGGCGAAGGCGTCGCGGCGATTCCCGAGTTGCTGCGGCTGCTGCGCCAGGAAGCGAAGGTCCTCTGATGGCCAATGTTCTCGCGGTCATCGAGCAGAAGGACGGCACCGTCAAGAAGAGCGGGCGCGAAGTGATCGCCGTCGCGAAACAGATTGCCGGCTCGCTCGGCGGCAGCGTTGATGCGCTGACGCTTGATGCGTCCGGGGCCGCGGCGCTCGCGGCATCGGTCACGGCGCACGTCAAGCAGGGTGGCTACGCGGCGGTAGTGCTCGCGGCCTCGTCGACCGGGAAGGATCTCGGCCCGCGCCTGGCGGTGAGGCTCGACGCGCCGCTGCTGATGGACGTCACGGCGATCGGTGTGGATGGCGGGAGGATCACGGCGAGCCGGCCCGTATACGCGGGCAAGGCGATTCAGCAGATCGTCGCCGACGCGCCGCTCACCATTGTCGCGATTCGCCCGAACACCTTCACGGCCGACACCGGCGAGGTGAAGACGAGCGCCGCGAGTGCGGCCACGGGCAGCTCGACCGTCAAGGAAGTGAAGGCGGGCGGGCAGGGCGTGCTCGACGTCGGTGAAGCGTCGATCGTGGTGTCGGGTGGCCGCGGGATGAAGGGCCCCGAGCATTTCCACCTGATCGAGGATCTCGCCAAGGCGTTCGGCAACGCGGCGGTCGGCGCTTCGCGCGCCGTCGTCGATGCCGGGTGGCGGCCCCACGGCGAGCAGGTGGGTCAGACCGGCAAGACGGTGAGCCCGCAGCTCTACATCGCCGTCGGTATCTCCGGCGCCATCCAGCACCTGGCCGGGATGCGCACCGCCAAGGTCATTGTCGCCATCAACAAGGACCGCGACGCGCCGATCTTCAAGGTCGCCGATTACGGCATCGTCGGAGACGCCTTCGAGATCGTGCCCCGGCTGACCGAGGAAGTCCGGAAGCTCCGGGCCGAGCACTAACCGCCCCGGCCGGATAGCCAAAGGGCCCCGCCTGATTCAGCGGGGCCCTTTGTATTCCGACGCACGACGTACGACTCACGTCTTACGGATTGAAGAACTCCATCATGTCGGGCGCGTTGGCGGCCAGGCCCGGTGCCGGGGCGGTCGAGCCGCCGCCACTGGCGGAGCTCGCATTGACGCCGAGTGCACTGAGGGTAAGGCGCAACGTGCTTTGATGCTGGTACGTCGAGGTCGAGGTGTAGCCGGCCTTGGCCTTCGAGCTCACCACGACCCAGGCGGTGCGTCCGCCACCGTTGACCGAGCTGGTATTCGCCCGGTCGAAGAGAATGATCAGCAACCCATCCTGCTTGAACTGGGCGCTGTTGAGCAGCGGCGTCAGCGTGGTGCGAAGGAAGGCATCCACGGTGTCGAGGCCGCAGCCGCTCTGCGAGTTGTGGCAGTCGTTCGGGACGATCATGCCGAAATTCGGAAGCGCGCCGAGCGAAATGTCCGTCTGCAGCTGCGACAGCGGCACCAGGTTCTGGCGCTGCGTCACGTCGTTCTGCACGTCGGAGAGCAGGGCCAGCACGTTGTGGTGCCGCACGTAGAGACCCTGGTCGGGTCCAAGGTAGCCGACCGACGGAATGCTTTCGGCGTACGACTTCCAGGTTTTCCCGGCGCCGACCAGCTGCCGCACGATGTTGTCGCCGGTAAACACGGTCGCATCGTTGTCGTTGCTCGTCACCGTGTCGCCGACGGCCAGCATGTAGAAGTTGCCGATCGAGGGCTGCACGTTGCCGTAGTACTGGAGCGCCTTCCCGCCCGCATTGGCCAGGCTGTCGAGGAAGGGCATCGGCGACGGGCCGCTCGAGGGGAATACCGACAGGTAGTCGGTTTCGAGCAGCCCGACGACGAAGACGTGGTTGAAGCTGGGGGTCGTGCTCGCCGCCGTGACGTTGAGAACGGCGTGGCCCTGGACGCCGCCTGCCGTGGCGGTGATCGTCGCCGCGCCGGCCGTCTTGCTGATCACCTTGCCGGAGGCGTTGACCGTTGCGACCGTGGTATCCGAACTCGACCAGGTGATGACCTGGCCGAGGATCGGCGAGCCATTCTGGTCGATGGGGGTGGCGGTGAGCTGCACCGAGTCGCCGACAACGAGATTGGGCGAGGAGGGCAGGACCGCCACCGTGTTCACGCTGGCTGCGACCGTCGTCGTGTCCTTGCAAGCCGCCGCCGAAATCGACAGCGCGGCCGCCAGAGCTACCAGACCAAACCGATTATGGAATTCCATGGGTCACTCCTGTGTTATGTGCTGCAGTGCTCGGGGCTGTCGGACGATGCCCGCGCGAGCGCGTGATCGTTTCCGCGTGCTGGTAATGCAAACGGCGGGCCCGATTTTCCGGGCCCGCCGAAAAGGCGAGAAATGCGGATTTGGCGCGGACTTAGCCGCGAATGATGGAACTTCGGCGTGGCCCCTTCATGGGGAACCGCTCCTGGTTCCCGCCCAGCTTTGGTGCAACGCGCTCCGAATCAGGTCTTGAAAGCGCCGGCGACGCGTAGTGCTTCGGCGGCGTAGCTGGGAGTCTGCCCCGGCTCGTTGAAGCGGCCCTCCCGATAAATCGCCAGCCGGCCATCGCAAGCCTCGACATGCCACCCGGTGGTGGCGCCCATGAGGCTGAGGACGTCGAGAGTGAAGGCCTGCCGGATCGCCGCTTCGTCCTTGCCGCGCAGCAGGTAGTGTTTCGAGAAATCGGGGTGGCTTTCGAAATCGATGTCCTGGTAGCCGAACATCTCGGCGAGGCGGTGCAGGACGTTCTCCGGTGACAAGGTGAAGTCCGGGAGCTTCGTCCCGGTCTGATCCAGGAGGACGATGGTCTGCATGTGGGTGTGGGAGCTCTTCCCCCCGCCGGTGATGTACTGGTAGTCCATGATATGGCAGTCACGATCGGCGATTCTGCCGGTGAGCAGTCGTTTTCCCTTTCTGCTGTGCCCGCGATTGAAGAGCGGCATGTTGCCGGCGAGCGAGCCCAGCTCGGCATCGCTGCACTTCTCGATGTAACTGAACCCCATCGTCCGGGCCACGGTTTCCATGGCGGCGTTGCGCTTCTTGTCGCCCCGCCAGGCGGCATAGAACACCCCGCTCAACCCGAGCACCACGAACGATGTGAAGAAGACCGGGAAGGCCTGGGGCGGCATCACGAGGCGCTCTCCCTGCTGTAGAGATTGCCCGCCAGGTACTTCATGCCGCTGTCCACCGCGACGGTAACGACGGTGTGTCCGGCACCGATCTCACGCGCGATGCGGATCGCCCCCGCCACGTTGAGCCCGGTCGAGGTGCCGGCGAAGATCCCCTCTTCGCGCGCCAACCGCCATGCCATCTGCCGCCCCTCGGTTTCGTCGACCGGCCGGGCCTCATCCACCATGGCGGGATCGAACTGCGGCGGCACGAAACCCGGGGCCACGCCTTCCACGCCATGCGCGCCGGCCGTCCCGCCGGTGAGCACCGAGGAGGTCGCCGGCTCGAAGGCGATGATCCGGGGCCGCGGCGTGGTGCGCCGCAGCGGCCGGGCGACGCCCATCAGCATCCCCGAGGTCCCGACGCAGGCGCAGAAGGTGTGGATCGGCCCGGGTACCTGGCGGAGCAGCTCATCGCCTAACGAGGCGTAGCCGGCCAGCATGTCGGGGTTGCGCATCTGGTCGGTGAAATAGCTCGGCGCCTCGGCGGCGATCTTCGCGGCGCGCTTCATCATCCGCGGCACCAGGTCCGCCGTGAGCTTCCCGCCCTCGCTCGTGAGGATCTCCAGCTCGGCGCCGAAGATCTCCATGCTGCGGAGTTTTTCCTTCGCGACGGCGTCGCTGGAGACGATGCGGCAGCGGTAGCCCTTCACCGCGCAGACGAAGGCCAGGGAGATGCCGGTGCTCCCGCCGGTGTATTCGACGACGGTCATCCCCGGCGTGAGGGTGCCGCGCCGCTCGGCTTCCTCGATCATCGACCGGGCCATCCGGTCCTTGTACGACCCGGTGGGATTGTAGTACTCGAGTTTGACCAGGATGTCGGCGCCGCCCTTCGGGGCGAGCTTGTCGAGCTTCACGACCGGCGTGTTGCCGATGGCATCGAGCATCGAGGTTGCGCCCTTCATCAGGCGAACTGCGCTTCGTCGATGCGGCGGATCAGCTCGCCGAAAATCGCGGTCTGGGGTGTCGGCTGGCCGGTCGTCGGGTCGGTGCGCATGTGCCACTGCAGCAGCTCGGCCATCGACGTCGCTTCATCATCGCTGAGCTTCAGCACCAGGGCGCCGCCGGCCGGCGCGATCGCCGCGATCCGCGCCCGCAGCTCGTCGGGGACATCGTGCAGGCTCTTCAGGGCGTCGGCGATTTCCTGCGTGATCGTGACCTGCATCAGAACGCTCCTCCAACCTTGTCCGTGAACGACCTGGCATCGCCAAGAAGTATCGCATCGACCGTCTCGCCCGGCAGGACCGCGTCGCGTCCCTCGGGAATTACCAGCAGGGCATTGGCCTTCGCCATGCTGGTGAGAATGCCGGAGCCCTGCGGCCCCGTCAACGTCGCGCGCAGCGTGCCGCCGTCGTCGGTGAGGATGCCGCGCAGGAAATGCGTGAGCCGTCCCGGGGTCTTCGCCGACTCGGCCATCACCGCCTTGACGGTCCGGCGATAGAGCGCGCGGTGGCCCTGCATTTTCCTGATGGCCGGCCGGGCGTAGAGCTCGAAGCACACCAGCGAGCTGACCGGATTGCCGGGAAGGCCGATCCACGGTTTGCCGTGGACCGGCGCGAAGCCCAAAGGTGAGCCGGGCCGCATGGCGACGCGCCAGAAATCCATGGTGGCGCCGAGGGCGGCGAGGGCCGCGTGCATGAAGTCGTGCTCGCCCACGCTGACCCCGGCGGTCGAGATCACCAGGTCGGCTTCGGCGGCGCCCCGCTCCAGCAGCGCGGTCACGGCGGCGAGGTTGTCCCTGGCGATGCCTAACGAGATGGGAATGGCGCCGGCGTCCAGTACCATGGCCTGGAGGCCGTAGCTGTTGCTGGAGGCGATCTTGTCGCCGCGCAGGATCGCCTCGCGCTCGTCGAGGTCCGCGACCTCGTCCCCCGAGGCCATGATCGCCACCCGCGGCGTTCCATGGACCGTCACCCGCGCTTTCGCCAGCGACGCGAGCACAGCCAGCTGCTCCGGGCCCAGGACGGTTCCCGGCTCCAGGACCCGCTGCCCCTTTTTCACGTCCTCGCCGGCGAGCCGGATGTTCTTGCCGGCATCGCGATCGTCCTGGATCAGTACCGAATCGCCCTCGCGCGTCGTGTCTTCCTGGCGGATGACGCAGTCGGCGCCGGCGGGGAGCGCGGCCCCGGTGAAGATCCGCGCGCACGTTCCCGCTTCGACCGTCCGCGTCGGCAGGCGCCCCGCCGGAATCTCCTCCAGGATGCGCAGCCGCTTCGGCGCGCCTTTGGACGCCCCCCGCGCGTCGGCGGTGCGCGCCGCGTAACCGTCCATGGCGGAATTGGTGCGGAACGGCAGATCGAGCGGCGCGTCCACCGCCTCGGCGAGGACCCGGCCGCGTGCATCGAGTAGCGCGACGTCCTCGGCTGGCAGCGTGCCCACGCCGGCCAGGATTCGATCGATCGCTTCGCGTACGGAGATCATGGAGGCGCTTCTCGAACGAACGACGCTAGTGAGCGCTTCGTCGTGAAAAGTTGGCCAATCTTTCGACGACGTGATCCTGTACCGTCTCGACGACGCGCCGGCTGGCCGTAAAGTGATTGCAGAGCAGCACGAAGATGAGGTGCTCGCCGTCCTGGGTGGTGACGTAGCCCGAGAGGCTGCGCGCGTTGGCGATCGAGCCGGTCTTGGCGTGGGCGTTGTTGGCGGCCGCCGTGCCTTTCATCCGGCCGGAGATCGACCCGTCGACGCCGGCGATCGGCAGCGCCTGGTAGAAAACGTTGAAATCGGGATGGCGATAGATCGACGCCAGTACCTGCGCGATGGCATCGGGTGCGACGTAGTTGTAACGCGAGAGCCCGGATCCGTCGACGTACACGTAGGCGTCTTCGGGAATCCCCCAGCCGGTCAGCGTCTCGGCGATCACCGCTCGGCCGCTGTCTTCCGACGCCACCCCTCGCAAGCCGCCTAACGTGTGCAGCAGCGCCTCGGCGATCTGGTTCTGGCTCGGCTTCTCCAGCAGCGGCAGAATGTCACGCAGCGGCGGAGACTGCCAGAAGAACAGCGTGTCGGGGGCCGCTCCGATGGCCGACTGGGCGCAACCGCAGCAGCCGCACTGGGGCGCCGCGGCAACGATGGTGGTCGCCGGCGGCAGTCTCGCCCCCAATACCGCGATTCCCGATTCGCGAAGCACCTGGGTCAAGGCGTTCTCGAAATACCGCGTCGGGTCGGTCACGGCGGCCTCGATGATCACCGGCGCGTGACCGGCGGAGAGGCGGCCGCCCAGAATGACCGAGTCGGTATAGAAGACCCGCGTGTAACTCACCTGGTTGATGTTCGAGTCGCGCGGCGCCGTGGTGACGGTGCTGAAGATCCGGAGCGGCGCCTCGCTCGGCAGCAGCCTGACCCGCGCCGAATCTCCGCCGAACGACCCCGGCGTGACCTCGAGGTTCGCAAAGCCTTCATTGAACTGGAGCGCGCCCACGGGGGCCGAGTAGGAATCCTGAAGATCGTCCCACATCCAGCCCTGCCCGAGGACCGGGTCGGGGAAGAATGACGCGTCGCCGGTCACGCGGCCGGTGATGACGTGGATGCCGCGCGCCTTGAGCGAGTCGGCCCACGGCCGCAGCGCCGCCAGGATGTCGGTGCCGCCGGCGTTGTGCTGCGAGATGCTCGGGTCGCCGCGGCCGGCGACGATCAGGTCGCCGTGCAGGGTGTCGGCGGTGCGGGTGCCGCGCACCAGGATCGGCGTGCGATAGCGGAACTCGGCGCCGAGGCGCGCCAGCGAGACCGACCCGGTCAGGATCTTCTGGTTGGAGGCCGGCATGAAAAGATGTTCGGCGTTACGCCGGTAGAGCACCTGGCCGTTGTCGATGGACTGGACCACCACGCCCCACGTCGCCCGCGCGAACGGCGGCTGCGCGAACGCCGAGTCGAGCTCGGCATCCAGGGCGCGGACTTCGGGGGCGAGCGGAGAAGGGGCGTGCCGGGCCGCGCAGCCCGCCACGATGACCGCGGCGAGCGCGCGTACCGCCCGGGTCACTTCGCGCCCTGGAGTACGATGTCGACCAGCCGGTACATCCATGCGGTGTCGCTGAATCGCAGCACCGGAATGTTTGCCCGGAAGTCGCGGCTGTCGGTGAGGATCGCCAGGAACAGCTCGGACCCCGGCCTGCCCGGCGTGTACATCGGATCGGCGTGAACCGCCTTGCGGAAGACCTCGAGCTTGGGGAGGTCGCCCCCTTCGTAGCCCTCGACCACCACGAACTCGGCCTCGCCCAGGTAGGCGGCGGCGAGATCGCGCGGTCCCATCTCTTCCTTCGTCCGGGTGATGACGCCGCGCAGATTCGGCGATTCCATCACCACCCGCTCGGCGCCGCCCTCGTGCATGTGGCGCCAGACGTCCTTGCCCTCTTCATCCAGCTGGAAGGACTGGGTGCCGTGCTTGATCGACATCACCCGGTGACCGCGCCTGCCGATCTCCTTGATGAGTGCAACCGCGAGCGTTGTCTTGCCGGCGTTCTTCTTGCCGACTATCGAGATGAGCCGGGGACCCGGCATAGTGACTCCGCGCGCGACAGGTCGGCTGGTGAATTGACGTTGAAGAAAATGACCTCCGGCTCGCCGTACTGCAACACGCTTCGCAGCGGGAGCCTGGTAAGCGTGATCCCGTCATGAAAACCCGCCGCGCGCCGGTCGCCACGGGCAAGGGCCCGGCGGATCGCCGGAACGCACCCGGGGCCGTAGGCCGCGCAGAGCGGTTCGAGCCCCAGCCGCGAGCCGGATTCGGGCACCACGGCGTCGGCCGAGGCGAGCAGGCCCGACAACTCCTTCAGCAGCGCCGCGGGAACGAAGGGCATGTCCCACGCGACACAGAGGCACGGTCCCAGCCGCTGCACCGCCGTGAGAATCCCTCCCAGGGAGCCGAGCCCCGGCTCTTCGTCGGCCTGGACGGCGAGATCCGGCCGCCAATCGGCGGCGGCTGGATCGTTGGCAACGAGCAGGGGAAGTTGGCCGGTCGCTTCGTGCAGCGCGTCCACGACCCGGTCGAGAATCCGCCGTCCACCGACTTCGAGGAGACCCTTCGGGGCGCCGCCGTAGCGCGTGGCGTCGCCACCCGCGATCACGGCGCCGGTGACTGTCAGTAACGCCTGGCGTGGCTGCGTTCGAGCAGGACGTCGAAGCCGAAGGTAAAGATCGGAATGTTCTTCAGCTTCATGTGCGAGTCGGATACCGGCTGCGAGTTCACGCCGATGAGTGCCGGCGAATCGATCACCGGGAGCGCGGTGATGAGGTCGCGCCCTTCCATCCGGAAGCGATAGCCCGAGCCAATCGGCATCGATACGCCGATGGCCAGCGACGTGGTCCAGGTAAAGGTGCGCGGGTTGCGCTCGGTGATGATCTTGACCTCGCACACGTTGTCCGCCGTGGTACACGCGGGATCCTGGATGAACGTCGAGGTCTCCACGAACGAATTGCCGATGAAGGCAACGCCCAGGTTCGCCCTCACGTACGGAGTGACTTTGTCCGGGTCGCCGAGCCGCCACGTTCCGCCGCCCTGAAAGGAGATCAGGTTGCTGCCGATGTGTCCGCCGCTGGCGCTGGTGCAGACTTTCTGGTTGAAGGCATCGCTGTAGACGGCGGGACCCCGGCAGTCCTGCTCGGTCCCCAGCCCGTAAAACGCGATCTCGGCATTCCAGCCAAAGTGCGGCGACTGGAAGTAGCTCATCCCCAGCGTTGCGGTGAGCCCGGGGCGCAGGCGGCGGTTGACGGTGGCCGTATCCTGTCCCCCGGTGGTGCTGCGGAGAACCTGCTTGTCTACCTGCCACAGATCGCCGCCGGCGTTGAGTCCGCCGCTGATCGTGAAGGCGAGGCTGGGCTGATCCCGGCTCTGGGCGCTGAGCGCGCCCGCCAGAGGCGTGAGCAGGATGCTCGCCAGCACGGTGCGCCTGACGAGTGAGTTCATTCGCCGCAATACTCCGTAGACAACGTCGGATCCTCCTGGACGCGAACCGATGCTAAGGATGCACTTCGCCGGTGAGACCAGTCGATTCGCAGGGCATTCCGCGAATGGTAACGGCGCAAGCGTAGTCGTGCGCGTGACTGGTGCCGGTTGAACCGTCGCCATCAGCCCCAGATCAGTTTCACGCCGGCGATGACCAGGACCACGGCCAGGAAGCGGCGCAGCGTCGTCGTGGGGAAGACTCGGCTTCCGTAGCTCGACCCGATCCAGCCGCCGATACCGGCCGCCACCGCCCAGGCCGCGAAGCCGGCCAGCGGAACGTTCGGGATGCCGGCGATCCCGCCCAGCAGTCCGGACGCGGAGTTCACCAGGATGAACATCGACGAGGTCGCGGCGGTTTCCCTCGGATTGGCCCATCCGAAAAAGAGCAGCACGGGGCTGAGGAAGATTCCGCCGCCTACGCCGACCAGTCCCGAGATGAGCCCCAGGATCGCGCCGATTGCCAGCGACACCGGAATCGATGGCCGGCTCCGGTGCGTTTCGGCGATTGCGCGGGCCGTGAAAAAGAGCTGCACCGCCGAGTAGACGAGTACGACGCCCACCGCGATGCGGTAGGTGGTGGTGGACAGCTTCAGCGCGCCGCCGATGTAGGCCGCGGGAATGGAGGCCAGGGCAAAGGGCCAGAAGAGCGACCAGCGAAAGTGTCCGGCCTTGTACCACTTGTACGAGCCGATGCTGGCCACGAGGAGATTGAGCAGCAGCGCCGTCGGCCGCATCACGGCCGGGGCAAAGCCGAGCAGCGCCATCGCGCCGAGGTAGCCGGATCCGCCGGCATGTCCCACCGTCGAATACAGCCCGGCCACGATCAGGATGAGAACTGCGAGTACGGCGACGGCTTCGGCGCCGGCGAGGTGCATCGACTAGAAGGTGAAGTGGTACGAGAAGCCGGCTGAAATCGTGAAGTTGTGGGTCAGCTGCTTGTCGCTGAAGCGCGCCGGATCGAGCACCGGGGCCAGCGCCTTTCCGGTGGAGTCGGTTGGCGCGAAATACGCGAGAGGATATTCGTAGCGGATGGTGTTGTCGCGCGCCTCGAAGACCAGGCCGAGCTTCCGGCTGAGATGTACGTCGAGCCCGATCGAGGGAACGAAGGTGAAGTTGAGTCCGGCCTTGTAGCCGCCGGGATCGGTCGTGGGCCTGGTGGCGGTCTCGACGCCGAAG
This sequence comes from Gemmatimonadales bacterium, assembly GCA_036493755.1. Lineage (GTDB taxonomy): Bacteria > Gemmatimonadota > Gemmatimonadetes > Gemmatimonadales > JACORV01 > DASXPG01. The sequence continues at coordinate 20,621 of DASXPG010000005.1, forward strand.
CCGAATGCGATCCAGGGCGCCAGCGTATGCCACGTCTTCGCGCCGGTCAGCGACAGGAGGAGCTGGATGTCGGCGGTGATCATGTTGTAGTCCACCGTTCCCACCTGGCGGCCGGCGGAATCGGGCTTGGTCGGATCGATCACATTGCGTTTGCTGGGGATGATCGTGGTGCCGATCATCAGCTCCAGCGGTCCCGACAGCCGGTTGCGGAAGCGGAAGCCGAAATCGGTCGTGGACTGCGCGCCGACGCCGGCGTTCCCCAGACTCCCGCCGAATCTGCCGATCAGGAACGAGAGTGTCTGGTGGGTATTGATGTCCCGGAAGGGTGAATCGGAGGGATCGTGGCCGACTCCCTGACCCAGCAGAGGGTCACAGGCGCCTACGGACAGCAGGAGCACCAGGGTCAGTGCGCTTGCCAGCGTCATTCCCCGCTGATTAGCCGCCTGCCCGCCTGCTCGCCTGCCCGTCCGCATTGACATTCGCTACTCCCATGTTCTACAATGACTTTCGTGCAGGAGAGACCGGCACAATCTAGCCTCGCCATGCGTCACCTCAAAGCCGCACGCGCCCCCCGTTTAATTCTGCTCATATCGCTTTTCGCCGCGTCGTTGGTGGGCTTTGCGCACGCCCAGCAGACCGCGACGATAGCGCGCGAGGGCGAGCCGTTGCTGGGCGAGGTCGGCGGCGCGCGCCTCGGCCAGCTCGCCCTGGGCGGGCGATTCCAGGCCGGCACCAGCCGGGCCGGATACACGCAGATCACCCTCGAGGGATGGATCTTCAAGCCCTCCACCGGGGCGGCGCGCAAGGATGGACACACGCTGGCGGTGCGCCGCGCGCCGGTCGAGAATCTGCGCGATGCGCCTAACGGTAAAACGCTGGCGCAGCTGGTGCAGGGATTCCTGCTCGACGAGGTGGATCACCGCGGGCAGTGGCTCAAGGTGCGCCGGCTGGTGTGGGTCAAGAGCGACGGGCTGCAGCTGCCGGGCCAGGTGGTCGCGGCCGCCCCGCCGGCGGCGCCCGACGGACGGGCCGCACCCTCACCGCCGCCCGCCGCGCCTAACGGACGGGCCGCGCCGGCACCGCCGCCCGCGGCGACCGTACCGGACACCACGCCCGCGGATCCACGTCGCGCCGTGGTGCGGCGGCGGATGAATCTGTATCGCGCCCCGGACTCCGCGGCGGTGGGCCAGCTCGAGGCGGGGACGCCGGTCAGGATCACCGAGCGCGCCGGCCCCTGGGTGCGCATCGAGACCCAGGCCTGGGTCCGCGAGAACGAGATCCGTCCCTCGGACAATTCCATTCTCACCGGACTCACCGCCTCCGAGCTGCGCGGGGCGCCCGATGAGTTCAAGGGCAAGCTGCTGCGCTGGACGATCCAGTTTCTTTCGCTCCAGACCGCCGACGAGCTGCGTCCCGACTTCCAGCCGGGGCAGAAGTACATCCTCGCCCGCGGCCCCGCGCCCGAATACGCCTTCGTCTACGTCATCGTGCCGGCCGACAAACTTCTCGACGTGCAGAAGATCGAGCCGCTCGCCAGCATCACCGTGGTGGCGCGCGTGGTGAACGGCCGCAGCACCTATCTCGCCAATCCGATTCTCGAGCTGGTGGAACTGCCATGAACGAATTCCTGAAGAAGCGCATCGAGCGGAAGCTGGAATCGCTGCCGGACGAACGGGTCTACCAGGTCCTCGACTTCATCGAGTTTCTCGACTCCAAGTACGCGGCGCGCACCTCCACCGAGCCGACGCCGTTCCAGAAACTCGCCGAGACGGTTGAAGACACGCTGCGGGCCGGCCGGATGTCCGCCCACGCCATCGGCAAGACGATGGACGCGATGAGCGCCGCGGGCCGCATCATGGGCGGGCTCGCCGCCGCGGGAAAGTCGGTGGTGGACCAGGTCGCCGGTGAGCGGAAGGACCCCCACCGCCTCGAAAACCCGCCCGCCTCCTCGGAAACGAAGCTGCCGCCAAAGAGCGACACGGCGCCGGAGACGCACACCGGATCTGCTTGACCCGCCCCTTCGGGGCCTCTACTTTTCGCCATGGAAAGCCGGATTCGAACGAAGGAAGGCCTCGCCTTCGACGATGTCCTCCTGGTGCCGCGGCACTCGACCGTGCACCCCCGCCAGGTTGAAGTCTCTTCCCGTCTGACTCGCGACATCCCGCTCAACATTCCGTTCGTCGCCGCCGCCATGGATACCGTCACCGAGTCCGAAATGGCCATCGCGATGGCGCGCCACGGCGGCATCGGCGTCATCCACAAGAACATGCCGATCGACCGGCAGGTGTCCGAAGTCGACCGGGTGAAGCGGTCCGAGAGCGGGATGATTCTCGATCCCATCACCCTCCCGCCCGACCGGCCGATCCGCGACGCGCTGCACCTCATGGCTCGCTTCCGGATCTCCGGGGTGCCCATCGTCGACCAGAAGCGGATGCTCGTCGGCATCATCACCAACCGCGATCTGCAGTTCGAGAAGGACCTGAACCGGCCGATCAAGGATGTGATGACGTCGTCGAAGCTGATCACCGCGCCGATCGGCACCTCGCTCGACGAAGCGCAGCGCATTCTCGGCCGGCACAAGGTCGAGAAGCTGCCGGTGGTGGGCGCCGATGGAACGCTCAAGGGCCTCATCACCGTCAAGGACATCTTCAAGCGCCAGCAGTACCCCGGCGCCAACAAGGACAAGCACGGCCGGCTGCTCGTCGCGGCCGCGGTGGGTGCGTCGAAGGACACCATCGTCCGCGCCCGCGCCCTCGTCGACGCCGGCTGCGACGTGCTCTGCGTCGACTCGGCGCACGGCCACAGCGAAGGGGTGCTCAACGCCATCGCCGAATTGCGCGAGGCGCTTCCCGACGCGCAGATCATCGGCGGTAACGTCGCCACCCTGAGCGGCGCCTGCGCGCTGGTGGAGCGAGGCGTGGATGCGGTGAAGGTCGGCGTCGGCCCCGGCTCCATCTGCACCACGCGCGTCGTCACCGGCGTGGGGGTTCCGCAGTTGACCGCGATCCTCGACGCGGTCTCGGGCGCGAAGGATATTCCGGTCATCGCCGACGGCGGAGTGAAATATTCCGGCGATGCCGTGAAGGCCCTCGCCGCGGGCGCGTCGTCGGTGATGATCGGCTCGTGGTTCGCCGGCACGCACGAGTCGCCGGGCGACGTCCACCGCGATGCAGACGGCCGGTTGTTCAAGGAGTCGTTCGGCATGGCCTCTGCGCGTGCCGTCAAAGGCCGCACCGAGGGCGAGTCGGCGTTCGACCGGACCCGCAAGGCGTTGTTCGAGGAAGGCATCTCGACCGCCCGGATGTACCTCGAGCCTGAGCGTCCCGGCGTCGAGGACCTGCTCGACCGCATCGTTGCGGGGCTGCGCAGCTCGATGACCTACGCCGGTGCGCGCACGCTCGAGGAGTTCCACCAGCGGGCAGTCGTCGGCGTACAGAGCGCGGCCGGTTACGCCGAGG
>DASXPG010000006.1:0-7177 GCA_036493755.1 Gemmatimonadales bacterium
CAGCTTCTACGAGGGCGGCAACAACTGCAACGCCCTTTGTGGCACGAGCCAGATCGCGGCGCTGATGCGCGACGCGGTACTGCATGCCGACTCGACGGTGGATTTTGGCCAGTTCGACAACGACGGACCGGATGGGATTCCCAATTCCGGCGATGACGATGGCGCCGTCGATCTCGCCGTCTTCGTGCAGCCCGAGGTGGACGGGGCCTGTGGCGGCAACCAGGATATCTGGTCGCACCGCTTCTCCTATCAGGGCTGGAGCGGCGGCCCTACGCTCGCCACCAAGGACACGGTCTGGGCAAATGCGGGTCACACCGTGCCCAAGCTGGTGGGCGGGCAGGTGCAGTTCATCCAGATCAACAACTACACCATCCAGTCCGGTGTCGGCGGCCTGACGGCGTGCGATGGCACCAATATCATGGCGATCGGCACAACGGCGCATGAGACCGGGCACGGCTTTGGACTTCCCGATTTCTACGACACCAATCCCACCGACGGCGACAACTCCGAAGGCATCGGGCATTGGGGGCTGATGGGCTCGGGCAACTACGCGCAGCCGCATAGCCCGGCCTACATGGAAGGATTCTCGCGGATGACGCTGGGCTGGGTGACGGTCCGCGACATCACGCCCGGGACATACAGCGTCGGCTCCTACTCGGTTGCCGATACCATCTTCCGGGTGACGCCGCCATCGAGCCTGAATTCGCGCGGCGAGTACTACCTGCTCGAGAATCGCCAGGGGACGCTGAGCGACTCGGCCCTCATCAACCTCAAGGGTCCCGGCTTGCTCATCTTTCACGTCGATCCGTTGAAGTACAATTCCAACCTGCTGTCCAACAGCGTGAACACCGGGTCGATCCACGCGCTCAAACTCGAGCAGGCCGACGGCCAGGATAATCTCGGCAGCAGCGTGTCTGGTATCCGCAATCGCGGCGACGCCGGCGATCCGTATCCCGGCAGCACCGGTACCACGCTCTTCGGTTTTGGCGCGACCCCTGATGGATCGCTGAACGGCGGCACCAACTCCGGCGTGCTCATCGACTCGTTCCAGCAGGTGGTGGCCGGCGGCACGATGAGTTTCCGGCTTCGCTATGACTTTCCACTGGTGTTCACGACCAGCGGCGTCGGCACCGTCGCGGCTTCGGGGACCATCGCCAGCGGCACGTTGATGACTCCCGGTGACAGCGTCACCCTGTCCGCGACGTCGTCGGGAAACCAGGCGTTCATCAACTGGACCGGCGACACCACGACGCAGTCGCCGACACTCAAGCTCCACATGACGCGCTCATGGACGGTGGTTGCCAACTTCTTCGCGGCGCCGCAGAATCTCGTGGCCGACAGCATCATCAAGCAGCTGCTCGGTACCAGCGCGCCGCTCACCAGCACCGATCGGCAATACCTTGATCTTCTCGGGAACCGGAACGGCATCCTCGACTTGGGCGACTTCGTCGCCTGGCTCGACAAGACCGGCACCGTGGTCAGCAACGAGACCATGCGCGCGCTGACCCAGAGGGCCCGCCAGTGAACCGGATCGCTCGCTACGCCCCGATCGCGGCGCTGCTCGCCATCGGCGCTTGCAGCAGCAGCTCCGATTCGCATGCCGGCTCGGTCCAGATGACCATCAACGGACCCGCGGCACCCCGCGCGATCACCTTCCGCGTGGTGGGGACGCAGACCGCGGTGACCGTTCCCTCCGGCAAGCCGTACCGGATCTTCACGCTGAAGGGCGCCGGGGACACCCTCGAGGTCATGGTCGTGGCCAATCAGGGGCAAACGATCACCGTCCCCGTTGTCGCCATTTCGCTGCCCGATACGCGCACGCTACCGACACTCACGCTGCTCCAGGTTGCGGCGACCGATTACTCGATCCCGGCGGTCGGCTCGTACTCGATCTCCATCCTGGGACCCGACTGACCGCTTCTCCGGCAGAACATGACCTGAACACCCGCGCGCTCGGCGCCGCCGCCATCGGCGGCGCCGGCGCTTTTTTACTGTGGCAGGGCGGGGCGGGTGCCACGGTCGCGGGGCTGGCCGGGGCGTCGGCGATGATCTTCGCGCTGTGGCGCACCATTCCTGGAGTCTCGACCGCCTTTGCATTTCTCGCCGGAGCGGCGGCGGCGTCGCATCCCTCGTTGTCGGCCGATATCAGGCGTGCCGTTCCGCTGCTGGCGGTGCTCGAATTATTCGGATGGGTGACGATCGCGGTCGCGGCGAAGCTGGGGAATGGGCATGTGAGCCGCCGGCTGCTCGGCGCCTGGCTCGCGTCGACCGGGCTGCTGCTGCTCGGCGGATCGCTGACCGGCGCGCCCGGTACGGTTCGGACGGGATGCATCCTGATCGCCTGCGGCCTGGCGTACAAAGTCGGCATCGTGCCGGCGTTCGCCTGGGCGCCGCTGCTTCTGCGGCACACCGCGGCGCGGGTCGAAGCTCTCGGCGCTATTGGCTTCCTCGCGGCATTCGGCGCGCTCTGGTTCGTGCTGCCCCGGCTCGATGATGCGGCGGCGGGCCGCACGGTGGTCGCGGTCTTGAGTCTCACCACCATTCCGTGGTCGGCCTGGAATCTCCGGCACCAATGGCCGGTCGATCGCCGCTGCGCCCGCTCCTACGCGGCGGTTCTCGGCGCGGCGAGCGCGGCGCTGTTGCACGTCGCAATCTCCGCACCCTGACGCTCGTCAGGCAGGCGCGCTAGAATCTCGCGGGGCTTTCTTGCCACCGACCTCAAGATCCGGAGTGATTTCATGCGACCGATGCTGGTGATCGCCATGCTCGCGTGCGCCGCGGGGCCGCTGGCCGCGCAGGCCGACCCCAAGGCCACGCTGCTCGCCGACTGGCAGCGGCTGAAGGACAACAACCTCCACTATCTCGATGCGATGCCGGACTCGGGCCTGGCATTTCATCCGACGCCAGGAGTGCGGACCTTCGCCGAGCAGATGGAGCACATCGTCAGCACCAACGCCGATGTGGCGGCGCTGGCGGTGAAGGGCCTCGCGGCGACGCCGGCCTTCGGCGACACCGCCCAGTTTCTCCACAACAAGGCCGCGCTCCACCGGCATGTGGCCGAGATCTACGACTACATGATCGCGGCGATCCGCGACGCGACGCCGGCGCAGTTGTCGCGCGTCTCGGCGATGTACGGCCAGCCAGCGGCTCCGGCCACGCGCTGGCTTCAGCTCTCGCTCGAGCATTCGGTCTGGACGCTGGGGCAGACGGTGCCGTATCTGCGGCTCAACCGGATCCCGGCGCCGTCGTACTCGATGCCGTTCTGACCGGAGAAACTCCTTGACACGTCCGACGTATGGGATACCCATATAAGGACCGTCAACCAGGAGTGTATGTGAATTCGGGCCGCAATCCCGGCCGAGTGGGTCGCGTTTCCTGCCGCGGTTTCTTGGCGTCTGGTTGTTCATTGGCGGAATCAGCTGGGTGATCCTCAGCCTGGTCGGCGCGCTGGTGCCGCAGTACCACGGGAAACTATTCGCCTGGGGCCAATCGATTTTCCTGGGAGAAGTGGCGCTGATGCTGTGGCTGCTGATCAAGGGGAGCCCCGACGTCGTAAACGACGTGCTCAGCACAGCCTAGTCGCGTCTACAGGCGGCGGGAGCTCATGTAGTCGGACGCGCATGGTGCGCGGGCCAGCCCTCCCGTCATCATGTTCGGACGTGGAGGGTTTCTTGTATGCATGATTCATTGCAGGGCGAAAGCCTGGATGCTTCCCTGACGGTCCAGGATGTCGAGCGCAGCGCAAAGGTGTCGGCTTCTCGCTCCAGATCACGACCCGCCAGAGCGCCGATGCGCTGGCCGATCGTGCCAGGGCCGCGGGCGCCGTCCTCGATACCGAGCCCATGACCGAGCCGCATGGCCCCCGCATCTTCCGGGTGTGCGATCCGGACGGTTTCCGGTTTACCATCTCGTCATCACCCGCTGCCTGACAAAGGAAAGGGTTCGCTATGGCTCGTGTGCTCGTCATCGGAGGGACGCTCTTCATCGGCCGCGCCCTGGTCGAGTTACTGCTCGAACGCGGCGACGAGGTCGTCATCATGCACCGCGGGACGAGCACGCCCTTCGGCGACCGTACCGGCGCGATCCGCTGTGACCGGAACGACATTGCCGCGGTGCAGTCGGCGCTGAAGGGGACCTCATTCGACCTGGTCTTCGACAACGTCTACGATGTGCAGCGGGGAACCGGCGCCGATGCCGTCAGCGCGGCGGCGGTCGCCGCGGCGACGGGGAGGCTTCGCCGCTACGTCTTCACGTCCACCGTCGCGGTGTTCGGCGAGGGAGGGACGTTCGGTGACGGAGGAGGGTTCGACGAGGATTCGCCGCTCGTCCCGCCCGACTTTCCGAATCCTTACAGCGCGCAGAAGGCCGAGAGCGAACGAGCCCTGTTCGCGCTGCACCAGAGCCGCGGCATCCCGGTGACCACGGTGCGACCGGCTTTCATCTACGGCCCGCACAACCCCGTCGATCGAGAAGCCTGGTTCTGGGACCGGATCGCCCTTGGCCGGCCGATCATCGTGCCGGACGACGGCTCTCGAACCATGCAGTTTGTGCTTGCGCAGGACGTGGCCAGGGGCGCGATGCGCGCGGGCGATGCCGACAAGGCAATCGGGCGGGCGCACCATCTCGTCAACTATCCGCCCATCACCCAGCGCAATTTTGTTCTGGCCCTCGGCAAGGCCGCGGGCCGGGAGCCCACGATCGTGCCGATCCCACGCGATGTCATCACGCGGCACGGCGGCAAGCTGGCGGCTCCGCCGTGCTACTTCGGCGTCTATCTCGACCTGCCGCCGATTCCCGTCCGCAGCGAGCGCACTCGAAGGGACTTAGGCCTCGAGTTCACGCCGTTCGAGCAAGGCCTGCGCGAGACCTTCCGCTGGTATCAGCAGCAGCAACGCCCCACGCCCGATTTTGCCTGGGAGGACAAAGTTCTCCGGGAGCGATAGATTCGCGCGTGCCCGACTTCAGCAATCGCGTCGCCATCGTTACCGGAGCTGCACGCGGCCTGGGCCGCGCAGTCGCCGAGCGGTTGCTCGAACGCGGCGCCGCGGTGGCGGTCAACGTGCGCGATGCGGCCCGCGCGGAGGCGCTGGCAAAAGCGTTAGGCGACCGCGCGTTTGCGGTGCCGGGAGACATTACCGCTGACGGCGTGCCCGACGAGATCGTCGGCCGCGTGGTTGATCGCTTCGGCCGCATCGATATCCTCGTTAACAACGCCGCTTATGCGCGCTCCACGCGCCTTCCGGTCCTCACCGCGCAGGAATTCCGGGACGCACTGGAAGTGAACATGGTCGCCCCATTCCTCTTCACCAGGGCGGTGTTGCCCACGATGCAGGCCCAGCGCTACGGCCGCATCATCAACGTCTCCTCATCCGCGGGACGCATGGTCAGCACGCTGGGCGGCGCGCACTACACGGCGTCGAAGGCCGGCCTGCTCGGCTTGACCCGCGCCGCCGCAAAGGAATTGGGCCAGTTCGGTATCACGGTGAACGCCGTGTGCCCGGGCATGATCGATACGGAGCTGACGCGCGAGCATGCGTCGCCCGAGCTGCTCGAGCGCCTGGCCGCGGGTTATCCCGTTCCTCGCCTTGGCACCGCACGCGAAGTCGCCGACCTCATCTGCTTCGCCGCATCCGAAGCCGCGGGCTACATCACCGGAACGTCGCTCGATATCAACGGCGGCGATCTGATGATGTGACGGCCCCCATCAACCGATGAAAGAGAGCACGCGCGTTCTTGCCGCATTTGCCGCGGCGATCGGCATCGGTGCGGTCGTCGCCGCTTCGGGCACTGCGTCGCTGACGGGCGCCGCGGATGCGATCGCGCCCGTGGGGACGCTCTGGGTCAGCGCCATCCGCATGACCGTCATCCCCCTGGTCTGCTCGCTCCTCATCACCGGCGTCGCATCGGCCACCGACGTTGGCGCCATCGGCCGCATCGGCGGCCGCACCCTCGTGGTGTTCGGGCTGTTGCTGGCGGGGACCGCGGCCCTGGTCGTTCCGCTGGCTCCGATCCTTTTCGCGCTCCTTCCTCTGCCCAGGACGGGCGGCATGCCGGCGCTGCCGGCGGGCGCCGCCGAGGCGGCGAGTCAGCTGTCGGCTGGAGGAGCGGCGCCGAGCGCCAGTGCATGGCTGACGTCGCTGATCCCGTCGAATCCCATTGCCGCCGCGGCCAACGGCGCCATGGTGCCGCTCATTCTGTTCACGTTGATTCTCGCGCTGGCGATCGCGCGCAGCCCGGAGTCGACGCGCACGCCCCTGGTGGGCCTGGCGCGGGCGCTCGGCGACGCGATGCTGCGGATCGTGAGATGGGTGGTGCTGGCGGCACCTGTCGGAGTATTCGCCCTGGTGCTTCCCCTCGCCGCGCATCTCGGGAGCGCGATGGCCGGGGCGATCGGCGTCTATATCGTGGCGTACTCGCTCGCGAGCGTCGCGGTCATCCTGCTCACCTACCCGGTCGTCGCGATCTTCGGGAGGGTTCCCATCGGCCGCTTTGCGCGCGCGGCCCTTCCGGCACAGCTCATCGCGCTCAGCTCGAGCTCGTCGATCGCATCGCTACCGGCGCTGATCGAGAGCGGGGAAGGCCCGCTCGCACTCCCCAGTCGCATCACGGGCTTCGTCCTGCCGCTCGCCGTTTCGACGTTCAAGCTGGCCGCGCCGGTGTCGTGGACTATTGGCGCACTGTTCGTCGGCTGGTTCTACGGCATCCCGCTGCACGCACGCGAGCTCGCGACGGTCGCCTTTGCCGCGGTCTTCCTCGCCTTCGCGGTGCCGGGCGTGCCCCGCGGCGCGTTCATCATGCTCACGCCGCTCTTTCTCGCGATCGGACTCCCCGCCGAAGGGATCGGCATCCTGATCGCGGTCGACGTGCTTCCCGACACGTTCGCCACCGCGCTCAATGTGACCGGCGATCTGGTGGCGGCGGTTCTGGTAGCGAGTGCGGATCGAGAGCCTGCCGCCTAACCACAAAGCACAGCGGCCTGCTCGTGAGAGCAGGCCGCTATGTATTCTCTGAGCCGTGAGTACTAGCGGGGAATCAGCGGCAGCGTGATATGCGTCGGATGCGCGGCGTCGTGCAGTACCCGCTGGTGCGCAACGACGAACGTGCTATCGCGCTCGTAGTTCCCGTTGGTGTTGAGGTTGCGGTCATACTTCGGGAACAGCGCCGACGCGATGCTGAC
>DASXPG010000007.1:0-23018 GCA_036493755.1 Gemmatimonadales bacterium
CTGCGACGAAAGGCCGACATGGTACTTGCCGATGTCGCCGCCGAGGAAGATGTGCTCGGTGACCGAGGGGAAAAGGATACCGGTGAAGCGAGCGAACGCCACCGCGACGGCGGCGATGGTGCCCGTCTGAATCACGGTGAAGAGCGTCCAGCCGTAGAGATATCCGAAGAGCGGCGAGATCCCTTCGCGCAGATAGACGTACTGCCCGCCCGCCGTGGGGAACATCGCCGCCAGCTCGCCCTGGGTGAGCGCGCCGAGCAGCGTGAGCGCTCCGGAAATCGCCCAGACGGCCAGCATCAAGCCCGGCGTGCCGACTTCGCGGGTGATCTGTGCGCTGACGATGAAGATGCCGGACCCGATCATCGATCCGACGACCAGCGCCGTCGCATCGAGTCGGGTGATGGCTTTGACGAATCCCTGGTTGGACTCGCTCAGGCGTTCGCCTCTCCGGCACCGGGCGTCATGCCGCGGCTGGCATTGAGCACGTCGCGCATGTGTCGCGCGATGGACTCGATTTCCCGAAGCGCGCGGACGGTTTCGGGATCGAGCGATGCTTCATTGAGCAGAAGGAGCTGGGTCTCGGTGAGGAGGGCGGCGAGCGGGTTGGCGAGATCGTGCCTCAGCCGCCGCGTTTTGTCTTCCTGATCCACCAGTCGCTATCCCGTCACGTCGCCAGCGAGCGGAAGAGATCGCGCATGTTGTGGTCGCGCAAATCGCGCACCGCCTGCCACAGGTCCTGCTCGGTGGTCGCGCAGAAGATCTCGGCCGTGATCCGCTCGGTCTCGTTCTCTTCGAGAAAATGCAGCCGGGCACGCCAGATTCCGTCCTCGGTGCGGCGCACGGCGAGACGGATGGAGACAAGACGGCCTTCGAATTGAACCGGCGGAAGATCGTGAAGCTGCGGTTCCGACGGCTCAGGGGCCATCGGCCGTACTTGCGGTAGTGGCATCGGATGCCTCCCAAGAGGGGGGTTCCGAACCCGGAACGGACCTTCGAAAAAAGCCCCGAGTTTGAAGCAATATATGGACTTAGCTCGCAGGAGCAATACTCAGACTGGGGGCAGGGGAGCGCATGGGGAGCTTGGGGCAGTCGCGCGGTGATCGACGGATGATCCGCCTCCCTTGCCTCACTGGCCCATTCCGGTATACGTTTTCAGTCGATTCACCTGACCCCAGTTCATCTCCGCCAACATCACGCAGTTTTCCGTCGGGCATGCCGCCCTCAATTCCCGCACCAAGCCGGAGCCTTCCCCCAGTGGATATCGCCGATCTGAAAAAGAAGTCCGTTGCCGAGCTGCATGCGATGGCCGAGCAGCTCAACATCCAGAACTACAGCGGCATGCGGAAGCAGGACCTGATTTTCCGCATCGAGCAGAGTTTGCTCGATACCGAGACCGTCCTGCGCGGCGAGGGAGTGCTGGAGATTCTGCCGGAAGGCTACGGCTTCCTGCGCAGTCCCGACTGGAATTATCTGTACGGCCCCGACGACATCTACGTCTCACCCAGCCAGATCAAGCGGTTCGATCTGCGAACCGGCGACTCGGTCCTGGGCCAGGTGCGGCCCCCCAAGGAGGGCGAGCGGTACCTCGCGCTTCTCAAGGTCGAGCAGGTCAACTTCGAAGAGCCGGACAAGGCCAAACACCGCATCGCCTTCGACAACCTCCGCCCCCGCTATCCCGACAAGCGAATCAAGCTCGAGCGCAAGGACGGCGACGTGTCGATGCGGTTGCTCGACATCCTCGCCCCGCTGGGCATGGGGCAGCGCGCACTCATCAGCTCGCCGCCGAAGGCCGGTAAGACGATCCTGCTCCAGAAGCTCGCCAACTCCATCACCGAGAATCATCCCGAGATCGTCCTGATCGTGCTGCTCATCGACGAGCGGCCCGAAGAAGTCACGGACATGGAAGAGAACGTGAAGGCGGAGGTGATCTCCTCCACCTTCGACGAGCCGGCCGACCGCCACGTGCAGGTCGCCGACATGGTGATCGAGAAGGCCAAGCGCCTGGTCGAGCACGGCAAGGATGTGGTGATTCTGCTCGACTCGATCACCCGCCTGGCACGTGCCCACAACGTCGTGGTGCCGCACTCGGGCAAGATCCTTTCGGGCGGTGTGGATGCCAACGCGCTGCACAAGCCCAAGCGCTTCTTCGGCGCGGCGCGCAACATCGAAGGCGGCGGTTCCCTCTCCATCATCGGCACCGCGCTGATCGAGACCGGCAGCCGGATGGACGAAGTGATCTTCGAAGAATTCAAGGGCACCGGCAACAGCGAAATCGTGCTCGACCGGCGCATCGCCGAGCGGCGGACCTGGCCGGCGGTGGACGTCAACCGCTCCGCCACCCGCAAGGAAGAGCTGCTGCTGCCGCCCGACGAGCTGAACCGCATCTATCTCCTGCGGAAATTCCTGGCCGACATGCCCCCCGTCGAGGCGATCGAGTTCCTCATGGAGCGGCTCAAGCGGACCAAGAACAACAAGGAGTTCTACGCCACGATGGCGCAGGGCTAGGGGCGAGAATCGCGACGCGCGAAGCGCGAAGCGGAAGAGTCCTCGCGGTCGACTGGGGCGAGAAGCGATTTGGACTCGCCCTGTCGGACCCCCTTCGCATGATCGCCCAGCCGCTGACCACGCTCACCCGCCGCGCCGGCAAACGCGCGCCGGTAGGCGCCATCGCCGATCTGGCGAAGCTGCACGAGGCCACCGAGCTGGTGGTCGGATTGCCGCTCACACCTTCGGGGGATGAAGCCGAGGCGGCGCTCGAAGCGCGGGCGCTGTCCCAGGCCCTCGGCACCCGCACCGGATTGCCGGTCCATCTCATCGACGAGCGAATGACCACCGCGCACGCGCTGAAGTCGGCGCGCCGTGCCGGCGTGAAGGACCGCGATTCGCGCGAGAAGATCGATCAGATGGCCGCCGTCGGAATCCTCCAGGCCTTTCTGGACCGCAAATGAAACGCTGCCTGGTTGCCGCGCTGTGCGTCGGTCTGGCCGCTTGCCAGGCGCCGGGTCCGAACGCGCCCAAGGCCCACGTCTACATTCCCCGCGGCAGCTCGCTCAAGGGCGTCACCGATTCGCTCCTCAACCACGGCGTCATCGAGACCGGCTGGACCTTCCGGCTCTACTCGCAGCTGCGCGGCCTGACGCGGCGGGTGCGGCCGGGACTCTACGCTTTTCCGTTAGGCGAACGGTGGTCGGTGATCGTCGGCGCGCTGGCGACGGGCCGCACCGACGACGCCCTCTTCACCGTTCCCGAGGGACTCACCGTCCGCCAGATCGCCGATCTCGCCGCGGGCGTTCTGCGCCTCGCGACCGATTCGGTACGCAGCGCTTTGCGCGATTCATTCCTCGCGGCGGCGCGCGACTCGACCGTCCGCAACGAATTCGGGATCACCGTTCCCAAGGGCGTGAAGGAGCCGCTCGAGGGGTATCTCCTTCCCGAGAGCTACCGCGTCGCGTACGACGAGACCCCGAGGGACCTGGTCAAGCACATGCTGCGCCAGTTCATGGCGGTCTGGGACACCAGCGCCGATCGCAAGGCGGCCGCGATGGGAATGACGCGCACTCAGGCGCTGACGCTGGCGAGCATCGTCGAAGGCGAGGCGCGCATGCCGGCGGAGCGGAAAATCATCGCCGGCGTGTACTACAACCGCTGGCGCAAGCACATGCTGCTTCAAGCCGACCCGACGGTGATTTACGCGGTGCAGCTCAACAACGACAAGCCCATCCACCGGGTGCTCTACCGGCACCTGAAGGTGCATTCGCCCTACAACACCTACCTGTACCCGGGCCTGCCGCCCGGGCCGATCAACAATCCGGGACGTGCCTCGATCTATGCGGCGCTGGAGCCGGCGCGCCACAATCTTCTCTACTTCGTCGCCGCTCCGGATGGGCACTCGATGTTCTCGGCGACGGCCTCGGAGCACGCCGATTCGGTTGCCGTCGCGCGCATTCTCCGCGCCCAGGCCGAAGCCGTGCGCGACAGCATCACCCGCGACAGCATCGCCGCGGCGCACGGCCGCAGCGTCCCCACCAAGAGCCGCGCGGTCAGACCGTGACACCCCGCGCCGGCGCGGAACGAAGCGCGCTGCTGCGGCTGATCGTCATCATCGACCACGACGCCGCCCGCGGCCGAGATTGCGCGGCCCTCGCCGCCGCCGCTGAACGGGGAGGCGCGACGATGCTCCAGGTCCGCGCCAAACAGCTCGGCCCGGGACAGATTGCCGGCCTGACCCGGCAAATTATCGCGGCGGTCTCCCTCCCCGTCATCGTCAACGACCGCTTCGACGTCGCCATCGCCACCGGCGCGGCCGGCTGCCATCTCGGCCCGGCCGACCTGCCACTCGACGTAGCGCGACGCCTGGCACCGGCCGGCTTCATCCTCGGCGGCTCGGCCGGCAATCCCGAGGAAGCCCGCATCGCGACGCGCGGCGGCGCCGACTACCTCGGCGTCGGGCCGATCCACTCCACCGCGAACAAATCCGACGCGGGCGGCGCGATCGGCATCGAAGGATTTACCGCGGTCCGACTGGCCACCGCCCTCCCCTGCGTCGCCATCGGCGGCGTCGGCGCGAGCGATATCCCCGCGCTCGTCGAAGCGGGCGCCGCGGGAATCGCGGTGATCGGAGCGGCACTCAATGCCGACGACGTTGAAGAAGCGGTGCGACGCCTCAACTACCTTCCACCATGACTCCCGCCATCACGCTGACTCCCAAGGGTGCCGCGCGCCTGGTCGCCGGCCATCCCTGGATTTATCGCTCCGACCTCGGCCGACACGAGGGGCTGGATGCCGGACTGGTCCGCCTGCTCGATCCGCGCGGCAAGGGCCTGGGCACGGCGCTCTTCTCGCCGCATTCAGAGATCCGGGTCCGTTGGCTCGCGCCCGACGGCGTCACCGTAGACGCCTCGTGGTGGCAGCAGGCGATCCACGCGGCGGTGCATCGGCGCGCAGGCATCATCGATACCGGCGCGAGGATGGTTCACGCCGAAGGAGACGGGCTGCCATCGCTGATCGTGGACCGTTACGGCGCCGTCGCGGTCGCCCAGCTTCTCTCGGCGGGGCTGGAAACGGTTCGCGGGGAGGTCATCGACGCCATTCGCGCCGCGTTGGAGCCCAGGAGCCTGCTGCTGCGCAACGACGCATCCGTCCGCACGCGCGAACGATTGCCGCGCGAGACGGTGGCTGCCTTCGGCGACGTACCGGAGCGCGCGCCCTACAGCGAAGGCGCGCTGACCTTCAACGCCGCGCCCTGGAAGGGCCAGAAGACCGGTGCTTACCTCGACCAGCGTGAGAATCATCAGCTCGTCGGCGGATTGGGACGCGGCCGCTGCCTCGATGTTTTCTCCTACCACGGCGCCTTCGCGCTGCAAATGCTGAAGCATGGCGCGAGCGACGTCGTGGCCATCGACAGCTCGAAGGAGGCGCTCGCGGCGTCGCAAGAGTCGGCTTCTGAAAATGGACTGAGCGGTCTGACGCCGGTGGAAGCCGACGCCTTCGACTGGCTGCGATCGGAAACCCGAGCTGGAAAGCGCTACGAAGTCGTGGTGCTGGATCCGCCCGCATTCGCCAAGGAAAAGGGCTCGGTGGAAAGAGCCCTGGCCGGTTACAAGGAGCTGAATCTCCAGGCGATGAAACTGCTGGCGCCCGGTGGCCATCTCTTCACGGCGTCATGCAGCTATCACGTCCATCGCGGGGATTTCTTTCAGATGCTGTCGGAGGCGGCGGCAGACAGCGGACGGCGGATGCAGATCGTCGAGATCCGGAGCGCTTCGTCCGATCATCCCGAGTTGGTCACGGTCCCGGAGACCGGCTACCTGAAAGCGGCGCTGCTGAGGGCTATCGAATGAACCGCGTCCAGATCAGCATCACCGGGGTCAGGTTCACGCTCTGATATCTGATGGGCGCGTCCTGCCCGCGCGGGTACCACTCGACGGCGATGATCTGGTCGGGCCGGTAGCTCTGCATCGCCTGTTCGTCGGTCGGCAATCCGTCGACGAAGATGCTGACGCCGGTCGGACGGCCCTGCTGTAACGTCTGGAGGGTGTACTCGAACACTGACGGTCCTTCGATCGTCAGCCCCGGCAAGCCCTGGAAGACCGCCCGCATCGAATTACGCCGCCGGACATCCTCGCCCTTCAGATAGTAGCCGCTGCCATTCCGCATCCGTTCTTCGAGATCCGCGAGCTCGATGTCGCCCGCGCCCGACCGGGCGGTGATCTTGATGGTGTCGAGCACCGTGAGCGCCCGAATGCGCATGACCACGCGCGTCGTATCGCCGTCGCGCAGCATCACCGGCGCGCGCACGGCGGTATAGCCGACGGTCCGCAGCATCAGCATCTGCGAGCCGGCCGGCAGATTGCCGACGATGAAGTGCCCATTCTCGTCGGAGAAGCTCGACGAGAGTGCGTCATCCACGGAGGCGCGGACGTTGGCGCGCGGCTGATCGTTGTTGTCGAGAACGGTGCCGACGATGGTGGCATGGCCCTTCCGCAGGCCGACCGAGTCGGCCAGGGTAGCGCTATCGCGGCTGATGCCGATGTCGCGCCGGGATACGCCGCGCTCGCCGAGCAGCACTTCGGTGACGCCGCTGGTGAAGCGGCCCGCCGCCGCCGCCGCGGTGACGATGTAGTCGCGCGGCACCCCGCAGGCGTAGTAGTTGCCCACGCTGTCGGTGGTCACGACCACTCCAGGCCTCGTCACTTCGATGCGCGCGCCACCGAGCCGCGCCGCCACCCACGAAATCGTCACCCGGGCGCCGGAAAGCCGCGCGCGGGTGCCGACATCGCGCACCGAGCCGAAGACCACGCCGCTGTCACGCGCGCTCGCCACCGGCGACGTCGCTCCGCAGGCGGCGTGATACATCGTGGCCAGCGAGGGGACATCGAGCTCGACGGAGGTCGGACGGCCGCCGGCGATTTCGATCCGGCGCAGATTGTTGGAGAGACCCGCGGAGTCGAGATCGGCATGCTCGAAGCCGATGATCATCCGCCCCGAAGGCACGCTGTCGAAATGGAAGCGGCCGTCGGCATCCGTCATCGTCGAGAGGATGGTCCCGTCGATGAATACGCGCGCCCCTTCGAGCGGTCCCTTGAGGAGGCTGTCGTACACCAGGCCACGGAGCGAGCCAAAGGTCTGCGAAGCCGGCTCGGGAACGGTGCGGCGAGGCACCTGCGCTTCGAGCATCGCGACCGGCGCGACAATCAGGAACGGCCATATGAGCCGACGCGTCATCACTGCCTCACGTCATGTCGATGGTCACGCCGAGCCGCTCCAGGAGCGCGCCCACGTGACGATGGGTGACGTACCAGCTTCCCAGCGGTGGCGTACCACCGTGCCAATCGGATCCGCCTGATACCACAAGGCCGGCGTCACGGGCCGCATGCTCGAGTGCGCTCGACGACGTCGGGGCCAGGCCGGGCCGCAGTACCTCGACGCCATCCAGCCCCAGCTCGGCCAGCTCGGCGAATCGCGCGGTCTCGTCCAGCGATGGATGCGCCCATACGCTGATCCCGCCCGCGGCATGAATCGCCGCGATGGCGTCCTGCACCGCCGGTCCGCGACTCGGGATATACGCCGGACCCCCGTCAGCGAGATAGCGGCTGAAGGCTTCCTGGGTGTGGCGGACCACACCCAGACGCACCATTGCTTCGGCGACATGCGGGCGGCCGATCGAGGCGTTCCCTTCTGGGGCGCGGACATCCTCGACCCGGATCGTCACGCCGAGCTTGACCAGCCGGGCCACGATGGTGCCGATCCGCTCCCGGCGAAGCAGGCCGAGGCGGCCGGTGATTTCGGCCAGCGCCGGATGCTCGGGATCGACCCCATAACCGAGCAGATGCATGTCCCGGGCTCCGCGGCTACAGGAAAGCTCGGTGCCCGCGATGACCATGAGGCCGAGCGGCTCGGCGGCCGCGGCAGCACGCGCCACGCCGGCCACGGTGTCATGGTCGGTGATCGCGATGGCGTGCAAACCCGCCCGGTGCGCCTGTGCGGCGACCGCTTCCGGGGCCAGGAGGCCATCCGAGCAGGTGGTATGAATGTGCAGGTCGAGGTGCACGAGGGATTGCTCCGGTTCGGCATGGAATCTAGCTTGTGTCCATGTCAGGAGCGCGGGCCGCGCTCGAAGGTCGCGCCGCCGCAATGCGCCGCGTCTTCCTGGGTCTCCTGGTGGCCAACGCCGCCGTCGTTGCCGCCAAGACCTTCATCGCCGTCCGCACCGGTTCCCTTTCGGTCCTGGGCGACGCCATCCACTCGTCCGTGGATGCCCTCAATAATCTCCTCTTCATCGCCCTGATGCGCGTCGCGGCCGCCGCCCCCGACGCCGAGCACCCGTACGGCCACGGCAAATTCGAGCCGCTCGGCGCACTCGGGATCACGGTCTTTCTGTCGGTGTCGTGTTTCGAGCTGATCAAGACGTCGATTGTCGGACTACTTCACGATACGCCGTCGCCCCTGCTGACGTTGCCCGAATTCGGCCTCCTCGGTCTCACCCTGATCGTCAACGTCTGGGTCACGTGGTACGAAAACCGGCGCGCGCGCGAGCTGAACAGCGAGCTGCTCAGCGCCGATGCCGGCCACACCCGCGTCGACGTCATTATCACCAGCGGAGTCCTGGCGGGCTCGCTCCTCTCGCGCCAGGGAGTTCGCCACGTCGATCCGATCATCGCGATCATCGTCACACTGCTGGTCGCGCACGTCGGCTGGGACATCGTCCGAGGCTCTCTGCCGAGTCTCGTGGACCAAGCCGCCCGCGACGCGGGCTCGATCCGCCAGGCGGCCGAAGGGGTTCCCGGCGTCACGTCGGCCTATTCGATACGCTCGCGGCGCGCCGCCGGCGAAGTCTTCGCCGAATTGACGATCGGCGTCGCCGGGACGCTGAGTGTGAACCAGGCCCACGCCATTGCCGACAAGGTCGAGGATTGCCTCAAGAGCGACCTCAACCTCGACCAGGTCATCGTGCACATCGAGCCATGCTGACCAGCGACAAGCGCGATCGCCGGACTCCCCGCAGCGTGCGCTCCGAGTACGACCAGTTCATCGAGCAGCGAATCGAGGAGTACAAGGATTCCCTGCCCCGCGCAGAAATCCTGTCCATCGGTGACGAAGCGATGGCCGAAATGTCGGGGACGCTCCAGTTCCAGCTGACCGAGGTGGTGCTGCGCGAGCAGGTGGACGCGATCATCCGGCGCCGGCTCAAGCTGCCCTCGTTCCGGCGCTGGCGGGAGCGGCACATCGCGCTGCGCGCCGCGCAGATTCAGCCCGGCCACTGGGGACTCGGCGCGCACGACCCGGTGGCGCTGCTGGGCGATCTGATCGAAGACAATGATCCGGTGCTGGTGATCGGCGCCGCCGATGGAGCGTGCGCGCTCTTTCTCGCGGCGCGCGGCGCGCTGGTGCATGTCTGCGATCCCGACATCGCCGCGGTCTATGGACTCGAGAATCGCGCCGTCACCGAACAACTGGGCGCGGCCATCGAATGCACCGTCGTCCAACTCGAGCGCTTCGAGCCTTTCTCGTGGTTCGTCGCCTGCGTGATCGAGACCGGCGCCCTTGTTTCGGTGCCGGTGAGCGAGCGCGCGGCGCTGATCGAGCGACTGAAGTCGGTCACGCCGGCCTCGGGCCGACATGCGATCATGCCGGCAAATCCGGCCCGAGGCTCCGACGTCAGACTCTCGAGCGACGCCCTCCGGACCCTCTACGGTGACTGGGAAATCCAGCGCGATCCCGCGCCCTCGACCCGCAAGCCTCGCAACCTTGGCTTCACGGCGATCAAGCCAGCCCCGAGTCAGATCGCCACGGATACTGCTGTGTCAGAATGACACGAAGAGCGAGTTGGCCGGAATCACAATAGGCAGTAACTCTTTCTAAATCAATTACTTACGAATGGCCCATCAAGGCACGCGGCGTGCATCTAACGATCGCGGAGGCTCGCCGTGCGCGAGTCCAAATAGAAGGAGAGCGAAGCCATGAGCACCACGACCTTCGGACACGAGCCGCTGGGGATCGTCATCCAGGACGGCGGCCACACGCTGGCCGCGCCGCGAATCATGATGTGGTATTGGGCGAATGAGGATGAAATGCCCGCATCCGAGCGACTCGAGGCTTAGAGGCCGAGCTCGGTTCGCGCGTCCGGCGGTAACCATCGCCGGACCTTGCTCATCGGGACGCTGATCCCGAGTCCCGCGCCTTCGCGCGGAGCGCCGAAGTGCACGGCGATGACTTCCCCCGCCAGGTTGAAGACCGGACTCCCCGACACACCAGCGTAAGTACTCCCGCTGAACCGGATCCACTCGCCGGTTTGCGCAATCGCACCCGAAAACAGCGTCGAGTGGATGTAGCCGCCCTGATCGACCGCCATGCTGGTCCCGAAGGGAAACCCCAGCATCACGGCGGGCGCGCCTTGGGTCGCGTCGCGGCCGGTCCAGTCGACCGCTCTCACCGCGGGGCCGTGATAGCCGCGGACTCTGAGAATCGCCACGTCCTGGCTTTGCACGCTGCTTACCGAAACCACGTCTGCCGTCAACGGCACATTGGTCTCGGCCATCACCACGATGATCTGTCGCGGCGTGTCGTGGTTCTCCGACTGCACCACGTGACGATTGGTGACGAAGTACCCCGACGGCGTGATCGCGAAACCGCTTCCCATTACCGAATCGGCGGCGAAGCGCACGATCACGAGGCCCACGGCGCGGCCGTTATCACGCGCGACGTCGGTGAAGTCGTGAACGCCGGCTGATGTCGCCGGCGCGCCCTGCGGGTTGGGCTGCGCCTGCGCTGCCGCGGTCGCCAGAGACTCCTGCTGGTGCAACCGCCTCTCCAGGCTGTCGAGAACCGACCGGCTCACGGAGTTGCGCCGCGCAGTCTCCAGCTGGGCCCGCAGTGTGTCGAGCTCGGTGCTGGACTGCTTCTGGATGGAATCGGCGTGCTGCATCCGGCGCGCGAAGTCCTGCTCGGCCTGGAGGATCTGCCGCTGCGCCTCTTCGTCGCGCAACACCGACTGACGCCAGATCACGCCTACGACCCCGAGCAGCAGGACAAAGGCCGCCGCAATCGCGATGCGAAAGCCCGGCGATGACTCGGTGGCAAGCTGGCGCGCCATCGACTTCATGAAGACGCCGGTGCGGATCCGCTTCGATCCGACCTTCGCCTCGCTCTCGGCCACCGCCACCATCCCGCCCAGGCTCTTGCGCGGCTCGCGATCGGGGTCGTAAGGCGCGCCCTGTCCTTCGGGGAGCTGCTCCGTGCCGATCAGCCGCACTTCGAACATCGGTCCCTGCCAACCGAGCATCAGCCGGTCGCCGAGATGGATGCGCATCCGGCCTTGCACCGCGGCGCCGTTCAGGTAGGTCCCATTGCGGCTGGTGAGGTCGGCGACGAAGCCGTTGCCGAAGCCGTCGAAGGTGATGCTCGCATGCCGTTTCGATACGACGGTGTCGGCAACGGTGCGGAGCGGAATCTGGCAGCTCGCCGAGCGCCCGATGACGATCTCGGGTCCGGTGGCAGCCAGGTCCTCGCCGCCCTTCACCCGACGCAGTCGTACGCCCGGCAGCCCGAGGTTGATCGCCGGCTCGGCCTGGGTTCGCGCGAGCTCGCCGGGAACCTGTACTCTCAGCACCGGCCCGCGCTGGCCGAGGCTGAACTTCATTCCGGTATTGAGCCGGGCCGGCTCGGTGAGGCGCTGGCCGTTCAGCCAGGTGCCGTTGGTGCTGCCGAGATCTTCGAGCCACCAGGATTCGTCGTCGTGCCTGATGACCTGGGCATGGATCCCGGAGACGACATCTTCGCTTTCGGGGAAAATGATTTCGAGAGATGGGTCGCGGCCGAGCCGAACCCCTTCGGGGGGAACGGTATGCTCGGTCCCGGTCCGCTCATCCCGGAGGATCATCGCCCAAATATAGGGAACGGGTCGAGGGCAGGCGTCACTAACTGCGCGGGGCCGGCAACCTTCGCCGGCCCCTGTGCAGCAAAAACTACTTCTTCTTCTTCTTGGCCGTCTTCTTCGCGGCCTTCTTCTTCTTGGCAGCCACGAGGGCCTCCTTGAAGGGGTTGGACAGCCAGCCAGGCCGTAGTGCCTGGCAGGTCCTACACAGCGTCGCTGATAGACTGGAAGTTGAAGTCGTGCGTCCGGATCGGCGGCACGACGACCGCCTGCCCGACGTCGCCGGACTCGCTCGCTGAAACACGAATCGGCCGGCCCATCGCTTCCAGGTTGTTCAGCATCGTTACCGGGCTCTCATTGAAGCGCATGTTCTTCACCGGATGCGAAATTCTTCCATTCTCAATGAGGAACGTACCGTCTCGAGTGAGTCCCGTGAAGAGGATCGTTCGCGGATCGAGCGGTCTGATGTACCAGAATCGCGTGACCAGCACGCCGCGCTCGGTGCCCTTGATGAGATCTTCGAACGACGTATCGCCGCCCATCATCTTGAGCCCGGCGGGAAATCCGGTGGGCTCGACATTCTTCTGCGACGCCCAGTAGCGATCGTAAATCAGATTCTTCACGACGCCGTTTTCGATCCAGGTGTTCTGCTTGTTGGGCTGGCCGTCCGGGCCGAAGGGCGCCGAGAGGAGATCGGCGTCCCAGGGGTCGGACTCGATAGTGACATTCTGCGCCACCACCTGCTCGCCGATCTTGTTGCCGCCGCCCCGCTTTGAAAAGAAGGAGCGGCCTTCGTCAGCGCCGCGCGCCTGCATCGCGAACACCATCAAGCCGAGCAGATTGGCGACGGCGGTCGGCTCGAGCACGACGGTGTAGCGGCCGGGCTCGATGGCCACGGCATTCTGCGAGGCCTGCGCCTTGCGAGCCGCGGTCTCGGCCAGCTCGGCCGGACGCGCCTTGCTCCAGTCATTGTGCGCCGTACCAGCCCAGCCGGAGCCGGTCCCGCCCTGGGTGCGCACCGTGTTGGTCATCGCGAACGACGTCGCGCGGTGATAGGCGAAGAGGCCACGGTTGTTGGCGACCGCCTGCGCGCCGGCCTGGAGCTCGAGGAAACCGGCCGTGGTCATGTTGCCGCGGCGCGCCGTCTCGATGCAGACGTTGGCGGCCTCGGCACGGCGCGTCGGGTCGAGATTGGCGGTGCCGTCGAAGAAGGCCGGCACATCGCGATAGGTCTGCGGTCCCAGCTCGGAGACGAACTCGCGATCCTCGGGGGAGAGCCGCGCGATGCGCTCGCTCATGTCGACGGCGTGGCGCAGTCCCTCGTCGGTCAGGATGTTGGTGCTGGCGCTCCCCGACCGGTGCCCGAAGCTCGAACGGATATTGATGGTGTCGTTGGTCGCGTCGCCGGAGGTCGAGACGCCGTTGTCGGCCCAGCGCGTATTGGCCTGGATGCCGGAGGTGATGTTGACCCGGCACTCATCGGCGTGGCTCATCCCGAGCACACGCTGGGTCAGCGCCTGGGCCTCGCTCTGCGAGAGAATGCTCAACGCTGCCGGCCGGTGTTGATCACCGCGACATTGCGGAAGCGCGCCGGCACGCAGCCGTGGCTCACCGCATTGGACTGGCTCGGCTGGCCCTTCCCGTCATTGAAGGCGCCGCCCATGAAATAGGACCGCGGCCCGCCGATCATGTCCATCGAATTCCAGAATTCCGGAGCCCGCGCCTGGTAGGTGACGTCCTTCAGCACCCCGGCGAGGCGGCCGTTGCGGATCTCCCAGAACGCCTGGCCGCCGAACTGCATGTTGTAGCGCTGCTGGTCGATCGAGAAGGCGCCGTCGCCCTTGATGTAGATGCCGTGGTCGACCGAGCCGATGATGTCCTCGAGGACGTGATCGTTCTCGCCGGGCAGCAGCGACACGTTGGGCATCCGCTGGAACTGCACATCGGACCAGTTCTGGGCGTACGAGCAACCGTGCGACCGGGTATTGCCGGTCAGGTCGGAGATCCAGCCGGCCTGTTCGCGGGTGGTCTGGTAATCCTTGACGATGCCGTTCTTGATCAGCAGCCACTGGTCGGCAGGGACACCTTCGTCGTCCCAGCCGGTGGTGGCGAGTCCGCCATCCTGACGGCGGTCGGCCTGGATGTTCATGATGTCCTGGCCGAACCGGAACTTGTTGATGATGTCGGCCGGCGGAGCGAGGTGGCTGGTCCCGGCGTAATTGGCTTCGTAGCCCATGGCCCGGTCGAGCTCGGTGGGGTGGGCAATCGATTCGTGGATGGTCAGCCAGAGGTGCGATGGATCGAGGACGAGGTCGTAACGGCCGGGATCGACCGACTTCGCGCCGAGCTTCTGCACCGCTTCCTGTGCCCAGATCGGCGCCTTGGTCACCAGGTCGGCGTCGAGGACGTGCTCCCACCCCTGTCCGCGGGGCGGGATCTCGTTCGAGTTCCGGGTCTGGAAGTCCGACTGGTCCGCGGCGACGGCGGTGATGTTCATCGTGGGCTGCGAACGGACCAGGCGCTGGACGGTGAACGTGCCGTCGGTGCTGGCGAAGGTGCGCTCGTCCTTCAGGAAGAACATCGCCGAATTGACGAAGCGTGCGCCCTGGACCTTCAGCGCTTCGCTGTTGGCCCGCAGCAACAGCGCGGCCTTCTCTTCGATCGGGATCGTGAACGGATCGATCCGGACGTTGGCGGCCCAGCGTCCATCCGGCACCGGGTCCACCGGGGCGAGGACGATGGGACGCTGCATGGCGCGGCGATTGGCTCGGGCCTGCTGAACCGCGACCCGGGCGACACGCTGAACCTCGTTGCGGGTGAGGTCCCGGCTCGCCGCGAACCCCCAGGCGCCGTTGACCAGCACCCGGATGCCGAAGCCCATCGTCTCGGTGTCGGAGAGGTTGGTGATGCGATCTTCGCGCGACGCGACCGACTGCGACTGGGCGCTGGAGACGCGCACATCGGCGTAGGACGCGCCCGCGCTCTTCGCGGTATCGAGCGCGAGCATGGCCATTTCGCGAACCGATGCGTCGGCCTGCGGTAGATTGTTCTGGGGAGCGGAGACGGCTTGACCGGCGCGATTTGTGACGACGCCAATGGTCGCCAACGCGGCCGAACTATTCTTGAGGAATTCCCGACGGGATACTGCCAACCAGTTTTCTCTCCGCTGATGGCACGTAACGCCTTGCACGCGAATATATAAGCCATGCTCGCCGGGTCAATACTTTTCGTGGCGCGAGTTTTGCCTTCCCACTTCTCGCTCGCTAGGTTTTTCCGAGAACAACATTGAAAGCCATCGTCAAGCCGTCGCCCGGACCCGGGCTCGTCGTTCGCGATGTTCCGAAGCCGGTCTGCGGCCCCGCGGACGTTCTCATCAAGGTGAAAAACGCCGGCGTCTGCGGCACCGACCTCCACATCGCCGAGTGGGATGCGTGGGCGCAGGGCCGCGTGAAGCCGCCGCTGGTGCTCGGCCACGAGTTCGCCGGGGAGATTGTCGAGATCGGCAGCGCCGTCGGCGGCGAGTTCAAGACCGGCGACCTCGTCACCGCCGAAGGCCACATCATCTGCGGCCATTGCCTCCAGTGCCGCACCGGCAACGGCCACATCTGCCAGAAGACGAAGATCATCGGGGTTGACCGGGACGGCGCCTTCGCCGAATTCATCGCAATGCCCGCCACCAACGTGATGCGCCTCGACGGCATTCCGACGGAAATCGGCGCCATCATGGATCCGATGGGCAACGGCTTCCACACCGTTCTGACCGCCGACATCCCCGGCAGCGTAGTGCTGGTCCTGGGCTGCGGGCCGATCGGCTGCTTCGCGGTGGGGATCGCCAAGGCCGCCGGGGCGCGCGCCGTGATCGCGGTGGACGTCAATCCGCGCCGGCTCGAGCTGGCCGGCGACATGGGCGCGACCCGCACCCTGCGCCCCGGCGCCGACGTCGAGGCGGCGGTGCTCGAGCTGTCGGAAGGAAACGGCGCCGACGTGGTATGCGAGATGTCCGGCGCGCCCGCGGCGCTCCATACCGCTTTCCATCTGGTGCGCTACGGCGGCCGGGTCCAGCTGCTCGGAATCCCTTCGCACGAAGTGTCGGTGAATTGGGCGACCGAAGTCATCTTCAAGGGGATCACGGTCTACGGCGTGATCGGCCGGAAGATGTACGAGACCTGGAATCAGATGCAGCGCTTCCTGCGGTCGGGGATCTTCGATCCGCGGCCCGTCATCACCCACCGTTTCCCGCTGGAGCAGATCGACGACGCCCTCGCCGCCATCAAGAGCGGCGACGCCGGCAAGGTCATCCTCGACATCGGAAAGTGACGCCATGAATTCGACGCTGGAAACCCGGCTCCAGGGAGAGCTGGATGCGTTCAGAAAGGATGGCGTCTACAAGCGCCTCAACTACCTCGAGTCGCCGCAGGGGCCGGTCGTCAAGATGAAGGGCCGCGGCGACGTGCTGGTGCTCTCCTCCAACAACTATCTCGGCCTCTGCAATGTCACCAGCGTCGTCGAAGCCGGCCACGACGGATTGAACCGCTACGGCGCCGGCACCGGCTCGGTGCGCTTCATCTGCGGCACCTTCGCGATCCACAAGGAGCTGGAGGCGGCGCTGGCGAGCTTCGTCGGCACCGAGGCGTCGCTCACCTACGTGAGCTGCTGGAACGCCAATGAAGGCCTGATGGCGACGATCCTCGGCGAGCAGGATGCGGTCATTTCGGACCAGCTCAACCACGCCTCGATCATCGACGGCATCCGCCTTGGCAAAGTCATTACCAAGTGCCAGACGGCGGTCTACAAACACTCCGACATGGACGACCTCAAGGCCAAGCTGGAGGCGGCGAAGAGCGCCCGCACCCGGCTGGTGATCACCGATGGCATCTTCTCTATGGAAGGGGACATCGCGAGGCTGCCGGATATCCTCCAGCTGGCAAAGGACTTCGACGCGGTCGTCTGCGTTGACGATTCCCATGCCACCGGCGTGCTCGGAGCGACCGGCCGCGGGACGGCGGAGCACCTCGGGGTTCATGGTCAGGTCGACATCATCACCAGCACCCTGGGAAAGGCGCTGGGCGGCGCCGCGGGCGGCTTCACCGCCGGCTCGGCCGCGCTCTGCGATTATCTGACCCAGCGCTCCCGTCCGCAGCTCTTCTCGAATGCCCTGCCACCCACGGTCGCGGCCAGCGCGCTGGAAGCAGTCGAGTACACCCGGGCGCATCCCGAGCTGGTGAAGAAGCTGCGCGAAAATGCGGTCTGGTTCCGCAACGCGCTCACCGAGGCCGGCTTCAAGCCGCTCGCCGGCGACACCCCGATCATTCCGGTGATCCTCGGCGAGACGGCACGGGCGATCAAGATGAGCGAGATGCTGCTCGATGAGGGCGTGTTCGTGACGGGATTCGGATATCCGGTTGTGCCGCAGGGTCACGCACGAGTCAGGTGCCAGGTGAGTGCCGCGCACACCAAGGCGCATCTCGAGCAGGCATTGGAAGCATTCAAGAAAGTTGGTAAGAAACTAGGAGTGATCTAGATGCGAATCAGGAACCCGGTGCGGAGTAGTGTGCAGGCGCCAGGACGCCAAGTGGTTTGCCGTTTGCTGTGCACGGCACTTCTCCCGTTTCTCCCTTTTCTCCCCTTTCTTCCGCCTTCAAGTCTTCAAGCCCAAATCCCCACCCCGGAGTCGGTACTCGGATTTCGGGTTGGAGCCGACTCACAGTTAGCGTCGTGGCGGCAGATCGGCGACTACTTCACCCGATTGGCCGCGGCGTCGGACAAGATTCGCGTCGACACCCTGGGCCCGACCACGCAGAACCGGCCCTACCTCCTCGTCACCATCTCCGATCCATCCAACCTGGCGCGCCGCGATCAGCTGATGGCCAATCAGCACCGGCTCGCCGACCCGCGCACGCTCAGCGCCGGCGAAGAAGCGCGGCTGGTCGGCGCGAGTCCAGCGGTCATCGTGATCAACTGCTCGATCCACTCCACGGAGATCGGCGCCAGCCAGATGTCGATGGAGCTGGCCTATCGCCTGGTTACCGACACGGCGCTCGCCCGCGAGCTGAAGAACGTCGTGGTCCTGCTGGTACCGTCCGCCAATCCCGACGGCATCGATATCGTCGGCGACTGGTACCGCCAATCGCGTGGCACACAGTGGGACGGCACCAACCCGCCCTGGCTCTATCATCCCTATGTCGGCCACGACGACAACCGCGACTGGTACATGCTGACGCAGCCGGAAACCCGGATGCTGACGAAGGTCCTGTACAAGCAATGGTTTCCCGAAGTGTTTTACGACGTCCATCAGCAGGGCGGCACGGGCAGCCGCCTGACGATGCCCCCCTTCAGCGACCCGGTGGATCCGAACATCGATCCCGCGGTGCTCGGCGGGATCAACCTCATCGGCAGCACCATGGGTGAAGCACTGCTCGACGCCGGCAAGACCGGCGGCGCGCATCAGGAGCGTTATGACATGTGGTGGCATGGCGGGGCGCGGACGGTTCCTGCTCGTCACAACATGGTCGGACTGCTCACCGAGGCCGCGAGCGCGCGCATCGCCACCCCGGCTTGCTTTACCGCGCGCGAGCTCCGCCAGCCGGCGATGGGCATCAACTTTCCGGCGCCCTGGACACCGGGCTGCTGGCACCTGCGCGACATCGTGGACTACGAGTTGATCACCAGCATCTCGCTGGTGGACCTGGTCTCCGAGCAGCGCGAGTCGTTCGTCCAGCGCTTCGTCACCGTCGGCCGCAATTCCATCGCCGCCGGCCAGCACGCGCCGTACGCCTTCGTGTTGCCCGAAGACGGCGCGGGCGATCCGGAGCGGCGCGCGCTGCTCGCGAATCTGCTCATCGCGGCTGGCGTCGAGGTCCACCGGGCGCGGACCGCCTTCGACGCCGAGGGACATCACTACGCCGCCGGTTCATACGTCGTCCGGCTCGACCAGCCCTTCCGCGCCCATGTGAAGGATCTCCTGGAGCGGCAGAATTACCCCGACCGGCGCATCTATCCCGGCGGACCGCCGGCGGTGCCGTACGATGTCGCGGGCTGGACGCTTGGGCTCCAGATGGGGCTCGCGGTTGACTCGTTGATGCAGCCCCTTGGCGCCCTCGACCTGGAGCGCATCGATACCGCCGTCGTCACCCCGGGATCGGTGACCGGCCGCGGCGACATCGTCCTTCTCGACAATCGCTCGGAGGGGCACATCACCGCGGTCTGGCGCGCGCTCGCGGCCGGTGGATCGGTCGAAATCGCGACCCACCCGTTCCATGCCGAGACCGGCGACTGGCCGGCGGGGACGCTGGTGGTCCGCGGGGCGCGGGGCGCAATCGACAACTCGGCGCGCCAATTCGGCTTTACCGCGCCGGCGGTGCGCCGCGCCGACCTGGGCGGGGGTGCCTTACGAGTGACGCATACCCCGCGCGTGGCGGTCTACAAGTCCTGGAATGGGTCGATGGACGAAGGCTGGACGCGCTGGGTCTTCGAGCAGCTTGGGGTGAGTTACGTCACCGTCACCGACTCGACCCTGCGCCAGGGCGGGTTGCGGGCGCAGTTCGACGTCGTCATCCTGCCCTCGGAAACCGAGGCGGCGATCGCCAACGGCCGGCGCGCCGGGACCGCGCCGGCGCAGTACACCGGCGGCCTCGGAACGGCGGGGACAGACGCTTTGCGCCGGTTTCTCGACGAAGGCGGGACGGTGATCGCCCTCGATGAAGCCAGCCGCTTCGCCATCGACCGGCTCGGTGCTCCGGCCCGGGCCATACGCACCTCGCGGGGCACCGACGAGGGCGCAGATCCCGCCGCCGCACCGGCTTCCACAGGCCGGGACACCAATTCAGTATTTCGCTTTTATGCCCCGGGTTCTATTTTCGAGACCGTTGTGGACCGGGGTCACCCGCTCGCGTCCGGAATGGACACGTCGGCGGCGATCTACTTCATCTCGAGCACCATCCTCGAGGCCGGTCCGGGGGCAAAGGTGGTGATGTCGTACCCGGTGGGCCGTAACCCGCTGATGTCGGGTTATGTGAACGGCCCCGAAGTACTCTCGGGCCGCGCCGCGCTGATCGACGCTCCGACGCGGCAGGGCCGGGTGATCCTGTTTGGTTTCCGCCCCCAGCATCGGGGGCAGACACACGGAACGTTCCGGCTTCTGACCAATGCGATTTTGTACGGAGCGGCCGCCCGTGCCGCCACCGCGGCCGGGAATCCCGCGACTGGGAGGTAGAATGGCTCGACATCGGATCCTGCTCGGCGCCGCGATGATGGTGCTGGCCGCCGCCCCGCTCAAAGCACAGCGGGTCGAAGACTGGCAGTATCGCTGGTTCTGGGGCGCCCGCGCGGGCATGGTGTCGTACACCCTGCCGACCAGCGGCCGCCAGTTCACCGGCGAAGCCGGCGCCGAGTGGCTGATCACGGCGCGCCGCGTCGCGCTGCACATCGGCTACGACCAGTCCTTCACCGGGGCTGCCGATACCTTCGCCGTGAAGGGACTCTCGGGGACCAACAACGCGGTGAGCTTCGACGGCATGCGGCAGATCCAGATCGACGTCGTGGCCATCATCGGCGACAAGCAGCTCCAGCCATACATCGGCGGCGGCTTCGTGATCGAGACACTGACCAACGCGCGCACCACCCAGGTGCCTTTCAGCCAGGCGACGCAGAACAACGTGAGCGCGGCGGCCTCGGGTGGGTTCATGCACATCATCGCCGGCGCGCAGTATCGCATGGGCAAGAAGGCCGCGATCTTCGCCAACTACAGCTTCACGTCGCAGGGCCGCGACTTCCTCCTCGCCGGCAGCGCCATGACCATCCAGGGCGGCATCCGCTATGCCTTCCTCGGCGCGAAAGAGAACGACCCGACCAATCGCAGATAGGCACTCCGCGAACAGTCGAATGGCAGAAGGCCCCGCGATATCGCGGGGCCTTTTTTGCGCCTCAACGGCTCACATGTACGCAGTCTTTGACGAAGAAGCGCAGCCTCCGCTCCTTCGCCTTGCTGATTCCGATCCTCGGACCGCGCCGGCACCAGGCTGCCGACACCCTTTCGCCGGCGGCCAGCCAGAGCGGCGCGGCGCGCAGATTCTGGCCGTTCATCGCGTGGGTGATCCCCATCGCCTGGGTGAGACGCGCCGGCCCCGACGCGAGCAGCCGGTCGCTCACACCGCCCCTCCGCTCGCGCATCACCTCGATCCCTTCCAGCGGCTCGCCGGCGCGAATGAGAACCGCGGAGGGATACCCGGTCCGCGCCGCGACGAGGTTCACGCACCAGTGCATGCCGTAGGTGAAGTAGACGTACGCGAATCCCGGCGGGCCGTACATGATTTCGTTGCGCGGGCTGCGATGCCAGTCGGCGGCATGACTCGCGGGATCCCGGGGGCCGGTGTACGCCTCGACCTCGACCACCCTCACGATCGTGCGCACGCCGCCGATCGTCGAGACCAGAAGGCGCCCCAAACAATCGCGCGCGACGCTGGTGGCGTCGCGCGCGAAAAACGCATCGGGGAGCGGCTCGGGGTTCATCCTTCCCGGGCCGGCCCCTTCTTCTTGGGCCGGCCACCACTGCTCTTCCGGCCACCGGAGCGCGAGGGCCGCTTGGCCCGCGGCTTCTTCTCCGCCGGAGTGGCGGCCGCCGGCTCGCCGAGATCCACGACACCGATCAGCGGCACCGTCGCCGCGGAACGGCCCGTCTTGGAGCCGCGCCGGTACAGAATCCCACGCGGCGCAGAGGGCGCCACGACGACGGGCGCCGCGGCCGGCTCGGCCTTTTCAGCCGGTGCCGACGAGGCGCTGGTATCGCGCGGGGCAGCCTTCTCCTCGCTGCCACGACCCCTGCCGCGACCACGGCCACGCCCGCGCTTCTCTTCCTTCGGCTCTTCCAGCGGCGGCGCGGGAGCCGCCGCATTCGCGGCGGGCGCCGCCTCGACGCCGGCCCGAAGCCCGACTTCGTAACCCTGCGGTGTCTTGGTGATGGTGACGATGCGCGCGTCCTGCGCCTGTTTGAGGAAGCGGCCGAACCGCGGACGATGCGTCAGGATCTCTTCGGTCTTGTCGGGATGCATCGTCGTCATCAGCTCGCGAATCTTGTCTTCACCTTCCGGCGTGCCATTCTTGGCACCGAGCTCGGTGAGGGCGCGCTTCAGAAGCTCGAATGCTTCGTTGAGCGGCATCCCCGAACCGGCGGTTTCCGCCGGGCTCGAACCTTCGCGCTCTCCGCGTCCGCCCCGGCCCCTGCGGCCGCGTCCGCCGCGGCTGCGCGGCTCGCGGTTGTCTTCGGCGGCGCGCTCGCGGCTCTGGCGATCCTCGGTGCCACCGGGAACCGGCGGCAGCGCGTTGTCGCCGCCTGGCGCCTTGTCGCCGAGATCGACCTCGTACTGGCCGTTCTCGAGCTTCACCGCGGTGATGAGCCCCCGGCGGCGCGCATCCTCGACGAACTTCGAGAAGCGGCTCATGCCGACGTTCTTCTCGTCGAAGGAAGGATCGATCTCCTGCATCACCTGCTTGAGGCGGTCGGAGCGCATGACGTCGCTGCGCTTCTTCATCTCGAGAATGGCGTCGACCACCAGCTCCCACGGATCGCGACGCTCGATTTCCTCGTCGCCGACGCGGGTGAGTCCGGCCAGCTCGTTATAGGAGAAGTACTCGTCGCAATTCTGGATCAGCAGGTCCGACGATGATTCGCGGATACCGACGCCGATGACGTACTTGCCGTACTCTTTCAGCTTGATCACCAGCGAGCTGAAGTCGCTGTCACCGCTGAGCAGGATGAAGGTGCCGATCTCCGGCCGGGTAAAGATCAGCTCCAGTGCGTCGATCGCCAGGCGAATGTCGGTGGCGTTCTTCTTGTTGGAGCCGAATGCGGGGGCGAAAATCAGGTCGATCGAGGCTTCCGACAGCGGCACGATGTACTGCGGGTAACGGCGCCAATCGGCGTAGGCTCGCTGCACCGCGACCTTGCCCCGGATGATCTCCGAGTTCATCAGCCGCCGCAGCTCTACCTGGAGATCCGACCGGATCCCCATCGTCACGTTGTCGAAATCGATCAGCATTGCTGCGTTGGGCGCGTGCACCGGCGGCTGTTTCGAAGCCGGGCGCATGGTGGGAAAAGACATCAAACTCCTTGGGTCCATCGTCACGGCGCGGTCATCCGCGCCGCCGCCGA
>DASXPG010000008.1:0-5552 GCA_036493755.1 Gemmatimonadales bacterium
TCATCACGCTGGCGTTAGGCATCGGCGCCAACAGCGCCATCTTCAGCGTGCTGCGCGGCATGCTCTGGCGTCCGCTTCCCTACGCCGCGCCCGACGCCTCGGTGATGCTGTGGAGTCACTGGCGCGGTTGGGACCGCACCTGGGTCTCATCGCCGGAGTACTACGACTACGCGGCCCAGCGGCAGATCTTCAGCTCCGTCGGAGCCTGGAGCGGTGCCGCGCTGACGCTGACCGGCGCCGGCGACAACGCCGAGCGGCTGCCGACCGGTGTGGTGACGGCGAGCCTCTTCGAGGTGCTCGGGGTCAAGCCGATCGCCGGCCGCACCTTCAACGCCGACGAGGATGCGCCGAACGGAGCGCCCGCGGTCATCCTCGGTGAAGGCGTCTGGAAACGCCACTTTGCCGGCGACCGCGGCATCATCGGCAAGACCATCCAGCTCAGTGCCCGGCCCTTCACCGTCGTGGGGATCATGCCGGAAGCGTTCCGGCTCCCCGACGACTTCGCCGGGGAGGAGCGGACCCAGATCTGGGTGCCGCTCCGGCTGGGCCCGCCCGATCCCAACGAGCGCGGAAGCCATGGATACCTGGCCGCGGGGCGGCTGAAGGACGGGGTCGATCCGGTCCGCGCGCAGGTCCTTCTCGATCAGTTCGTCGCCCGCATGAAGAACGACAATCCGCAGTACGCCGGGATGGGCGAGTTCGGGGTCACGCTGGTAACGCTGCGGGACGAGATCCTCGGCAAGGTCCGCCCGGCGCTGCTGCTCCTGCTGGGCGCGGTCGCGCTGGTGCTGCTCATCGCCTGCGGCAACGTCGCCAATCTGCTCCTGGCGCGCGGCGAAGCGCGGCAGCGCGAGTTGTCGATCCGCACCGCGTTAGGCGCCGGCCGCCGTCGCGTCATCCGGCAGCTGCTGACCGAGAGCACGCTCCTGGCGGTCCTGGGCGGCGCGGCGGGCCTGCTGCTGGCGACCTGGGGGGTCGCGGCGATACCCGCGATCAACCCCAGCAGCCTGCCGCGTGCCGAGGCGATCCATATCGACGCCTGGGTCCTGCTGGGCACGCTGGGCTTGTCGCTGGTCACCGGCATTGCCTTCGGACTGGTGCCGGCGTGGCAGCTGATCCGGTACGGACATCGCCAGGATCTTCAGGGAGCGGCGACCCGCAGCGTCACGTTAGGCGCCCAGGGGCAGCGCTTCCGCCGGGTGCTGATCGGCACCGAGGTCGCGCTGGCGGTGGTCCTGGTCATCGGCGCGGGTCTGCTCACCCGTAGCTTCGCCCGCCTGGCGAGCGTCAATCCGGGATTCGATCCGCGCGGCGTGCTGACCATGCGGATCTCGCTGCCGGCGGCGACGTATCCGACCCGCACCTCATTGCGCAGCTTCTACGACCGGCTCTTCGAGCGGCTGCGCGCCATCCCCGCGGTCGCGGATGTTGGCGCCGTGGCTGGACTTCCGCTGGCCGGCGTGCGCGGCGACTGGGGCACCCAGATCGAGGGCTATACGCCGCCGCCCAACCAGGGGACGCCGGTCGATCTCCAGGTGGCCACCAACGACTACTTCAAAGTGCTCGGCATCCCGCTGAAGCGCGGCCGGTTCCTCACCGACGCCGACCGCGAAGGGATGGGCGGCGGGCCGGTGATCCTGATCAACGAAGCCACGGTGCAGAAATATTTCGGCGGCCGCGATCCGATCGGGATGCGGATGCGCATCACCTGTCCCTGCGATTCGACCTGGCGCACCGTGGTCGGCGTCGTCGGCGATGTCCATCATCGCGGCCTCACCGAGCAGGCGCGGGCGGAGATGTACCTGCCGCTGATGCAGCACTTCCTCACCTCGCCCGACTCGCAGGTGCTGGCGCGCTCGATGACCTTGACCATCCGCACCGCCGGCGATCCAGCGCTGCTGGCCGGCCCGGTGCGGGCGGTAATCGCGGAGCTCGACCGGGGGCTCGCGGCCTCCGATGTTCGGACGCTGGAGGATGTGGTCTCCCGCTCGATCGCCGCGCCGCGCTTCACCGCGACGCTCATCGGCGTGTTTGCGGCGCTGGCGCTGGTGCTCGCCGCCGTCGGCATCTACGGCGTGGTCGCCTACGTCGTGGCGCAGCGCACCACCGAGCTGGGTATCCGCGTGGCTCTGGGTGCGGGTGCCGGCGACGTGCTGCGACTCGTGGTCGGGCAGGGAATGCAACCCGTTGGCCTGGGGTTGATCGCCGGTGTCTTCGGCGCGTTCCTGCTCTCGCGCCTCCTGACTCGATTGCTCTACGACATCACCGCTACCGATCCCGCTACCTACGGCTTCGTCACCGCGCTGCTCGGGCTCGTCGCACTGGCGGCCTGCTGGCTGCCGGCGCGTCGTGCCGCGCACACCGATCCCATGATCGCTTTGAGGAGTGAATAGATGGAACGGCTCATCCAGGACATCCGCTACGCCTTCCGCTCGCTGAAGGGCAGTCCCGCCTTCACGGCGATCGCGGTGTGCACGCTCGCACTGGGAATCGGCGCCAACACGGCGATCTTCTCGGTCCTCAACGCGGTGCTCCTCAAGCCGCTGGCGTATGCCCAGCCGGACCGGCTGGTGGACGTCAACCATTTCTATCCGTCGCTCAACAACCTTCGGGCGAATGTGTCGGTCCCCGGGTTCCGCGACTACAGCGCCCGCAAGGACATCTTCGAAAAGGCGGCGGTCCAGACCGGCGCGGCGATGAACCTCACCGGTACCGGCGACCCCGAGCGGGTGGTGGTGGAGCGCGTATCGGGCGATTACTTCGCGACGCTGGGCGTGGCGCCACTGCACGGCCGGGCCATTCGCGCCGACGAGGCCGAAGACGGACACAACCATGTCGTGGTGCTGACCTACGGCTTCTGGAAAGAGAAGTTCGGCGGCAATCCCGCCGTGGTCGGAAAGTCGCTCTCGCTCAACTCGGAGAGCTATCAGATCGTCGGCATCATGCCCGCGACCTTCAAGGACTTCTTCGGCCGCGCGACCCAGCTCTTCACGCCGATCGTCTTCCAGCCCACCGATTTCGGCGACAACCGGCGGACCAACGAATTCCTGAACTTCATCGGCCGGCTCGCGCCGGGCGTGAGCGTTCAGCAGGCGCAGCAGAAGATGCACGACTACGCGGTGCAGCTGCGCAACGGATTCCCCAACAGCTATTCGAGCGACTGGGATCTCCAGGTCACGTCGCTCAACGAGGACGCCGTGCAGAATCTGCGGCCTGCGCTGCTGGTGCTGTTAGGCGCGGTCGGCTTCGTGCTGTTGATCGCCTGCGCCAACGTCGCCAATCTCCAGCTGGCGCGCACGGCGGCGCGGGGCCGCGAAATCGCGGTGCGGGTCGCGCTGGGCGCCTCGCCCACGCGACTGGTCCGCCAGCTGCTCACCGAGAGCGTCATGCTCGCGTTGGGGGGCGGCATTCTGGGATTGCTGCTCGCGATCTGGGGCGTGCCGGCGCTGTTGTCGCTCAACGCCGCCAACCTGCCGCCGGCCGGAGAAGTCGGCGTGGATGGGAAGGTGCTCGGCTTTGCACTGGTGGTTTCGCTGCTCACCGGTTTGCTCTTCGGCATGATGCCGGCGATCCAGGTAGCGCGCGGCGATCTGCACGAGTCATTGAAGGAAGGCGGCCGCGGGTCGTCGGGCCAGCGCAGCAGCCTCGCCCTGCGTCGCGGGCTCGTGGTCACGACCGTGGCGATGGCGCTCACGCTCCTCGCCGGCGCCGGACTGCTGTTCCGCAGCTTCTCCCGCCTCACGGCGATCTCTCCGGGATTCCAGCCGGACCACCTGCTGACATTCGTCGTGGTCTTGCCGGCGGCGAAGTACGGCAACGACACGGTGCGGATCGCGGCACTCGAACGGCTCGATGCCGCGATCGGCGCGGTGCCCGGCGTGAAATCGGCGGGCGGCACCACCAACATCCCCTTCGGCGGAAACTGGTCGAGCGCCAGCTTCTCGGTGGAGGGTTTCACCCCGCCCCCCAAGACCCCCG
Organism: Gemmatimonadales bacterium; assembly: GCA_036493755.1. Classification (GTDB taxonomy): domain Bacteria; phylum Gemmatimonadota; class Gemmatimonadetes; order Gemmatimonadales; family JACORV01; genus DASXPG01. Next base: position 3,979 of record DASXPG010000008.1, read on the forward strand.
GGCCCTGGGGCGACATTCGCGTGGTGACGAACGACTTCCTGCCGACCATCAAGGCGCCCCTCATCGCCGGCCGCCAGTTCACCGAGGGCGACCGCCTGGGGACGCCGCTGGTGGCGATCGTCGACGACCAGCTGGCCCACAAGTACTGGCCTAGCGAGTCGGCCGTGGGCAAGCGGATCACCTACGGCAATCCGACCGACACCGCGGCGCACTGGATCACCATCGTCGGCGTGGTCGGGCACACGCTGCACGAGGGGCTCGACGCCAATCCCCGGGTGCAGGTCTACCGGCCACTGGGCCAGGTCGGCATGCCGTTCCTGGGCTTCACCGTGCGTACCGCCGGCGAACCGAATGCCATGCTCAACGCTATCCGGGCCTCCGTGCATTCGGTCGACGCCGACCTCCCGCTGGCCAATGTCAACACCATGGATGCCCTCATCGAGCAGTCCACCGGCCCGCGCCGCTTCGCCATGCTGCTCCTCGGCGTCTTTGCCGGCGTCGCGCTCCTGCTGGCGTCGATCGGTCTCTACGGCGTGATGAGCTACACCGTCACCCAGCGCGCCCGGGAGCTTGGTGTCCGCGTCGCGCTCGGAGCCAATACCAGCAACGTGCTGGGCCTGGTGCTGGGGCAGGGAGCCCGGCTGGCGTTGCTGGGAGTGGTGATCGGACTCGCGGCGTCATTCGGCGTCACCCGGGTGATGCGCAAGATGCTCTTCAATACCAGCACCAGCGACCCGATCACCTTCGCCGCGATCTCGCTGCTGCTGATCGCCGTGGCGATGCTGGCGAGCTACATCCCCGCGCGCAGAGCCACGAAAGTCGACCCCATTGTCGCGCTGAGAGCGGACTAGACGAGGCCAACCAACCCTCTCGGGCGTGCGGACGTCAGAAGGGTACACGTCCGTTCCCCGAGAGGCCGAACATGTCCCGAACCGCCCGATTCCTGTTGCCGGTGCTGGCGATTACCCTCGCCGCCGCCGCCGCGACCCCCCGCATCCGCGCCGCCAACAGCGGCGCCATCGAGACCGACGACGCCACCAACGCCACCCGGCTGCTGGCCGCGGTGCGCGGCGTCAGCGAGCCGGTCTGCCAGCTGGTCACGCAGGCGGTGCGCAACAATGAGTACGGCGGCTCGAGCCTGCTGATGGTGCTGCAGGGCGATGAGGTGCCGACCGATTCGACCGCGCGCTGGGCGCTGAGCAGCATGCGCAGCGTCGGTGCGGTGCAGGTGCTGTCGGCTGGTCTGCGCGACGCCGATCCCTGCGTGCGCGCCGTCGCGGGCCGGATCCTCGCCAAGACCCACCTCGCGCCGGCGTACGATGCGCTGAAGACCGCCCTCGCCGACAACGACAGCGTGGTCCGCGCCGCGGCTGCCCGCACCCTGGGCCGCCAGCATGACCGCAACGCCCCCGGACAGCTGATCGCCGCAATGCACGATCCCTCCGCCAGTGTGCGCGCCGCCGCCGCCGATGCCCTCGGTAACTATGGCCGCCGGCGCAACTTCGTTGACGGTGACTTCAACTTCAATTTCGATTTCAACTACGAAGCGATGGTAATGCCGGTGATGCCGTCGT
>DASXPG010000009.1:0-17439 GCA_036493755.1 Gemmatimonadales bacterium
ATTCGCCGCCATGCGGACAGCCGATTCGTCCTCGACGATGAGAATCGTTTCGCGGCCCCGGGGAGTTTCTTCATTTCGCACCTCTTTGCCGGCGCTCGCCGTCCCTTCGGCGGCCGGTAAAATGATGTTGAAGGTGGTACCGCGACCGAGTTCGCTGGTCAGCTCTATTCGTCCGCCGCTCTGGCTGACAATGCCATGGACTGTGGCGAGTCCCAGTCCCGTGCCCTTGCCTTCCTTGGTGGTGAAGAAAGGCTCGAAGACACGAGCGCGGACCGCGTCGGTCATGCCGGTGCCCGTGTCGGTGACAGTCATGATCACCTCACCCTTCGCTGGGCGGGTCGCGAATGTGAGCTTGCCTCCGGTGGGCATCGCGTCGCGGGCGTTGACGGCGAGATTTACCAATACCTGCTCGAGCTGTCCCGGATCGACGCGAATCAACCCCGCGGCGGGTTCCAGCTCGATCGTCATCTCGATGTCTTCCCCAAGCAATCGGCCGAGCATTCTGGCGAGAGAGTTGACGACGGTATTGGGATCGAGGATTACCGGCTGCAGCACCTGGCGTTTGCTGAACGCCAGCAGCTGCCGGGTGAGTCCCTGGGCTCGTTGGACGGCTTGCTGGACCTGGTCGAGATCATCGCGGTGCGGGTCGGTCTCGGCGAGGTCGCTGGATACCAGCTCGGTGAAGACCGTTATTGCGGCGAGGAGATTGTTGAAGTCGTGCGCGATGCCGCCGGCGAGCTGGCCCACCGCCTCCATTTTCTGGGCCTGCACCAGCTGCTGTTCGGTCTGGCGCCGCTCGGTGATGTCCTCCCCGGTTCCAACGAGCCGATACGGGTCGCCCTGCGCGTTGCGGACGCTGAAGACGTGCGCCCGGACCCAGCGAAGCTCGCCGTTCGGCCTGGTGACACGGAAGTCGTGGGTCACGCCGTTCGCCGGCAGGCCGCCCCGGAAGTGACCCTGCATGATGGAGAGATCGTCGGGATGCACACCATCCGCCCAGGCAAAGGGGCGGGCGTACGCGCTCGCGCAGGACCGGCCCCAGATGGTTTCATACGCCGGACTGACGTAGATGCTCTGGCCTGTGGCAATGTCGGTGATGAAAAACATTTCCTTGACGTTTTCGGCGAGCTGGCGGAAGCGCGCCTCGCTCTCGATGAGCTCCGTTTCCGCTCGTCGCCGATGGGTGACGTCGGTGATCGAGCCCTCGAGGTACTGGACCTTCCCATCCGCGCTTGCCACGGCCGTCGCCGAGATCTCGACCTCTATGACAGCGCCGTTTCGGCGGCGCATCCGGGCCGGCCATGAATTCACGAACCCCTTGGCGCTGATTTGCGTCAGCATTGGCTCTCGATCGGCCGCATTGTCCCAGTAGGCAGCCGTATTGGAACCGATGAGTTCGCTGCCATCCTGGCAACCAAGCAATTGGACCAGCGTCCGGTTTGCCTCGAGGATTTCCCCGGTCGTCGTCGTTCGAATGAGACCGACGGGGACGCCGTCGAAAAGGCCGCGGTACTTGGCTTCGGAGTCGGCGAGGCGATCGAAGGTGTGGCGCAGTGCAATGGCCTGTCCGAGCTGCGCGGCGATGGCGCGCGCGAACCCTCGCCACTCGTCGCCGGTCAGCAGTTTGGTGGCGGAGGTGAGGAGGAGGAGACCGATCTCGGCGGGTCCCGAGCGAATCGGTGCAACCAGCGCCGACGACGCGCCGGTCCGGACCAGCAGGTCGCGCCGCGCGTCCGAGGCTGCCGCCTCAGGCGTGAGCACGAGCACGGCGCCCTGCGCCCGCAATTCCGCGAGGAGATCCGGCGCGAATACCGACGAGAGCAGGCTGAGATTGTCGTCGAAACCGATCTGGCTCAGGCAGCGGAGCTGATCGCCGGACTCGAAAAGCAGAATGGCGCCGCGCGAGAGGCCGGCCGCGTCGATCGATTGCGCGAGCACCTCGTCGAGTGCCGTCTCGACATCCTTGCGGCGGCTCAACGCGTCGGCGATGGCCCCGAGCACGCCGAGAGCGGAGGCCTGAAGCTCGGCGCGGTGTCCGGGGTCGAGGCCGGAGACAGGAGTCTTCAACTGAAGAGGGGTGGCGTCCGCGGCATGCCTGCTCGCCGGCGAGGAGGGCTTCGCGAGGTACTCCTCGATCGTCGCAATCAGCCGCGAGGGCGCCACCGGCTTGATGAGCAATCCATCGAAGGAGGCTGCCCCGATGCGCTGGTCCTCGGCGTCCGAAACAAATCCGGTAAAGGCGAGGATGATCGTCTTCTCGCAGCCCGGCGCCGCGCGGAGCAGCTCCACCAGATCGAAACCGCTGAAATCCGGAAGCACCAGGTCCTGAAGGATGAGGTCGGGCACCAGTTTCGAAACGGCCTCGAGAGCGGCCGCCCCGTCGGGGGCGAGCGTGACCTGGAAGCCCGCTTCTTCCAGCGCCACCCGCACCATCTTGCGCGTGATCGCGTTGTCCTCCACCACGAGAATGGACGCGCGCGGCATCTGCCTAACGACCGACGTAGCGCAGGATGGTTTTCGCCAGCGTGCGCGTGTCGAGCGGCTTGGTGATGTAGCCGTCGCAACCGGCTTCGGCGGCGAGGGCGTCGTCTCCCTTCATGGCGTAGGCGGTCATGGCGAGGACGACGATGTCCTTCGTCGCCGGGTCGGCCTTGAGCAGGCGGGTCAGCTCGTAGCCGTTCATTCCAGGCATCTGGAGATCCATCAGCACGACCTGGGGGGCAAAGCCCGGGATCGCCGCGCGCGCTTCCTCGGCATTGTTCGCGGTTCGTACCTCGAAGCCTTCGCCGACGAGAAGGGTCCGAACGAGCTTGAGGTTCACCGGATGGTCGTCGACAGCGAGAACGCGGGGCGCAGATGTCACGATGGTCTGCTTCCTCGGGTGCGTCCCACTGCCGCCGCGAAGGCGTCCTCGCTGACCGGCTTCAGCAGGACCTCGGCACCGAGATGCTTCGCGAACCCCGCATCGGGCACGACCGTCACCACCAGCACCGGCGTATCGCGGTTCGGCCCGCCCGCGCGCAAGCCGCGGAGCAGCTCGGCGCCGGCAATGTCGGGAAGGATGAGGTCGAGGGTCACGAGATCGAATTGCCGGCCCTGCAGCAGCTCCAACGCTCTCGCGCCGGTCCGAGCGACCTCGGTGTGATATCCCTGGGCCTTCAGCATCCGGACGAGCCAGGCGCGATCGTCTTCCCGGTCCTCGATGACCAGCGCGCGCGGCAGCAGATCGGGTGGCTCGGTTTCTTCGTTGATCAAGCGGCCACGTTGCGCCCCGCGCCGGGGCAGGGACGCGCGGAACACGCTGCCCATTCCCAGCGTGCTCTCCACGCTGACGTTTCCGCCCTGGGCTTCCACGATCCGGCGGGTGAGCGCGAGACCGAGTCCCGTTCCGGAGTATTCCTTGCTCGCCGAAGCGTCGAGCTGCTCGAACTCCCGAAAGAGACGCTCCATGTCGTTCGGCTTGATGCCGATGCCGCTGTCCGTGACCTCGAGCAGGAAGGTGTCATTGGGGTTTGGCCGCACCCGAACCGTCACCGCACCGCCGATCGGCGTGAACTTCAGCGCGTTGGAGAGATAGTTGTACAGCACCTGCTTGAATTTCGATGCATCGATCTCGATCCCCGCGAGATCGGGATCGATGTCGATGGTCAGCGCGATGCGGCGTGCCGCCGTCATCGTCCGGACGACGTCCCGAACCTCGCCGACCAGCGACGCCATCTCCACCGGCTCGGGATGAAACTCCATCTTCCCGGCTTCGACCTTGGCCAGGTCGAGCACGTCATTGATCAACCGTAACAGATGCTGGGAGCTGGTGAGGATATCCCCAAGAAATTCCTTTTGATCGGCATTGACCGAGCCGGCCTTGCCGTCGTGGATGATTTCGGCGAATCCGACCACGGCGTTGAGCGGCGTGCGCAGCTCGTGCGACATATTCGCCAGGAATTCGCTCTTGAGACGGTTCGCCTCCTGGACGCGGCGCGCCTGCTCCTCCAGCTCCTCGTTCTTGCGGCGGAGTTGCTCCTCCAGCCGCTTTCGCTCGGTCACATCGCGAATCGAGCTGCTCACCAGCAAGCCGCCGCCGACTTCGAGCGGGCTGAGGCTGATCTCTACGGGAAACTCGCTGCCGTCTTGTCGTAACCCGAACAGCTCGAGGCTGGCGCCCATCGGCCGAACTCGTGGGTCGTCGAAATAGCCGCTTCGGTGGCCGGGATGGCGGCCGCGCAGCCGCTCCGGCACCAGCATCTCCACTCTCTTGCCGAGCAAATCGGCTCGCGGATAACCGAAGAGGCGCTCGGTCTGGCTGTTGACCAGCACGATCTCGCCGCCATGATCGACGATCACGGTCGCGTCCGGCGCCGACTCCACGATGTGCTCGAAGCGCTGTCGTGAGCGGTGCAGCTCGCTCAGCAGGCGCTGCTCGGCGGTGAGATCGCGATCGATCATGGTAAAACCGGCGGGCGTTCCGTCGGCTTCGCGCCGTAACGTGAGGGTCATATGGGCAGAGAACCGCGATCCATCCTTGCGAATCCGACGCACTTCGCCGGACCATACACCATGATCGAGAGCCTGCTGCCGCTTCTCCCGCGACTCACGCGCCGCGTCGTAGTCCGGATCGTAAAGCAACTGTGCCATCACGCCGACGATCTCCGATGACTCGTACCCGTAGGTCCGCCGGGCGCCCTCATTCCACACCAGGATGGTGCCTTCGAGATCCTCGGCGACGATTGAATATTCGGTGGAGCTCTCGAGAACACTGCGGAGGAACACCGCTTGCTGGGCGGGCGAAAGTCGCACGCCCGGTGTGGGCTTCCGTCGGGACTTTGCCATTCTCACCACCACCCCCGCGAGGATACCTAGCGAGCCCTGGCAGGAGCCCTTGGTTGACTACTGTGCATCTTCATGGTTCCACTGACTAGTAGGGTTGACCCTAGTGATGCATGACAGCCATGGTGTGGGACTACCCCTGGGGGGAACCCCAGCATCGAGAGCTAACTCCGCGCTTCCTGTTCCAGCGCGGCCCGAAGCAGACCTGCCAGGTTATGGACCCCCAATCGCTTCATGATTTTTGCTCGATGGGCCTCGACGGTCTTTACCGACCGATTCAGGCGCCCAGCGATATCGCGGGAGGAAATTCCGTCGACGATCATGGTCAGCACTTCGCGCTGGCGCGGAGTCAACACGTTGAGGCGTTCGGGGGACCGCTTGGTGCCGCGTCCATTGCGGAAGGTGATCACCACGCGAGTCAGCTTGCCGCGGTGATCTACCGTTTCCTGTACCACGAGACCCTGCGGAACGCTGACAGCATCCATATTCGCGGCATGATGCGCGGAGAGAGCGGCGTGCAGGCGGCGGTCGAGCGTGAGGCGCGACGTGGCGGGTGCTTCCCCGACAAGACGGACGGCCATCCTGCAGACAGTAGCGCTTCCCCGCGCTGTCATCTACTAGGAAAAACCCTACTGTAAGCAATGACAGGGCTGGCTTGTCATTTTTCCAGGCTGTTACGATCCTCTGGCATCATTTTTCAGTTAGGCGCCTCAATGGGGTAGGGAATGTCGGGGTACAGCTTGGGAAAACACTCCGGGCAGACCCCATGGCTGAACTGGGCATCGGTATGCTCGGTGACATAGGCCTCGACGCTTCTCCAGTATCCGCCGTCATCGCGAACCTTCTTGCAGCTGGCGCAAATCGGCAGCAGGCCGGTCAGCGTCCTGACCTCGGCGATGGTACGCTGGAGCTCGCTGATCAGGACGCCCTGGTGCTTTTCACTCAGAATCAACCGGGCTACGGTCCGCAGATGCTCGACCAATGCCCCGTGCACCTGCCGGTGGACGAGCAGCATGGCCAACGCAAAAACGATGACGAGCACCGCCACCTCGATGTGCGGTCCGTCTAGGCCGACCGCAATCATCCCGATCGGCAGCGGCAGCGAAATGCCGAGGACGAGGTAGCGAAAGCTTCGGGAGTCTGCGGCGAGGGTGTTGAGCGCACTGGCCATGATGCCGGCCAGACCGGCGAGATGGATAGCAAGCTCGCGTGCCGGAAGCCAGCGCATGAGGAGGGCTGCACCGATTCCCCAGGTCAATCCCTGTGCTGCGGCGACCAGCCGCACTCCCGCCACGAACCTCGCGTCACTGACGTCGGCGCGCTTCCCGCGGTGATGCCACACGGCCCGGACCAGCGTCGCCGCGAGAATCGCCGCCGCCCAATACCAGAGCAGCAAGCCCGGCACATCGTCGTGGTACATGGAAATCACGATAAGCAGCACCACGCCATTCCCGCCCACGATCAGCGGCCCGTCGCGAGAGGAACGAGCTCTGAAAGTGCGGACCAGGTCCGGCTGAACTCCGCTGTCGTGAGAGTGGGCGCTGATCATGATGAAGAATGCGTGGCGCGTACTGGTGAGTGCCGCAGGTTGCGGCGGTTCAAGACTGTAAGGACTACCCCCGCAGAGTTAATGGTGCCTTCATGATTCAATTCGGCGTCACGCTATCGAGCGCGTCACGCACCCCGCGCGACAGGCTCGAGGTGCTGAAGGGTTTCTCGAGGAACGGCAGCCCCGATTGCTCGACCCCGCGCCGTGTCATGGAGTCGCTCGGGTATCCGGACATGAGGAGCGCCTTGATCTTCGGCCGTTGTTCTCGCAGGCGACCGACGAGCCCGAGTCCATCGAGACCGGGCAACACCACATCGCTGATCACGAGGTGGATCGCGCCCTGATGCCGGTCGGCCTGGGCCAGTGCCTCCTCGCCGGTGAGAGCGACAATGACCATGTAGCCGAGACGCATGAGAACGGTGCTCGCGGCCAGTCGAATGGCGGCATCATCTTCGACGAGCAGCACGGTCTCCGATCCTCCCTGCGTTTCGGGTTCCCGCGCCATCGCCCGGCGCTCTTCTTCGTGGCTCGCGACCTGGGGCAGAAAAACCGTCAGGGTGGTCCCGGTGCCGATCGTGCTGGAGATGACGATGTTGCCGTGGCTCTGGCGGATGATGCCATGAACGGTGGCGAGCCCGAGGCCGGTGCCCTTCGTGCCCTTGGTGGTGAAGAAGGGTTCGAAAGCCCGGGCCTGCGTCTCCGCGCTCATCCCCGATCCGGTGTCCGAGACGGTGAGGACGGCATAGCCGCCGGCCCGCTCGAGCCCCTGCTGATGTGCCGCGTTGTTGTCGAGCTGCACCGGTGACGTCGCGATGCGGAGTTTCCCACCGCGCGGCATCGCGTCACGCGCATTGACGGCCAGATTCACCAGCACCTGCTCGAGTTGCCCGGTGTCGATACGCACCCGCCCGGCGTTCTTGTCGAGCTCGGTGATCATCTCGATATCCTCGCCGATGAGCCGGCCCAGCATCTTCATGAGGTCGGTGATGACGGCATTGGGGTCGAGGACCCTGGGGTGCAGCACCTGCTGGCGGCTGAACGCGAGCAGTTGCCGGGTCAGTGTCGCGGCGCGCTGCACGGCGTCCTGGATATTCTGGAGATCCGCGCGGCGGGGATCATCCGCGGGAAGGCCGTCGCCGGCCAGTTCGCCGAAGACCGTGATCACGCCTAACAAGTTGTTGAAGTCATGGGCGATGCCGCCGGCGAGGTGGCCGACGCTCTCCATCTTCTGCGCCTGCTGGATCTGCGCCTCGAGTCGCTTCGCCTCCGTCAGGTCCTGCTTGATGGCGATGAAGTGGGTGATTTTGCCCTGGGCATCCTTGACCGGCGTGATGGTCTGCTCTTCGGGATAGACCGTGCCATCCTTGCGACGATTCGTCATCTCGCCATGCCAGACGTTCCCGGCCAGCACCGTCTGCCATAAGTCCCTGTAGAAGGCCGGCTCGTGCGCCCCCGACTTGATGAGGTCGCGCGGGTTCTTGCCGAGAGCTTCCTCGGCGCTGAAACCGGTCAGCCGGGTGAAGGCGGGATTGACCCAGACCATGATGCCTTCGCGGTCGGTGATGACGATGGCGTTGGCAGCGGCATCGAGCGCGGCGCTATGCAGCCTCTGCACATCGATGGTGTCGGGCATGAACAACCTTGTTCAGCCCAAGCCGTCAGGGCCAGTAGCAATAACCCTGTGAAATGGTGTGCTGCATTCTGTTACAACCCTGCCCGGTGCCAACCCCAGGGGTAACCCCAGTCGGGGCCAGGCGGCTACCGCGTGGCGTTTGGTCATCCTCCAGGCTGAGCGAACGGATCGAGGGCCAGCCGATGGGTCGCAAACAGCGTTGCCGGCGCCTTCACCTTCTCGCCGGTCAGCATGCTGCGAATCATCAGCGCGTTGGCGGCGCCCTTTCCCTCGAAGTGGTTGTTGGCGATCACGTAAATCTCCCGCACCCCTTCGGCCTGGGCGATTTTCTCGATCCGCCTGACCCAGGGCTCCAGCTCCTCGGCGCTGTAGAGGTAGTCGTATCGCGCCGCTGCGCTGGCCCGCTCCTCGAACCACGTGTCGTAGCGGCGGCCGTGCAGCCGCACGTACCCGACGCCGCTGGTCGCCCCCGCCGTGGGGCCTAACGAGTCGCCGATGACCGGCTGGTCGATGTTGCAGAACCCCAGGCCCAGCCGCTTGAGCAGCAGCGCGTGCTCGCGCTGCGCCCAGCCGCCGTGGCGCAGCTCGACGACGACGGGGAATTGCGCGAAATCGTCGGCCAGCCGGGTTAACCGTTGACAGTTGACGGCCGACGGCTTGAATGACCACGGGAACTGCGCGAGGATCGCGCCTAACAGTCCCTCGTCGCGGAGAATGGTGTAGCCCTCGGTCACCGCCCGGACGTCGTCCGGTGTCCAGTCTGCGGTCGACTGTCGACCGTCAACCACCGATCGATCGTCGTGGGTAAACCTCTGCCACAACTTGGCGGTGAACTTGAAGCGCGGGTTGTGGCGGACGCGCTTGACCCAGGAGGCGTAGTTGCGGGGCGGCTGTGGCGCATAGAACGAGGCGTTGATCTCGACGGTATCGAAGTACTCGGCGAAAAACGCGAGGCCGTCGAACGACTTCGGCACATCCGCCGGGTAGACGTGTCCCGGAGAATCGGGATACGTCCACCCGGCGGGGCCGACCCGGATCAGTTCGTGGCGGGAGCCACGATCCGCGCCCGGCTTTCCGGATTCCATTGCGGCCGCTCGGTGGTGTTGGCGACGTCGAGCCCGAGGTAGAAGACCAGCTTCACGATGCGCGACGCCTTCTCCGAATCGATCTTGTCGACCGAGTCCGAGGGGCGGTGATAGTCGGGGTGGGTGCCGTTGAAGAAGAAGAGAATCGGCACGCCTTTGCGCGCGAAATTGAAATGGTCGGAACGGGAATAGAAATTCTGCTCCGGCCAGATGTCGTCGATCATGTTCATGTGCAGCTCGGGATGCTCCTGGACCACCTTGTTGGCCGAGGCGCCAAGGCTGCTGTGTTCTTTCCCGATGGCCACGACGGTGTCGCGCCAGCCGGACTGGTTGTTGTAATAGCGGCCGATCATGTCGGTGTTGAGGTCGGCGACGGTGTTGGCCATCGGCAACGTCGGATTCGAGGTGTAATAGTCGGAGCCCCAGAGTCCGCGTTCCTCGCCCGACACCGTCATGAAGACCAGGCTGCGGCGCGGCCGGGGATGCATCTGGCTGAAGGCCTGCGCCAGCATCACCACGCCGGTGGTCCCCGAGGCGTCGTCGTCGGCGCCATTGCAGATCGAGTCGCCGCCCACGGCGGTGCAGCCGTTCCCCATACCGGCCACGCCGACGTGGTCCATGTGCCCGGTGAAGAAGACGTACTCGTTTTTCAGGACCGGATCGCTTCCCTCGAGAATGCCGATGACGTTGGGCGCCGTCGCATCGGGAAGATTGATCCGCTTGGCGCTCATCGCGCCGGTGAAGCCCTGGAGCGCGCGGACGCCGGTTGCGTTAGGCAGCCTCAGGCTGTCGAGGTTCTCGCCCGCGGCCGAGAGCACGCCCATGGCCGAAGAGTCGCGGATCAGGAAGGTGGGGATCGGTGCGCCGCCGCGCCCGCCGCCGAAGCCGCCGATCAGCTGGAGCCGGGGGGTGTGCGCGTTGGCGATCTGCGCATTCCAGAAATTCGCCGGAAGCGGCGCGACGCTGATCCACGCCTTGGCACCGGCGGCCGCGGCTTTGGCCACCATCGGCCCGCCGCCGATGCCGCGCAGTCGCCCGCCTGCTCCGGCCGAGATCTGAAGAATCACCGCGCCGCTCAGGTTGACGTTGCCGAACGGATGCGCGGTGTCGGCCGGCGTGCCGTAGACCAGCACCACCGGCCCGCTCACCGATGAGTCGGTGAGGTCGCCGCCCAGATAGAGCGCATCCCTGCCGACGATCCAGTGGCCGTGCGCGCCGTGACCCATCGCCATGACGAAGGAAGTGGTGTCGATCAGGGTGCGGCGGATGTGATAGCGCTGGAGATAGCCGCCCGAGTCACCGCCGGGCCGCAGGCCGAAGCGCTGGAATTCGCCGGCGATCCAGCGCGCCGTCTCTTCCAGCTCGGGGCTCGGTGTCCCGCGGCCGCGCATCGAGTCGTCGGCGATGATCGCGATGCGACGGTGATAGTCGTCGGGAGTGATCGTCGCGACGGCGTTGGCGATGTTCACCGAATCGCGGTTCGCGGCGGGGCGTCGCCGGCCCTGCGCGAGCAGCGGCGTGGCGAGCAGTGCGAGGAGGCCGAGTGTGGCCGTCGTGGTTCTCATCATCCTGCCATTGAGAGAGTAGTAGGGTGCAGTCCCCAAAAATACGGCGCCCGGCCGAAATCTGTTACGGCCGGGCGCAAAGTGAGAGGCTGCGGGAGTTGCCTACGGGCGGCGCCTGACCATGCCCCCGCTGCTGCCGCCGGAGTGACCCTGGGATCCCGAGCTGTGCTGCGGCGCCGACTGGGGCCGCGATTCGGGAGCGCGCGGCGCCGATTGTGGCCGCGATTCGGGAGCGCGCGGCGCCGACTGCGGCCGCGGCGCGGGGGGCGGAGGCGGAGGCGCTTGCGGACGCGCTTCCGGCGCGCGCGGCGTCTCACGGGGCCGGCTCTCCGGCGCGGCTTCCGGCTGCCGCGGCGTCGTCTGCCTCGTTTCGGGTGCCGGACGCGAGGTGATCTCGGGCCGCGACGGACGCGTTTGCCCTTCAGTCGTATTGCGCGGCTCGGCCTGGCGCAGGACCGGCTCGTTGTTGGGGATCTGCACCGCATCCGGGGTACGGCGCGCCGGCGTCTGCGCGGCGTCGGGCGTCTGGCGGCCCGGTGCCTCGGGACGAGACTCGGGTTGCCGCGGGACGATTTCGATCCCCGGGCTCGTGGTGCGCCGGCCCATGTCGGCTGGAATGGTGGTCGGCGACGGGCGCGCTTCGCCCACCGGAATCGTGCTCCGGCGTCCGCCTTCCATGGGAACCGCGGGCGGCGGGGTCTCGGTCAGGCCACCGGCATCGCGCCGACGTCCCCCTTCACCCACAGCGCCCGGCGCGACATCATGGCCAGGCATCTGCGGGTCGCGCGGCTGCTCGGTGCTGCCCGCCGTTGGCGGCGCATAACGACGGCCACTGCCGACGGGAACCGCGACCGTGCCGACGCCGCCGAGGTCGGTGCCGCGTACCCCGCGATCCGCGGGACGCGAACCGCCGGCCGATGCCAGCCGTGTCGTCCTGCGATCGCGATAGTCCACGCCCGGTGCCGAGTTGTCGCGAGTCTTGAAGACGTAGCGCGATCCACCCGGCGACGAATAGACGACGCGCGTGCCGCCATAGTACCGCGTCGGATACCAGGAGCTCGGATAGTAGTAGAAGGGATCGTTCCAGATCACGAGCTGGTAGCGCCGGCACCAGGCCTGGTACGGATCCCACGACGTGTAAGGGACGTACGCATGGCAATCGTAGCAGACGAAACGCGGATAGCTGTAACGCTGCTCGACGTAGTACGGCAGCAGATGCGTGTCGTAATCCCCGAAGCCCTCGGGGAGCAGGTGCAACGCGATCTCCTCGAGCGAGGTCAGCGGATCGCCGTGAACCCGGCCGTCGCTGATGGCGTGCAGGTCCCAGCGCCCATCGTTGAAGAGTCCGTCATAGTTGAATGGCGCGCTCGACGCGATGCCGAAGAGATAACCCACGCCGTCGTAGTCATCGACGTAGAACGCGGCGCCGTTGCCGGCGCTCGAAACGGTATAGGTCGCGCCGCCGTACCCGTAGTTCTCCTCGTCAGGCGTGCGCGGGAAAACCAGGTGGACATGGCCGTCGGTGTCGACGCGGAAAATCGTGACGTAGGCGTCGCGCTCGGTGCGGTAGTAGACCCGCACCCGGTCGCCGCGCTTGACGACGTCGTTGTCGCCGTCGGTCCAGATGCGGATGCCGGGAGTGGCGTTGACGGCGCCGTGGCTCATGTTGGCCAGAATCGGCCGGGCCGCGGGGCCGCCATGCGGCGTTCCGGCGGCGGTGAGCATCATCAGGGTAGTCAGCGTGCCCAGCATAACGGCCTCCTCCTAACGACAGGACAAATGCTGCGCGATCCATAAGGGCAGGGATCGTGCCATGCCTGGAGGCGTTCCAAATCGCTGAGAATCAACGAGTTGGCTTCATTGGGTGTGGGCGTCTACCTTTCCTGCTGTCCTGTTTGGATGACAGACCTGGCCTCTCAACGCGGTCCCCGACTTGATCTGCTCGATCCCAAGGAAGTCGCCGGACTCGGCGGGATCGAGGTTGTCGCACGCGGTGTAGTCGAGGGATTTCTGGCCGGACTGCACCGTTCGCCCTTCCGTGGCTTCTCCGTCGAGTTCGCCGAGCATCGCCCGTATCAGCCGGGTGACGAGCCCCGCTACCTGGACTGGAAGGTCCTGGGGAAACGCGACCGGCTGTACGTCAAACAGTATGAGGAAGAGACCAACCTTCGCGCCACCGTGGTGCTGGATGTCTCCCGCTCGATGGGCTGGGTGGGCGATGCCGCGAAGACCCTGACCAAGTTCGACTACGCCACGCGGCTCGCCGCCGCGATCTCGCTCATCCTGGTCCGGCAGCGGGATGCCACCGGGCTCATCGCCTACGACGAAGCGATCCGCGCGCTGATCGCGCCGCGGGCCCGCGAAGGCCAGTGGCCGCTCATCGTCAACTCGTTAGGCAGCCTTCAGCCGTCGGGCCGCACCGCGGCCGAACGGGCGCTGCCCCGGGTCATCGAGCTGCTCAAGCGGCGCGGGATGGTGGTGTTGATCTCGGACCTGCTGGTGGACCGCGAGCGCTCGCTCCAGGCGCTGCGCTACCTGCGCCATCGCGGTCACCAGGTCAGCGTCTTCCACATCATGGATCCGGCCGAGCAGGATCTCGAGGGACCGCCCGAGGCGCGGTACGTGGATCCCGAGACCGGCGACAGCGTGGTCGCCAGCGTCGCCGATCTGCGCCGCGCCTATCGCTCGACCGTCGCCGCCGCCGTCGCGGCCTGGCGCAAGGCATGCCGGACCAGCGGCATCGCCTATCATCATGTGCTGACCGACACGCCCTTCGGTCATGCGCTGCGCAAGTCGTCGGAAACGGTGGAACGCCGGAACGTGGAAGCGTGAAAGACGGGGAACGGGGAACGGGGAACGGGGAACGCGGGAACGTGGAGCGTAAAGCCTGGTCTTTCTAAGTCCGCTCGCGCTCCTCGGCCTCGGCGCGGCCATGGTGCCGCCGCTCCTGCATCTCTTCCAGCGCCGCGTGCCGCCGGTCGTCGAGTTCCCGGCGGTGCGCTACCTCCAGGAGACCAAGCGCGAGGCGCAGCGCACCGTGCAGCTCCAGCATCTGCTGCTGATGCTGCTGCGGATTCTCGCCGTGGTGCTGATCGTTCTCGCCGCCGCGCGGCCGGTGGTGACCGGCGGCATCGGCGCGCGGCACGAGCCGACGGCGCTGGTGTTGATCGTCGACAACTCGCTGAGCTCCGGAGCGGTGCAGGGCGGCACCCGCGTCATCGACGACATCGCAATGCGAGCCCGCGAGACGTTGCGCGAGGCCCAGGACGGCGACGCCGTGTGGCTCATGGACGTGGACGGCATTGCGCGCCGCGGCCGTCCCGCCGACCTGCTCGCCGACGTCATCCGGCTGACTCCCGATGCCCGGCGGCTGGACCTCGATGCCGCGCTGCGCACCGCCGCCTCGCTGGTGGCGACGTCGGGGTACACCCATGGGGAAGTGCACGTGCTCAGCGACTTGCAGCGCACCGCGCTTGGGTCAACGGTTAACAGTCGACGGTCGACAGCAGACTACGACACGCTTCCCGTTAACCGTCAACTGTCAACTGTCGACAGCGCTTTCAGGAACCTCCCCATCCTCATCTACCATCCCAAGGGCGACCCGCCGGCCAATCGCGGCACAGTCATGGCGCGGCCCTCGCCCGCGCTCTGGCTGCCGGCGGGCGGCGACATCCGCATCGGCGTCGGTGGCGGACCGTCGGCCGGCGCGGCGCCCGCGACGGTGCAGCTGAGCATCGACGGCCGAAGCGGTGCGCGCTCGCTGGCGGGCACCAGCGGCGAGGTCGTCCTGTCGGCGAGCCGGCTGGCGCCGGGGTGGCACACCGGCATCGTGACTCTCGATCCCGATGAGCTGCGGGCCGACGACCGCCGCCACTTCGCGGTCCGCGTCGTAGCGCCGGCCGGAGTCGGCGTCGCGCCCGCTGCCGAGACCGGCAGCTTCCTGTATCAGGCAATAGGAGTGCTCACGGCGGGCGGCCAGGTACACACGGGCACCGATGTGCGGCTCGGCGGCGCACCGGGCGGTTCGGGCGCGGTCGTGATCTTTCCGCCGGCCGATGTCTCCGCCGTCGGCGCGCTCAATCGCGCGCTCGAAACCGCGCGGGTGCCGTGGCGCTTCGGCGCGCGGCAGGATCGGCAGGATACCATCATCGCGCCGGCCCTTCCGGAGCTGGCCGGCGTGCGGGTGCTGCAGCGCTGGCGGCTCGAGGAATCGGGCGCGCAGCCGGGACGCCGCGACACCTCGAGCGCCGTCCTCGCCCGGGCCGGCGACGATCCCTGGCTGGTGCGCAGCGGCCGCGTCATTCTGCTGGGCAGCCGCCTGGTTCCGGAACAGACCACCCTGCCGCTGAGCGGCGCCTTCGTCCCCTTCGTCAGCGCTCTGGTCAACCGGATCGCGCGGGGGGAGAGCGGCGTGATCGAGGCGACGGCGGGCGATCCCGTCACGCTACCGGCCGGTGTGACCGCGGTCGCCGCTTCGGACTCGGCGGTTCCGGTGCCGTCGGCCTTTGCCTTCACCGCGCCGGCGGCGCCCGGCGTCTATGCGCTGCGCCATGGCGCCGACACGGCCGGGATGCTGGTGGTCAACGCCGATCCCCGGGAATCGGATCTCACCCGCGCGAGCCCGGCGGAGCTCGCGACCCTCTGGCGTGGCGCACGCATCGACATCACGGAGGACGCGCGGGCCTATGGCGCGCAACGCTTCCGCGGCGCCGGCCGGAGCGAAATTACCGGCCCGCTCCTTTTCGCGGCGCTGCTGGTGCTGATCGCGGAGGCTTTACTTGCCGCGGGCATCTGGGGGACTGCGAAGTGAGAACGGTCGGCGGTCGGCGGTCGGCGGTCGACGGCCGGAACCACTCTGCTTGCCGTCAACCGTCAACCGTCAACCGTTAGCCGGTTTTCAGATGCCTCTCCCCCAGCTCATTCGCGCGATCCGCTCGCTGCCGGAATTCCAGGAGCTGGAAACGCTGCTGCGCACCCCGCACGCGACGGCGCGCCTGGCGTCGACGCCCGGGTCGGCCGGTGCGGCGATCGTCGCGTCGCTCGCCGATGCCCAGCCATCGCAGCGGTTCGTCGTCATGGTGCCGGGTCCGACCGAAGCCGAGCGGTGGCTCGCCGACCTCGCCAACCTGCTGCCTGACGAGAAGGTCGCGCTCTATCCGCAGCGCGAAGGCCTCGGCGAGGAGGAGCCTCACGTCGAGATTGCCGGCGAGCGGGTGGAAACGCTGGAAGCGCTGTCGCGGGGCACGGTACAGGTGGTGGTCACGACGGGACGCGCCACGATGGAGCGCACCCGGATGCCGGCGACGCTGGCGTCGGCGCGGCTCGAAATCACCAAGGGGGTGCCGTTCCGCGAGGTGGTGAAGCGGCTCGAGGAGATGGGGTACGAGCGCGTCCCCCAGGTCGGCGATGTGGCGCAGTTCGCCGTCCGCGGCGGCATCGTCGACGTCTACGGCTTCGGCATGGCGCTGCCGGCGCGCGCCGAGTATTGGGGCGACGAGCTGGCCGGACTGCGGGCGTTCGATCTGGGGACGCAGCGCAGCATGGGGGCGATGGAGCGGGTGACGGTGTTGCCGGTCAGGGCTGCGGAACGGGAGAACGGGGAACGGGAGAACGGGGAACGGGAGAGCGGGGGGCGGCTGCCCGATCCCCGCTCCTCGTTCCCGCGTTCTTCTCTGCTCGACCTCCTCCCCGCCACGTCGCTGCTCATCGAAGCCGACGCCGAGTCCTTCGAGGCCGACGCCGATCGCGCCTGGACCGACGCCGATCACCACGCCGGCCTGGCCCGCCGCCTCGGCGAGGACGTCCCGCCCCGCGCCGATCTCTACGTCGCGCCCGACCAGTGGCGGACGCAGCGCGCCGCCTTCGCCCGGCTATCGTTAGGCACCGGTGAGGCGACCCACCGGCTGCCCATCGGGCTGCCGCCGGAAATCCACCGCGACCTGTCGCGGCTCGCGCCCCCCTCGCCGGGGTTTCTGACCCTCGTGCTGTGCGACAACGAAGGCCAGCTCGAGCGGCTGGACGAGCTGCTCCAGGAGGGACGCCGCGCCGCCGCCGAAGGGGTGGTGCTGGCGATCGGCGCCCTCGACGGCGGCTTCGTCCTGCCGATGCTGTCGGTGCTCACCGACCACGAGATCTTCCGCCGGGCCCGGCGCCTGCGCCGGCCGCGGCGTTACCGCCAGAGCCCCCCGGCATCGTTGGGCGGCGCGCTCCAGGCCGGCGACTACGTGGTGCACCTCGAGCACGGGGTCGGCATCTACCGCGGCATCCAGACCATCACCGTGCAGGAAGCCACGGTCGAGGTCGCGGCGATCGAGTACGAGGGGGGCGATCTCCTCCACGTCCCGCTGTACCGCATCGACCAGATCGAGCGCTTCCGCAGCGCCGAGACCGAGGACGGCGAGCGCACGCCGCCCAAGCTCCACAAGCTCGGCAGCGGCAAGTGGAAAAAACTGCGCGCCGAAGCGGAAGAGGAAGTCCGGCGCATCGCCGCCGAGCTGCTCGAGCTGTATGCGCGCCGCCGCATGACGTCGGGTTACGCCTTCGGGCCCGATACCCGCTGGCAGCGCGAGCTGGAGTCCTCCTTCCTCTATGAGGACACCCCCGACCAGCGCCGCGCCACCACCGAGGTGAAGCACGACATGGAGCAGGCGCGGCCGATGGACCGGCTGGTGGTCGGCGACGTCGGCTACGGCAAGACCGAAATCGCGGTGCGCGCCGCCTTCAAGGCCGCGACCGCGGGCAAGCAGGTCGTCGTCCTGGCCCCGACGACGATTCTGGTCGAGC
>DASXPG010000010.1:0-3470 GCA_036493755.1 Gemmatimonadales bacterium
TGAGGCGCCCTAACCCTTTCTTTTGGTATCCGAATGCCCAAGAAGCCACAGAAGCCTGAGAAGTCGGCGCCGGCCAACGACCTCGACGTCCTCAAGGAGCTGGTGGCATTACTCGAGTCTTCGTCGGCGACCACCATCAAGCTGGGACGCGGGGACGCCTCCTACGAGGTGAGCCGGTTTCCAGGGATGCCCTTTGCGGCGCCGCCGGTCCACTCGATCCATGCCGGACCAGCGCTTCAGGCGCCGGCGGCGCATCCGGCCGCGCCGCATGCCGCACCGTCGCCCGAGAAGACCAGCAACCTCACCGACATCAAGTCGCCGATGGTCGGCACTTTCTATCGTTCGCCGGAACCGGGCGCCGATCCCTACGTGAAGGTCGGCAGCCGCGTCGCTCCGGGCCAGACGCTCTGCATCATCGAAGCCATGAAGATCATGAATGAAATCGAGTCCGAAGTCAGCGGGACGATCCGCGAGGTGGCCGTCGAAGACGCCTCGCCCGTGGAATTCGGACAGGTCCTCTACCGGGTGGAACCCAATGTCTGATCCAGTGGCTGCCGCGCCGGCCGCGCCCCAGGCCGCGGGGGCACCGCCCGCGCCGGGCGCGAAGACCAACACCGCCTTCTTTCAGAAGGCCATCAAGAACATGGTGGACAAGAAGGGTTCCGACCTGCTGCTCAAGGTCGGGCGCGCGCCGACGGTGCGTGTCGCCGGCGAGCTGGAGCAGATGGACATGCCGCCGATGACCCCGCAGGATCTGAAAGCGCTGGCCGAGCAGATCATGCAGCCCCGGCAGCTCAAGGAATTCATGGAGACGAAGGAAGCGGACTTCGCCATCGGCGTGCCCGGTGTCGGCCGTTTCCGCGTCAACATCTACTGGCAGCGCGGCACGCTGGCTTTCGCCTTCCGCGTCATTCCCTATGAAGTGAAGACGATCGAAGAGCTGCGGCTGCCCAAGGTGCTGGAAGAGATCGCCGTCCGGCCGCGCGGCCTGGTGCTGGTGACCGGCGTGACCGGCTCGGGGAAGTCGACCGCGCTGGCGGCGATGGTCAACCACATCAACACCACCCGCAGGGTCAACATCATCACCATCGAAGACCCGATCGAGTTCCTCCATCGCGACCTGGGCTCGATCGTGAACCAGCGCGAGGTCGGCGCCGACACGTTGAGCTTCCACGCGGCGCTGAAGCACATCCTGCGGCAGAATCCGGACGTCATCCTCATCGGCGAAATCCGCGACATGGAAACGCTGGACGTCGCGCTCAAGGCCGCCGACACCGGCCACCTGGTCTTCGCGACGCTGCACACCACCGATGCGACCCAGACCATCAACCGCGTGATCAGCTTCTATCCGCCGCACCAGCACGAAGAAATCCGCCACCTCCTCTCGACCGCGCTCCAGGCGGTGATCTCGTTGCGCCTGCCGCCCAAGGCCGACGGCTCCGGCCGTGTGCCGGCGTGCGAGGTGCTGATCAATACCGCGGCGGTGCGCGACAACATCCGCGACGTGAAGGCATCGCTCAACATCCCCGACCTGATCAAGGAGGGCACGGTCCAATACGGGATGCAGAGCTTCGACCAGTCGCTGATGCGCTGGTTCTCGCTGGGCGAGATCACCCTCGAGACCGCGCTCTTCTATTGCTCCAATCCGACCGAGTTCTCGCTCCAGGTGCAGGGCATCGCGGGCTCGTCGGACCGCACCTTCGAAGGTTTTCAGGGGAAGGGCGGCCGCGGCTCGGTCGGCGCCGGCGCCGCGGCGCCCGCATCTGCGTCGGGGGAGCCGTCGGGTATGAGCCGCGACCCCTTCAAGCGGTAGCGGGTGTTCAAGAAGGTCCTGGTCGCCAACCGCGGCGAGATCGCGCTCCGCGTGATCCGCGCCTGTCGCGAGCTCGGCATCGCGACGGTCGCGGTGTATTCCGAGGCCGACCGGGAATCGCTCCACGTCCGCTTCGCCGACGACGACGTCTGCATCGGACCGGCGCCGGCGCGCGACAGCTACCTCAAGATCCCGCAGATCATCGCCGCCGCCGAGATCACCGGCGCCGACGCGATCCATCCCGGCTACGGCTTCCTCTCCGAGCGCGCCGAGTTCGCCGAAATCGTGGCGGCCTCGAACATCACCTTCATCGGTCCGACGCCGGAGCAGATCCGGCAGATGGGCGACAAGGCCCAGGCCAAGAAGCTGGCGCAGGAAGCGCAGGTCCCCACGGTACCGGGCTCGCCGGGTCCGGTGGCCGATGCCGACGAGGGGCTGGTCATCGCCAACACCATCGGGTTCCCGGTCATCATCAAGGCGGCGGCGGGTGGCGGCGGCAAGGGGATGCGGGTCGCCAACGACGCCGACGATTTCGCCCGCCATTTCCAGCTGGCCCGCAGCGAGGCGCTCGCGGCCTTCGGCAACGACGCCGTCTACATCGAGAAATACCTGGCCCGGCCGCGGCACGTCGAAATCCAGATTCTGGGGGACAAGCACGGCCGCATCGAGCACCTCAACGAACGCGATTGCTCGGTGCAGCGCCGCCACCAGAAACTGATCGAGGAAGCGCCCTCGCCCGGCCTCCCGGCCGAGACGCGGGACGCGATGGGCCGGGCGGCGGTCCAGCTGTCGCGCAACATCGATTACGTCGGCGCCGGCACCATCGAGTTTCTCCTCGACGAGGACGGCTCCTTCTACTTCATGGAGATGAATACGAGGATCCAGGTCGAGCACCCGGTGACCGAGATGTGCACCGGTGTGGACCTGGTGAAGGAGCAGATCCGCGTTGCCGCCGGCGAGAAGCTCTCCTTCCCGCGGGGCGGCGTGAAGCCGCGCGGCCATGCCATCGAGTGCCGCGTCAACGCCGAGGATCCGGCGCGCAACTTCCAGCCGTCGCCGGGGAAGATCACCGTCTTCCATCCGCCCGGCGGCCCCGGTGTGCGCGTCGACACGCACATCTACGCCGGCTACACCGTGCCGCCGTACTACGACTCGCTGCTCGCCAAGGTCATCGTGCACGGCAACGACCGCGCCGAAGCGCTGGCCCGCATGCACCAGGCCCTCGAAGGTTTCATCATCGAAGGCGTCACCACGACCATACCCTTCCTCGGGCGCGTGATCACCGACCCGCTCTTCCAGGCCGGCCACGTCGATACAAAATTCCTGGAGCGGGAGATTCAGCTGCTACGCGCTCCGGCATGAAGATCGACGTTTTCTTCAGTCCGGCCGGCATCGGCCAGCCGGACGTGCAGGGCCGCAACGTGGTGGTGATCGACGTACTCCGGGCGACGACGACGATCGCCGTGGCGCTTTTCAACGGCGCCAGGGCGGTGCTGCCGGCGGCCTCGACCGAAGAAGCGCTGCGGATGGCGCAGAACTTCGAGCGCGACGACGTCATCCTGGCCGGCGAGCGGAAATCGGTGCGCATCACCGGTTTCGCGTTAGGCAATTCGCCGCTGGAATTCACTCCCGCGGTGGTGCAGGGGAAGACCATCGT
>DASXPG010000011.1:0-3999 GCA_036493755.1 Gemmatimonadales bacterium
GGCGCAGGCGCCGCGGCGAATCGACGTGGTCCTTCACGCTCCGCAGCGCGGTGCGGAGCCGGCGAATCGCGGTCCGCATTTCGTGGACCGCGTCCACGTCGCCTTTGCGACGGACCCGCTTTCCCTGGTGCCGCATCTCGCGCGTCTGCTCGGCCACAACCTGCGCCGCCGCTTCCTGGACCATGAGCGGCGGTCCGGCGCTGATCCCGGGCCGCTCCGTCACCGCGCCACGACCCAGTGGATGCCGCTCACCCGGCCGCTTTTCCGGCCGGCATTCAGCCGCGCGATTACCTGGTGCGACATCAGCGACAGCTCCTGCGCCCACGCCGAGGAGACCACCCGCACGACCAGCACGCCGTCCTGACGGATTTCCAGGGCCTGCGTGGCCTTCGCGATGCGCTCGCCGACCAGCTCCGGCCATTCGGCGAGTACGCCGGCCTGCGCCACGCGCTCGGCGATCCCGGCGCGCTTGAGATAGCCGCCAAGTACTTCGGAAACCCGCGCCGGTTTGCCGACTCGCTTGGTCATGTCAGGCCGAAATCCGTCCGTCGGAAATCGTCCATCGCGCCAATCCTCCGATCACATCCGGAACGTCGGTTTCCTTCGGCACCGCGGCGACGATCTGGCTTCCGGCCGCCGCCCGTTTCTCGATCAGCTCGCCGAGCCGCCGGCTGCGCGTCGCATCGAGCTCGGCGAAGGCGTCGTCGAGGCACAGCAGGGCGCCGTCTCCGGATGCTTCGAGGCACGACGCCTCGAGCAGCCGCAATGCCAACGCGCCGGTTCGCTGCTGGCCCGCCGAGCCGAAGGAGCGCAGCGGCCGTCCGTCGATGGTGAGCCGCAGCTCGTCCCGATGCGGGCCCACGGTGCAGCGTCCCACCGCGCGGTCGCGGTCACGCGATGCCGCGAGCGCTGTGCCGATCGCATCGGCGTCGCCGGCGGTGCGGGCGCGGTACTCGAGTCTTGGCACCGCGGTCTCTCCCATCGCCGCACACAGCTCGGCCCAGACATCGCTCCAGCGTTCGGCCCAGCGGCAGCGGGCCGCCACGATCGCCGCTCCGCATTCGGCGATCACCCGCTCCCAGGCTTCGATTTCGGCCGGTGTCGCCCGGCCGCGGTGGGCCACGGCGCGGCGATATCGGGTCAGCGCATCGACGTATCCCGGGGCCGTGATCGACAGCAGCACGTCGAGAAACCGGCGACGCTCCCGCGGCCCTCCCGCCACCAGCGCGACATCGGCGGGACTCAGCACCACGCCTTTGACCATCCCGATCGCGTCGGCCATGCGCTCCGGCAGCACGCCGTTCACCACGATCTTTTTTTCCTTGGTGCGCGCATCATAGCCGACCGCGACGCGTCCTGCTTCGACGTGAAATCCATCGGCTCCGAATCGAACCAGCTCGGCGTCGGAAGCTCGTCTGAAACTCCGGAATGTTTCGGTGTACAGCAGCGCCTCGATCAGGCTCGTTTTTCCATGCCCGTTCCGCCCGACGATCACGCATCCGGCATCCGGCAGATCCACATCGGCGTCCACGAGATTGCGGAACGCGCGTACCGCCAGTCGCTGGAGCGCGGCTAGCGCACCGTCACGGTCACGGTGTCGGTGACCGTAACGTGGTCGAGAATGTCCTGGCTGGTCGCGAAATAGCGGAACGTCCCGTGCTTGAAGGTCGCGAGAGCGATCGGGTACAGCGCCGAGATCGTGGTATCGAGTCCGTTGAGCGGATCGTAGATCGCTTTGGCCGGCAGCAGCTTGAGATCGATCGTCTTCACGCCCGATGGATCCGACGCCGCGACGAGGACGAGCAGGACCCCGACGGAATCCACCACCGTGTCATGGCCTGGCGCGAGCACAATCTTTGGCCCGGAGCTGTCAGGGCCGACGCCGACTGTGGGCGTCGAGAGGTTCTCGCGGCACGCGGTGAACAGGGCCAGAAAACCGGCCCAAAACAGCGCCCGAAAGGGCAGCCTCGAAGCCGCGCGCGGGAACCTTGAATTGATGGGCAGCTGGGGGTGAACCACGGAGAGCAAATTTAGCCGGAAACCCTTGAAATCTCAAGGGTTTAAGCGATGCCTAATGGAGGCTTCCGGCGCTGCTCTGGACAGTGAAGGTGACGCTGTCGGCGGTGGCAAAATTGGTGAAATCCACGGCCTTGGCGTAGAAGGTGATTTTGGCCCCCACACCGATGCCGGAAGGGATCGCCCAGTCGAAGGGTCGGGTGATCGAATTGTCGCCGGTCAGGAACAGAAATGAATCGGCCTTGAAGGTGCTGTCGGCGGTGTGAATGCGCATCGTCAGGCTCTGGAGTCCGTCGTCGTCGAACATGTAGAGCGAACCGTACACCTGGCCGGGACTCTTCAACAGGAAGCTGGGCGCGATCTGGATCTGCATCACGGGTGGAACCGGCCGCGGGCGCGGATCGGTGCACGCCGCCAGTGCCAGGGCGATGCCGAGGGCGAGGTTACTTCCCTTCGAAGCGCGCAGCGCGTTTCTCCAGAAAGGCGTTGAGACCCTCCTTCATGTCCGAGGTCGAGGCCACGAGCCCGAAGGCGTCGGCCTCGATGCGCAGCCCTTCTTCCAGCGTCGTTTCCAGTCCGCGGTCCACGGCTTCGATGGTGAGCGCCACCGCCACGGGTCCCTTCGAGGTGATGGTCTTCATGATCTTCGTCGCTTCCGCGATCAGCTGATCCTGCGGGACCACCCTCGATACCAGGCCCATGCGCAGCGCATCCTGCGCGCCGATGTGCTCGCCGGTGAGGAGGATGTAGAGGGCGTTGCCCTTGCCGACGATGCGGGGGAGCCGCTGGGTGCCGCCGTATCCTGGCGTGATACCGAGCGCGACTTCGGGCTGGCCGAATTTTGCGTTCTCGCTGGCGATGCGCAGGTGGCAGGCCATGGCGAGCTCGCACCCGCCGCCTAACGCGAAGCCGTTCACCGCGGCGAGGACCGGCTTCCCCATCCGCTCGATTGACTCGAGCATCTCCTGCCCGCTCAACGCCCGTCGCCGGCCGTCGAGCACTCCTTGCTTCGCCAGGTCACCGATATCGGCACCTGCCACGAAAGCCTTGGGTCCGGCACCGGTCAGAATTACCCCCCGCACACTGCTGTCGCCTCTCAATGACACCGCCGCCTGCCTCAGCTCGGCGACCACCAAGTCATTGAGGGCATTCAACTTGTCGGGCCGATTGATGGTTACTGTCGCGATGCCGTCGAGAGTCTCGACCAGCAGGGTCTGGTAGGTCATCGGCGAAAACTAATCGTGCCCCTGAGGGATGCCAGCGGAGGTTCAAATTGGGCTAGGGTTAGCCCTAGTGTCTTAAGTGCTCCAACCCCGCCAGAGTCCACCGCGAGCAGTTCACTCTTTCCTTTTTTTTCTGGAGGTTGTATGGAGCAGATCACTGCTGTTGCATCGCCTGTCGCTGAAGTGCCGTCGAGCGTGCGTGTGTGGCCGACCTTTGATCACCACATCGAACTCGACGACGCTCGGGAGTTGATCGGCAGGTACAAGAGGGCGAATCCGGGTAGCCGTTCGGCCGTCGCCGCGACCCGGATTCCGCTCGACCGGATTCTGGCCCAGCCAGGATGCGTCGGCGTGCGGATGTACTTTGCGCTGAATCCCGACATGACTCCCACGCTGGTGATGGTGGGCGTCGATGAGGCCGGTAATGACATCGATGGGATGCTGGCAGAGCAGTTCATGCCGTGTCCGCCGTTCTGTCCGATGAACAGCCTGCTGGATAGCTGAGGCGTCGCGTGGCGATTCCGATGATTCTATATGTGGGTGCCGCCACGCAGGCTATCCCCATCGGCGCGGTCTTCGCGGTAGGTGGGTGGCGTCCGCCACCGACCTATCGCAAGATCGCGTTGTGGTGTCTGTTGCTTATCATGGGCGACCTGATCGGTTATGTCGCCGCCAAGTTGTTTCAGGACAATCTGTGGGTGAACTACTTCATGCAGCCCGCCGAAGCGGCCATGACGCTCTGGATTCTGGCGTCATGGCA
>DASXPG010000012.1:0-13782 GCA_036493755.1 Gemmatimonadales bacterium
ATGGCATTGGAATAGTTATTGCCGGGGAGGCTCGACCCGGCAAGGGTGCTCGTCGCGATTCGTTCCATGGCGCCGGTCGTCGCCACAAAGATGCTGCCTTGGTCCATCGACAAAAGGCAACGCGCTCCCTCGGCGGACAGGTAGAACGTGCCCGACGGCAGCATGTTGCTGGTCGTGATGCGGGTGACCGTCTGTGAGGCCACGTTCAGGGCGTACGCCTCCCCGCGTGTCACCGAGAACGATACGTCGACGGGATCAGAACCGACCGCGGCGGTGCCGAGAACCAATCCATCGGACTCCCTGATTCGGACGACGGAATTCGAGTCCCGCCGCGTGACGTACAACTCGGAAAACGGCGAGACGGCAAGACCGTACGGACGTCCCGACAATGGTATCCGTGAGTACTGCAAATGCGGATAGTCGCGGATGAAGAGCTGGACATCGAGGAATGCCGTGAGACTGTACAGATGAATCACCACGTGGCCCGACCGCTTGGCGCTGACGAGGCCCTCGATGCTGACGTCGGCGATGCTGGTGTCGGACACCGCGTAGATGACCGGCGCCCCCGCGATGGGGTGACTGGCCGAGTCGAGCGCGGTCACCACCAGCTGATTCTGGTCCCCGATGTCGTCATTCAAGGTGGTGCCGGGCTGAACGGACAGCGTGGTCGCGCGCAACGGCGCCGCGTCCTTCCGCACCTCGGTCGCGCAAGCGCAAAGGACAGCCATCACCAACAGGACGGGCCAATGAATTCTGGTTCCGATCCTTCCTGACGCCATACCACCAGTATGAAGAGGGGCCAGAGCTGGCGCCACTGGTGGAGACCGCAGCTACGGCTTCATCATTACACCATGAAACGTCATCTGCTCGTTCTGCTTGCCATGGCCTCGCCGGCCCTGGCCCAGGAGCCAAAGCTGGGCACGATCTCCTTCCCGACCTCGGGCGCAGCGGCGGCACAGCCGGCCTTCATCCGCGGGGTGCTGTACCTGCACAGCTTCGAATACCCGAGCGCCGCCGCGGCTTTTCGTGAGGCCGAGCGGGCCGATCCGGGTTTCGTGATGGCGTACTGGGGCGAGGCGATGACGTACACCCATCCGGTCTGGAACCAGCAGGATCTGGACAGTGCGCGGATGGTGCTCGCAAAGCTTGCCCCGACCCGTCAGGCGCGGCTGGCCAGGGCGAGCACGCCGCGTGAGCGCGGCTATCTCGAGGCGGTCGAGGAGTTGTACGGCGAAGGCTCGAAGCAGCGCCGCGACACCCTCTTCTCGCGCGCGATGCTGCGGGAGATGGCGGACTTCCCCGGCGACATGGAAGCGCGGAGCTTCGCCGCCCTTTCGATTCTCGGGTTGAACCAGGGTGTGCGCGACGTCGCCGCGTACATGCGTGCCGCCGCGATGGTCGCGCCGGTCTTCGCCGCCAATCCCGATCATCCGGGCGCGGCGCACTATCTGATCCACGCCTTCGACGATCCGACCCACGCGCCGCTGGGCCTCGATGCCGCGCGCGCCTACGAGCACATCGCCCCCGACGCGGCGCACGCCCAGCACATGACCACGCACATTTTCCTGGCGTTGGGCATGTGGGACGAGACCATTTCGCAAAACGTGATCGCCGCCGACCAGACGGCCTACGTCCCCAGCCACTATACGGAATGGCTGGCCTACGGCTTGCTCCAGGCGGGTCGTTTCACCGAGGCCCGCGCGCTCATTGACCGCGTGGAAGGGAACATGACGCGGGCGCCGCGCCAGCGCGGCGAGATGGCGATGATGCGCGCGCAATACGTGATCACTACCGAAACCTGGGCCGGTCAGAACTGGAACCGCTCGCTCGATCTCGCGGGCCTGCCGCTGATGGCGGGCGTCTACCGGTTCGCGGATGGTTTTGGTGCCGTCAGTTACCACGATGGATTTGAAGCCGCGGTCGACGATTCGGCGCTGACGGCGCTGGCCGATACCCTTCGCGTGTCGGGTGACACGCTGGCCTGGCGCAAGCTGCTGGTCATGGGAAAGGAGCTGCGCGCCTGGATGCTGTTCAGGCCGGACTCATTCAGCGCGGCCATCGCGCTGGTCCGCGATGCCGCAGCGATCGCCGATGCGCTCCCCGTGGATTACGGTCCGCCGGAGATCGTGAAGCCGGCGCACGAGTTGCTGGGTGAAATGCTGCTGGACCTGCATCGCCCGGCCGACGCCCAAGCCGAGTTCACCCGCGCCCTGGTGCTCGCGCCGGGCCGGGCCCGCTCGCTCATCGGGCTGGTGCGCGCGGCGTCGGCGGCGGGCGACCCCGGCGTCGCCGCGGGGGCGTACCGCGAGCTGGCCGCGTCGTGGCACGCCGCGGACGCGAGCCTCGGCATTCTCGCCGAGCTGCGGCCGCAGGACACTCGTTAGGCATGTATGTCCCGCCGCGTTTCCGCATCGACGATACGGCCATCGACGGTTTCCTGAAGGAGAACGGCTTCGCCACGTTGGTGAGCGGCGGCGGGGCGGAGCTGATGGCGACGCACATCCCGGTGGAGGTCGCGCGCGGGGATGGCGGTACCCGCATCTTCACGGGCCACCTGTCGAAGGCCAATCCGCAGTGGCGCCAGCTTCAGGAAACGCCCGACGCGCTGTTGATTTTCCTCGGTCCGCACGCCTACATCTCGCCCACCTGGTACGATCAGCCGAACGTGCCGACCTGGAATTACCAGGCCGTCCACGTGACCGGGTCGGTTCGCATGCTGCCGGCCGGCGAGGAGCTGACCGACGCGGTGCGCGAGCTCGCCGAGCGCTACGAGCCGCCGTCCCAGCCGGCGCCGCGATTCGATCTCGACGCGATGCCGGCGGAGGTGCGCGCCGCCGAGCTGAAGGGGATCGTGGGATTCGAGCTGCGCGCGACGAGGGTCGAGGCCTCCTTCAAGCTGAGCCAGAATCGCGACGAGGCCGATTATGCGCGGATCATCCGGGAGCTCGAAGCCCGCGGTGATGACGCGTCGCGCGAAGTTGCGAAGGCGATGAGATTGCTCCGCCCCGGCGTGGCCCCCGCGCCCTGAGAGGGCGCTCTCGGTGAAATAGGCGCTCAAGCGCCAACGCTGGGGAGGTGTGATTGGCGACACATCCAGCGGGCGCCTGGCTGGGCAGGTTGGTTGGCATGCGATGGGGATTAGCGGGAAGCGCACTTGTTGCGCTCGTAGCGTGCGGCGGCGATGCGACCGGCGTGCCGGGGACGCCCAGCTCGATGCCGGCGCTGCCCGCGCGGCAGGTCTTTCCCGCCGACAACGCCTGGAACCGCGTCATCTCCGCCGATTCCGTGGATCCCGCATCCGATACCCTGATCGCCACCTGCGGCGCGAATGCCGCGCTGCACGCCGATTTCGGCACGGTCTACAACGGGGCGCCTAACGGTATCCCGTTCATCACCGTGCCGGGCTCGCAGCCCATGGTGCCGGTGTCGTTCACCTACAACGACGAGAGCGACCCGGGTCCGTATCCGATTCCCTCGAATGCGCCGATCGAAGGTGGCGCCTCGAGCGGTGGCGACCGTCACGTGCTGATCGTCGACGCCGACAACTGGATTCTCTACGAGCTCTTCGACGCGCATCCCGGTCCCGGCGGCTGGTCGGCGGGATCCGGCGCGGTCTTCGATCTCGGCTCCGATGCGCTGCGGCCGGCGGGCTGGACCTCGGCCGATGCCGCGGGACTGCCCATCTTTCCCGGCCTGGCACGATACGACGAAGCGGTGACGGCGGGTGTGATCGATCATGCGCTGCGCTTCACCTGCCCGACGAGCCGGCATGCCTATCTGCCGCCGGCCCGGCACTACGCCAGCAGCAGCACCAGTACCGCGGAGCCGCCGATGGGGATGCGGGTGCGGCTCAAGGCGGGAGTGAACATCAGCGGGTTCCCGCCGGAAGTGCAGGCGATTCTGCAGGCGCTGAAGACCTACGGGATGTTTCTGGCCGACAACGGCAGCGCCTTCTACCTGAGCGGCGCGCCCGATCCGCGGTGGGACGATTCCCATCTGCACACCATGAGCCAGCTGCACGGCTCCGATTTCGAAGTCGTGAAGATGAACGGCCTCATCACTTCTTCTGCACCACGCTGATCGATCCGTCGTTCTCCAGCACCGCGTAGTGCACGTCCTCGACGCCCGCGCAGCCGGCCTTGCGCAGCGCGGCGGTGAGCTCGTGATGCGTCACGGTGCCGCCCTTCAGTCCCTGCTCGTAGAGCTTGCCGTTGTGGATCAGGACTTCGGGCTTTCCCTCGACCAGCGCCTCGAGCCGCTTGTTGCGGTAGGTCAGCACGCCAAGTCCGAAGTTCAGCGTCACCAGCGTCACGGCGCTGATCAGTCCGCCGACGAGTGAATTGTCGCCGCCGTTCATCGAATTCTGGACGGCGTTCGACAGCACCAGGAGCAGGACCAGGTCGAAGGGCGCCATCTGGCCGATCTGCCGCTTTCCCGAGAGCCGCAGCAACACGACGAGAAAGACATAGACGACGACGGAGCGGAGGATGAGCTCCCAGATGGGGACGGCGAGATTCAGCATCGCGGAAACTCCTTGTTGCGGCATGGCTCTCGCGCGCCAAGAGCGCGCTCTCGGCAGCCGAGGCGCTGAAGCGCCTACGCGAATTGCGAATCGCGTTGCCCTTCAGGGCTCGGTTGCCGAGAGCGCGCTCTCAGCGCGCGGGACGCGCGGACGAATTCTGTCGAACCCTACATCCCTGCCATATCGTGCACTGTGCCGGCCAGCAGCCGGACCTTGGCCGTGTCCGACGAGCGGGCGGCTTCGCCATTGAGCTGGGTGCCGAGCGTGCGCAGGGCGGTCTTGCGCGCCGCGCCGGAAGCCTGCTCGGCGTGCTCGAGGCTGGCGCGCACCGCGGTGATGCGCGAGGCGCTGAGCCCATGCGAGCGTTCGAGCTGGTCGACGTACGCGCGAGCCACCACGAAGCTCGGGGCCCAGGTGAAACGCTGCTGGTCCTGGACGTTGAGGAAGTCGACGTGCACCGTCTTCGCGGCGTCGATTTCGTTCTCGCTGAGCAGCGCGCTCGGCTGGAGGTCGAAGATGTCGAGACCGCGGGCGATCTCGGAGCTGTAGATGTAGCCGTTGTACCAGTACGCCGACCACGAGCCCGCGCCCTGCAGCTTGGTGGAGTCCATCGGGCCGCGATCGAAGTAGGCGATTTCCATCGGGTGGCTGGCATCGGTCCAGTCGAAGACCGAGACGCCGCCCTGGTACCAGCCCTGCGCCATGATGTCGCGGCCCGGGACCGGAATCAGCGAGCCGTTGTGGGCGACGCAGTTTTCATTGGCGGTCTGCTGCGCCGGCATCTTGTAGTAGCTGTGGAAATTCATGGTATCGCGCTGGAGCGTGAAGATCGCGTCGGCGCCCCATTCCATCTTGTCGCTCGGCCGGCAGCGCGGCTGGAGTCCGCCGCCCCATTCGTCGGAGAAGAGGATCTTGGTGCCGTCGTTATTGAAGGTCGCCGAGTGCCAGAAGGAGAAGTTCGAGTCGGCGGCCGCGCCGATGCGCCGCGGATGCGCCGGATCGGAAATGTCGAGGAGCAGACCGTAACCGCCGCAGGCGCCGCCGGCCCGGCCGATGGCCGGGTAGACGGTGATGTCGTGGCACTGCGAGGGACCGCGGCGCACCTGGCCGGGCGGGCCGCTCACCATCCGGTCGACGATAGCCTGGAAGCCGGTGCGGAGCGCGGCGCTGTCCGCGGCGGTCGGATCGCCGGTGCCGCCGCGGGCGTGCATGATGCTGTCGAGCAGCGGCTTGGTGAACTGGGCAGGCGCGACCTGCTCCGAACCCTGGATCGTCGCCGTGAACCCGCCGTGCGCGCGGGCGTCCGCGGCCACCTGGGCCGAGTGCGCGATGTCTTCGGCAGCCGCGCCATGGCTCGCGGCCGGGGTGAGGTTGTCGAAAATGCGAGCCGACGACACGACGGCGGCCTGCTCGGGATGCGCCACCGGGACCTTGATCACCTCGATGCGGAAGAGCGCGGTATTGGGATCCTGGTCGGGCTGCGCGGCGGAGCAGCCGGCCAGCTCGTTAGGCGAGCGCACCGGCGCGGAGCCCGAGATGTAGATGTATATGTTGCTGCTGTCGCGCGGGTCGTTGACGACCGTGTGAGTGTGCGACCCGCGGCAGGTCTGAACGTTGGTGAGATACCGCGGGTGCGATATGTCGCTGATGTCGAAGACCCGGATGCCGCGGATTCTCTCGTGGCTCACCGTGTCCTGGACTCCGCCCCGGCCGCAGTCCATGCGGCCCTGGGTGTCTTCGCTCGAGACGAACATCAGGTTCTTGTAGACCGAGACGTCGCTCTGCGAGCCGGGACAGACGTAGGCGTCCGTCAACGTCACGTGCGCCGGGTCGGAGACGTCCCAGACCTGGTAGCCGCTGAAATTGCCCTGGATGACGTGATTGCCGCTGAAGGTCACGTCGGAGTTGATGAACCCGAAGTTCCCCGGATGGGCGCGGTCGATGAACGAGTCGGAGGGCTGGGTGTTGGAGACCAGCCGCATGTTCCAGGCGGCCACCCCGGCGTCCCACCAGCCGGCCTTCAGGCCCACGCGCGGGTCGGGCATCGGCTCGTTAGGCGACATGCCGGGGCGCATTCCCTGGGCCAGGCCCAGCGACGGCACCGCGGCCACGAACGCAAGACTCAACGACAGGATTGTCTGACGCTTCACTGGCTTCCCCCTGAGAGTGGTAGCGCCGCGAGCATGCGGCGCATGCGGTCGATTTCCGTCGTCTGGTCGGCGTTGACGTCGGAGGCGAAGCGGAACACGAGGCCATCCTGGGCGGCGCCGGTCGAGCCGAGCAGCGTCTCGACCATGCTGATCGCCCCCAGATGGTGCTGGATCATGAACTGAAGAAAGAGCCGGTCGAACTGGACGCCGCGCGCCGCGTCGAGCTGGGCCATCTGCTCGGGCGTCAGCATCCCCGGCATCAGCATCGGCGCCATCCCCGGCATCGCCATCCCGCGCGGATCGGGGTCGGGCACGGGCAGATGGCGCTCGCGCAACCAGCGCTGCATCACGGCGATCTCATCGCGCTGGGCCACCACGATCCGCTCGCAGAGTCCCTGGAGCGACGCGCTGGCGCCGTGCGACGGCGCCCAGCCGGCCATCAGCACCGCCTGCGAGTGATGGCTGATCATGCCGGTGAAGAATCGGATGTCAGCGTCGCTGTACGGCGCCTGGCCGCTTTCAGGCTGGTTGTGCGCCGCCGCGGCCGGCGTAGTTGACGGCTGGACTCCGGTCTGGGCAAACGCGGCGGGAGTGATAGCCGTACTCAAGATGACAAAGACCGGTAAAACCCGCGCGCGTCGACGCCGCGATGCAGGTATCATGGACTGAACTCCTGTTGGAATATCGGGCCGTCACCCGGTACTTCGGCCCAGCACGTATGCTATCCGCAATTCACGCCTTTTGCCACGGAGTCCCACATGTCCGTCTCGCGCGCGCTGCGATTGCGCTGGTTGCCCGTTTTTGGCGTCCTGCTTGGCGCTTCGACATTCGCCGACCATCGGGCCGGCCCTGTCGGGCAGCCGATGCTCAACGGTCTGGTCTGGCGCAACATCGGACCCTTCCGGGCCGGACGCGTGACGGCCGTGACGGGGGCGATCGGCGTCCCCGGCACCTATTACATGGGGCTGCCTGAGGGCGGTGTGTGGAAGACGACGAGCGCCGGGGTCACCTGGTTTCCGGTCTTCGACGACGTGAAGGACATCGCTTCGATCGGGGCGGTCGAAGTGGCGCCGTCGAACCCCAATGTGGTTTATGTCGGCACCGGCAGCACCGGCGAGGGCAACGGGATGTACCGGTCCAGCGACGGTGGACACACCTGGCAACACCTCGGTCTCGACAGCACCCGCCAGATCCCGTCGATGGTCGTGGATGAGACCAATCCCGATATCGTCGTCATTGCCGCCGAGGGGAGCGTTCGGTCGGCCGATGGCTTTCACGGGGTCTTCCGGACCACCGATGGCGGCCGGACCTGGACGCGCACGTTGTTCGTCGAGAACACCATCGGTGCGACCGACCTGGCGCGCGCCTGGGACCGGCCCGACATCATGCTCGCGGCGACCATCCGCCGGCGCGGCGGCTTCGGCGGCGGCGGTGGTGGCGGCGCCAACCAGGGACCGAGCGGCACCAAGCTCTTCAAGTCCACCGATGCCGGCGTGACCTGGACCGAAATCACCGGCGGCGGCCTGCCGCCGCTGACTGGAAGGCTCAGCGTCGCAATCGCCCAGCACACCAATGCGCAGCGGATGTACGTGATCGGCCCGACGGCGATCGGGCTCTGGCGCAGCGACGATGGTGGTGTGAACTGGCGGCGGATGGCGTCGAACGATGTGCGCATCGCCAACGGGCAGGGCAACTACTCGTCAGGCGTCTGGGTCAACACCGGCAATCCCGATACCGTCTACACCACCGCGACAACGGTGTATCGCTCCACCGATGGCGGCACGAGCTTCGTCGGCTGGAAGGGCTCGCCGGGCGGCGACGATCCCCAGGTGATGTGGTTCGATCCCACCGATCCCAAGCGCATGTTCCTCGGCGTGGACCAGGGCGCGACCATCAGCCAGGATGGCGGCGAGAACTGGAGTACCTGGTACAACCAGTCCACCGAGCAGATCTATCACATCGCGGTGGACAACCAGTTTCCCTACTGGGTCTACGGAACGCAGCAGGATGCCTGCGCGGTGATGACCCGGAGCCGCGGTGACTACGGCCAGATCAATCCGATCGACTGGATGCCGAATCCCGGCTTCGAGCGCGGCTGGATCGCCCCCGATCCGCTCAACGCCAAGACCGTATACGCGCTCAACATGACCGCCGGCATCATGAAGATGTCGTATCCCAGCGGCCAGTGGATCAACATCAGCCCCAACATCGATACGTCGTTAGGCCTGCGGGCCAACGGCGACCAGCCGCTGGCCTTCAATGCGTCCAATCCGCACGAGCTGATGGCCGGTTTCCAGATGCTGATGGCGACCACCGACGCCGGGATGCACTGGCGCAGGCTCAGCCCTGATCTCACCGCGCTGCCTGATGCTCCGGCGGTGGCCACTCCACCGGCCACCGGGGGCGGGTTCGCGAACCAGCCGGGAACGATCACCGCGCTGTCGTCGTCGGCCATCGCGGCCGGCACCATCTGGGTCGGAACATCGAACGGCATCCTCCAGGTGACGCGCAATCACGGGGTGAGCTGGCAGAACGTGAGCATTCCCGATGTGCGCGGCGCGATCTCGTCGGTCGATGCATCGCACGTCGATGCCGGTACCGCGTACGTGGCGCTGCGCGCCGGCGGCGAGTGGGGGCCGTCCTTCTACCGGACCCACGACTACGGCCACACCTGGACGAAGATCATCAGCGGCATGCCGGGCGATCAGCCGGGCGGCAGCTGGGCCCGCGTGATCCGGGGCGACACCAGGCAGGCCGGGCTGCTCTTCGCCGGCACCGAGAGCGCGGTGTACGTGTCGTTCGACGACGGCGACCACTGGCAGTCGCTGATGCTCAACCTGCCGACGTCGTCCTACCGCGACATGGTCATCAAGGACAACGACCTCGTGATCTGCACCTACGGCCGCGGCGTCTTCATCCTCGACGACATCTCGCCGCTGCGGCAGATGACCAGCGAGGTCGCCACCGAGGCGGCGCATCTCTTCAAGCCCGGCGATGCGGTTCGGGTCCGGCGCAACGAAAATGGGGACACCCCGTTTCCGCCGGAAGTGCCGCATGCCGCGAATCCACCGTTAGGCGCCGTGATCTACTACACGCTGGCGCGTCCGCCGCAGGGCGACATCACGCTCGAGATCTCCGACGCCGCCGGCAATGTGGTGCGACACCTTTCGAGCGCGCCGATTGCGCCGATTGCCGACGCACCGCCGCCGGTGCCGCCGTTCTGGCTCGAGGTGCCGCATCCGATGCCGGTCGAGGTCGGTCTCAACCGGATCAACTGGGACATCCGTTACGACCACCCGCCGGCCTTCAATCACAACTACGCCCAGGTCATGGGCGCCACGCCGGGAGGCACGGCCTATACGCCGGAGGGTCCGCTCGCGCTGCCGGGCGTCTACACCGTGAAGCTCACCGTCGATGGCACCACATACACCCAGACGCTCACGGTGCGCCCGGATCCGCGCTCACCGGCGACGAGGCGCGATCTCGAGGCGCAGCATGCTCTCCAGATGAAGCTCTACGCCGGCGCGAAGGAGTCGTGGGATGGCTGGCACCAGGTCGCCGCGATCCGGGATGCGATCGCTGAGGTATTGCGGCACAATCCGCCCGCCGACGTGAGTGCCGCGGCGACACCCCTCGATTCAATGCTGGCGAAAATCCAGGGGAAGCCCACGCTCCAGACCGCGGGACGCTTCGGCCGCCAGAACGTGCCGCCGGGCACCTTCGCGGCGCTCAACGGCACCGAGCCGGGCGAGAGCGACGTATTGTCATCGATGAACGGGCAGCTGCGGACCAGCGACTACGGTGACATGGCGCCCAGCGAGGCGATGCTGCGCGCCTACACCCTGGCGTGCACCGACCTGCGCAATGCGGTATCGACCTTGAAGGAGATCAGCGATCAGCAGCTGGTATCGTTCGATCAGCTGCTGACACGCAACAATCTCAACGCGATTCCCGCGCCGGCTCCGTTGCCGACGCCTTCATGCGTCGCGGTGCCCGCGGCGACCGGGGCGCGGGGAAGGCGATGAGCGGGCAGATCCCATCGAAGGTGATCGGCATATCAGGCTCCTCGAGCGGTGTTTGTCACCTGTGGCGGCTGGTCGAATTCCAGAACGATGACCGAGCAGACCGGGTCGGGCGCCGTTGTTGGAAGCGTGAGCGCGGGTCCACGCGGGCCGGGCGTGATCGGAATCGGCGTCTTGCCGGTATCGGCAAGGAGATAGGCGGTCCGGACCGGCGTGACCAGGCCGGGCACGACGAGCGGGGTGGTTGGCCATGAGGCCAGGAAAAGATTGAGCCGGTTGCCTTTGGTCGTGACGCGGAAGGGTGAGCTGGCGAATGGGCTCGCGGTCGTGCCGTGGATCGCGTCGCCGTTGACCGCCATCCAGCGACCGATCGCGGCGAGCCGCTCGACGCTCTCGGCGGGAAAGGTTCCGTCGGCCTTGGGCCCGACGTTGAGCAGCAGGTTGCCGCCCTTGGATGCCGTCTCCACCAGCAGGCCGATGAGCTGCGCGGCCGACTTGAAGTCGTGATCGTGGGGGTTGAAGCCCCAGTTCCCGTTCATCGTTATGCACGACTCCCAGTCCATCCCCGGCCAGCCCGTCGCCGGCACTTCCTGTTCGGGAGTGCGGAAGTCGCCGAGCTGCTGGGTTACCGGCACCGGTGACCAGCCTTCCACCCGGTTGTTGACGATGACGTTCGGCTGGAGCGAGCGGCACGCGTCGTAGAGTGCGCGGCCATAGTCGTGGGTCCACGTGCCTTCCCACTGGCCGTCAAACCACATCACGCCGATGTCGCCATAGTTGGCGAGGAGCTGCCGCACCGAGCCGTGCAGGTACTCGACGAAGCGCGCATAGCGCGCGTTGCCGACGGCGCGCGTCTCGGCTTCCCAGTCCCGGCGGGGCAGGTAGTCCGGATGGTGCCAGTCCATGATCGAGTGATACCAGCAGATCTTCATGTCCTGCCGGCGGCAGGCGTCCGCCATTTCCTTCATGATGTCGCGCCGGAAGGGGGTGTTGCGGACGCAGAACTCCGTCAGGCGATTGTCGAAGAGGCAGAACCCATCGTGATGTTTGCTGGTGATGGTGACGTACTTCATCCCGGCCTGCTTCGCCATGCTGACCCAGGCGTCGGCGTCGAACTGCACCGGATTGAACCGGCCGACCAGCCGATCGTAGTCGGTCAGCGGAATGTGCGCGTTGTTCCTGATCCATTCGGCATAATCGGTCCGGCCGCCCCACTCGCCGGCGAGAATCGAATACAGGCCCCAGTGCAGGAAGAGCCCGAATCGGGCATCGCGCCACCAGCCCATGCGGTCGTCGGCGGGATGCGAGATCAGCTGGCCCGAGGTGTGAGTCATCGGCGCGAGCGCGGCGGCTGAGAGCCCTGCCAGGCCGGTACGGGCGAAGGTTCGGCGGTCGATGGGATCCATCCAGATAACCTACGGCGCGATTCGGCGGCCGGGGAGCCTGCTTGCGGTGCTCCGTTCCGCGGGCGCAATTTGGCTCCATGACCATCGATCGTCGCACCTTCGGCCAGCAGGCCCTCGGCATCGTCGCCGGTGCCGCCATCGTTCCTTCTACCATACGGTCCAATCCGGCTCGGGCCGATCAGCAGGATCCCGCCGACATCCCGGTGGCGATCCGTGCGCTGCGGCCGATGCTCGATGGCGTGGTGCCGATCACCGCTGCCGAACGGGGCGAGCGGATCGAGCGCGCCCGCCGGCTGATGCGTGACAATGGCTTTGACGCCATCCTCATCGAGCCGGGGACAACGCTCGGCTATTTCACCACCGCGCGGTGGAGCCTTTCGGAGCGCTCCTTCCTGTTCGTGTTGCCGGCTCGCGGTGAGCCGGCGTGGGTCGCGCCGGGGTTCGAAGAGGAGCGGTCGCGCGAGCAGGTGGGCGCGGGCGCCGACCTGCGGCTCTGGCAGGAGGACGAGAGTCCCTACCGGCTGGTCGCCGGCATCCTGCGGGACCGCGGTATCGCCACCGGGCGGCTCGGTATCGAGTCGCGGGTGCGCTTTTTCGTCGCCGACGGCGTCCGCCAGGAGGCCGGCGGCGTCACGCTGGCGAATGCCGATCCGGTGACGGTCGGCTGCCGCATGATCAAGTCGCCTAACGAGATCGCGCTGATGCAGCGGGCCAGCGACATCACCATGGCGGCCTTCCGCGCCACCTTCACCACGCTGCACGAGGGGATGACGCAGACCGAGTTGTCGCGCAACATGAGCATGGCGCAGAGCCGCCTGGGGGGCGCCGGCACCAGCGCGCTGGTCGCGCTGGGCGCGTCATCCGCTTTTCCGCACGGCAGCGTCCAGCCCCAGCATCTGAGGGAGGGGGACGTGGTTCTGGTCGATGCCGGCTGCTCGGTCGAGGGCTACGAGTCGGACATCACGCGCACCACGGTCTTCGGACGCGCGAGCCAGCGGCAGCGCGATGTCTGGGATGTCGAGAGGCGGGCGCAGACGGCGGCGCTGGCGGCGGCGCGGATCGGCGCACCGTGCGAGTCGGTCGACGCGGCGGCGCGGAAGGTAATTACCGATGCGGGATTCGGGCCGGATTACCGGGTGCCGGGGCTTCCGCACCGCACCGGGCACGGGATCGGCATGGACGGGCATGAGGCGCCGAACCTGGTGCGCGGCAATACGCTGCCGATGCAAGCGGGGATGTGCTTCAGCGACGAGCCGACGATCGCGATCTACGGTGAGTTCGGCATCCGCCTGGAAGACTGCTTCTACATGACGCCGGAAGGGGGCCGTTTCTTTTCCGCCCAGAGTCCGGCGATCGATCAGCCGCTGGCCTGACGCGGTGCTGCCGCCCGCTCAGCCGTGAGGCGTCAGTGCAACCCGCTGGGTACGGCCGTATATCTGGTCGACATCGGCCCTCGTGTCGGGGTTGTTGCGGTCCAGTTTCGGCCAATCCCGCATCCGGTCCGGAACGAATAGTCCGCCCAGCAGTCCCATCGCGCCGGTCAGCGTGTCCCCCGTGGGATTGTCATAGGTCGTGACCAGCTGATAGGTCCGGCCCACCCTGAGGCGCGGGCCGCCGCCGAACAGGCCCGGCAACGCGCGCGATACGCCCAGCGTGTGCCCGGTCGAATCGCGTATGGCATG
>DASXPG010000013.1:0-2649 GCA_036493755.1 Gemmatimonadales bacterium
AGTTGGCGTAATACTCGAGCAGTGGCCGCTCGCGCGAGATCACGATGACGCGGTCACCTTCCACGTGCACCGTGTTTCGCATCCGGAAACTCAGCATCGCGGTGTCCCAGGTCTCTGTGACGGTGCGATCGGCGCGGATGAGCCGGCCGTTGTTCTCGAGGAGGTGGTCCCGGTAGTCCGTCATGCGTTCCACCACCTCGGCCAGCGGGACGGATTCGCGTTCGAATGAAAGCAGCGCAGCCGCAGCGAGCGACACCGGCGTCACCGGAATCACCGACTTGATCCGATCCAGAACGGCGTCGGCCAGGCGTTGAATTTCGGGCAGTCGCTTCTCGCGCGGGAGCGTGAGGATTTCCCCTTCATTGGCCAACCAGCTCTTGACCGATAGCGGTGTGCCGAAATTGACGGCCGCGCGGCCGTAGCGCTTGAGGCGCCTGGTCAGCAGGCGTGCGCTGTTGAAGCCGATGTACTGCAGGACGGTCATCAGCTGCGAGAGGCGTCCATCGCGCAGGTCCTCGTGCAGGCATTCGCGGATCAGCGAGCGATCCTCGAGGGTCCGGTCGTAATTGATCGCCACCGGGACGAACCAGATGTCCCGGTCGAAGCCCGGTTCCCGCAGGGTGCCGACGACGTAATCGAGCAGGCCGATCTTGGCCGGACGGAACCGGCCGTCTCGAGATAGCCCGCCTTCCAGAAAGATTCCCTGCGTCACGCCATGGCGGGTGATCATCTGGATGTAGCGCTCGAGGACGGCGTGATAGAGCGGCTCGCGATAGCGGCGCCGGATGAAGTAGGAGCCAAAGCTCTTGAACACCGTTTCCAGCGGCCATATCCGCGCCCACTCGCCGACCGCGTAGCTCACCGCCACGCCGTGGGCCAGAACGTAGGCGACGACCACGTAGTCGGCGTTGGAGCGGTGATTCATCAGGTAGACCACGACGTCGCGGCGGGGAATGCTGTCGAGTGCCGGCTCGTCCAGGTAATCGACCGAGACATTGAAGAGCATGTTGAGAAGAAACTTCGAGAGGTTGTAACCGATTTTGTAATAGGAAAGGACGTTGAAGAAGGGGAGGATCTCGTCGATGTACTCCTCGACGCGCAGCCGGACCTCCAGCTCCGGCAGCTTCTTCTCCTTCATGTAATCGCGCATCGCCGAGACGACGACGGGATCGAGGATCAGGTCGTCGTGGATGGAACGGCGCGAAACCAGCTTGTAGCGGGCGATGCGCGACTGGAATTGGCGCACCGTATGCCGTCCCCAGGCGCGAAACCGGCTCCGGAAGGCGGCGGTGGTGGCGCGCGTGAACCAGAGCACGGCGAACCCCGAAACGACGACCAGCAGCGCGAACAGGATCCAGTCGCGCGTGGTCACGCCTGGCGAACTCCGGGATGGGGGAAGGCGACAAACGTGCGGAAGATCACTGCGCCCGGCAAGAGAGACTAAGTTATTGGCAGTATGAAGGCTCTACGTGGCTTCGCCCCCGCGATTGCTGCTCTGCTGATGGGCCTTCCGGCCTCCCTGGCCGGCCAGACCATCGCGGTGGTATCCAATCGCAGCTTCCGTCCCACCGCGGTGCTGCTTCCGCACGTGCGCTATCTCATCACCGCCGACAGCGCCGATGGCGTGCTCACGATCGGCGAGCTGTCGGTGCCGCCGGTGGCCTTCGGCCATACCATCCGCATCGAGGGCGTGACGCCGGGGGCGCGGCGGCCCGACGCGCATCCCTTCGCCGATACGGTGCACTTCGAAGCCGATGGACGAGTGCAGCTGCTGGTCGCCGATGGCGCCGGCCGGCCGCCGATGCGCGTCGAAATCAGTGGGGCGCGCGGCGTGGCCGGCGGACGCATCAGCATCGTCGCGCCGCACTGGCCGTTAGGCCGCGCCCTGCTCGTCACCGTCGCGCCCGCGGACATCCATGAGCTGGGGAGCAACGGCACCGGCTTCGGCGTGCGCGACCGGATCCGCGTGGATGATCGCGCCGGCTTCGCCTATCTCAACGATTCCACCGCGGGTTCCACGACGGTCGCGATCGGATTCGGCCGCGGCACCCAGGGCCGCATCCAGGGCGATGTCGCCGATATCGTCATCCGCCGCGACTTTGGCGGCTCGACCGGCTTGCAGCGCACGCAGCTGGGCGCGCTGACGATGGTCGTGGATCCCGCGCGCGACGATGATGGAACCGGCCGCGCCGACATCATCTTCGGCGTGGCCAACAACGAGTCCGAAGCATCACGCGTCGCCCAGGCCGCGGCGGATGAGCCGCAGAGCACGCCCCGCGCTTCGGGATTGCGCTGGCACACTGCGTCGAGCGACGCCGATCTGCTGCTCAAGCACCTGACCGCCGTCGCCGGCTGGATGCTGGATTGGGACCTGCTGGGCGGGCAGCGCACGATTCCGTCGTCGGCGTGGAGGCCGATGCTGCGCGCGGTAGACGCCTGGCAGGGCGCGCCGATCGCGCTGCAGCGCGGCGATACCGCCGCGGTCTGCGGCTCGTACCGTCTGCTCCGCGGCGCCGGGACCGATCCTACGCGCGTGGGTGTCGCACTCCGGCTCGGGCCACAGGGCCGCTCCTTCGCGCGTTCCGACAGCACCGACCCTTCGGCCGACGCATCGCTGGTGTTGCTCGGGTGGGCCTGCTATCTGGCGAC
>DASXPG010000014.1:0-2760 GCA_036493755.1 Gemmatimonadales bacterium
GTCATCAGCTCGTTCTGCTCGCGGCTAATCATGCGACTCGCGGTAGAGCGACAGCGCCTTCATGGCGGGCAGGTCGTTGAAGGAGAAAAGAACTGCGCTGCCGTGAGCACCGTGTCGATACTGAGTCCAGGAAGGGACGCAGAAAATGTCTTTCTCTTGCCACTCGAATCTTTTGCCACCTATCTCGGACCAGCCGCTGCCCGATGCGACCTGGTAGATCACGCTGCCGGTGTGGCGGATCGGATCGATGGGGTCCTTGATGAGGTCGAGCCGCGCACCCATCGTCGGCATGACCGACCCGTTCGTCAGTGGATTCTTGTATTCAAACATCCCTTCACGCTTGAGGATTGCGTAGCAGTCATCCCATTTGTACAGAAAGACGGGAGAGTAGGGCTTCTTCCAGTTCTCGCGTGAGAGCGGCGCCCGAGTCTGGTTGAGGTGCGGATGCACCTCGTAGAAGTTGGCGTCGAGGGCGTTCATGAGCGGGATGTCGAGGCCGTCCTGCCAGACGCACTGCGTGCCGTCCGCGTCTACCCCATGCTCGTGCCAGGCGCCGTTCGGAGTGAGGACGAAGTCGCGTGCGCCGAGGTC
The DNA here is from genome assembly GCA_036493755.1 of Gemmatimonadales bacterium. Taxonomy (GTDB): domain Bacteria; phylum Gemmatimonadota; class Gemmatimonadetes; order Gemmatimonadales; family JACORV01; genus DASXPG01. The sequence continues at coordinate 592 of DASXPG010000014.1, forward strand.
CATGCGCTCGCCATCGACGATCGTATAGGCGCCCTTTCCCTCCATGACGAAGCGCAGCGCGCTTGCCTGGTGGCGATGGGCGGAAGCCGACTCGCCGGGATTCATCACCTGGACGCCGGTGTAGAGGAGGCCCGCGGCGGCGCTCCATTCCTTGCGGCCTGGGTTCACGAGCATGACGACGCGACGTGCCGCCTTCTCCGCGGAGACTAGCGCCGCGGCCCTGCGGACGAATGGTTCGACGTTCTTCCACTTCCACAGCGTGGGGATCGATTTCGGCCGCGGATACCAGGGCTCGATCTCGTTGGCGACATTCCAGAGCGCGCCCAGCTCCTCGCCCTCGAGCGCGCGGTAGTAGGCCTCGAGCTCCGGAGTGTCCTCGACGTTCGCCCGGCCGACGACGCTCTCGCGCTTCATGCCGCTAGTTTAGTACCATGCTCAATGTTGTCCATTCCCGGCTTCAGCGATCCGGTCAGCTCGCTGAGCCATCTTGCAGCGGCGGTCGTCTTTGCCGGCCTGAGCGGGTTCCTGGTCGCGCGCGGGCGCGGTGACGCGCGGCGCGTGATCTCGCTCGCGGTGTTCGCTTTTTCCTGCGTGCTCCTGCTGTCCCTGAGCGGGGTCTACCATCTGCTATCGCCGGGAACCGCTGCGCGCGGCGTGCTGATGCGGCTCGACCACGCCGCGATCTTCGTGCTCATCGCCGGCAGCTTCACGCCGGTGCACGTGATCCTGCTGCGCCAGCGCTGGCACGGGCACCTGCTGGCGTGGATCTGGGCCGCCGCCATCGCCGGGTTGACTCTCAAGACGATCTATTTCGATGCCGTGCCGGCCTGGCTGGGCTTGCTGCTGTATCTGGGCCTCGGCTGGCTGGGTCTCATCTCCACCGTCGCGCTCGCGCGCAGTTTCGGCGTGAGCTTCGTCCTTCCGCTGGTGTGGGGAGCGCTCGCGTATACGTTCGGCGCTCTGGCGGATTTCGCAAATTGGCCGGTGCTCGTCGCGGGCGTCGTCGGCCCGCACGAGGTCTTTCACTTGGCGGTCGTCGCCGGCATCTCGTTGCACTGGGCGTTCATCTACGGCATTGCTAGCGCCAGCCGCGCCGATTCCCTAGACCCCGAGATAGCGGTGCTGGATTTCCGGGCCGGCTGAGAGCTCGCGGCTGGTTCCGCTCCACACGACGCGTCCCTTCTCCAGCACGAAGTGCCGGTCGGCGACCCGCGACAGCGCTTTCACGTCCTTGTCGATCAGCAGGATGGCGAGGCCGGTCGCCTTCAGGCGCTCGATCGAGCGGTAGATCTCGGCGCGGATGAGGGGCGCGAGGCCCTCGGTCGCCTCGTCGAGGATCAGGAGCTTCGGGTTGGTCATCAGCGCGCGTCCGATCGCGAGCATCTGCTGCTCGCCGCCGGAGAGCTGGTTGCCGTAGTGACCCAGCCTCTCCTTTAAGTTGGAAAATAACTCCAGGACCCTCGCGAGGGTCCAGCCTTCGCCCCGGTGCGTGGCGACGAGGTTCTCGCGCACGGTGAGGTTCGGAAACACCTGGCGCCCCTCCGGCACCAGGCCGACACCCGCCTGGGCGATCCGGTACGAGGGCAGGCCGGCGATGCGGCGGCCTTCGAACACGATCGAGCCCGCGCGGGGCGGCGTCATGCCGGTGATGGAGCGCACGGTGGTGGTCTTGCCCATGCCGTTTCGGCCGAGCAAGGTCACGACCTCGCCGCTCTTCACTTCTATATTTATCTTGAAGAGAACTTGACTACGGCCATATGCCGTTTCGAGGTCGCGCACCTCCAGCATCTAGCTATCCTCCCCGAGGTAGGCGCGGCGTACCTGCTCGTTGGCGCGGATCGTTTCCGGCGAGCCGGTGGCGATGATGCGGCCGTAGACCAGCACCGAGATGCGGTCGGCGAGCCGGAACACCGCGTCCATGTCGTGCTCCACCAGCACGATGGTGAGCCGGCCCTTGAGCGAGGAAAGCAGCGCGATCATGCGCTGCGACTCCTCGGTGCCCATGCCGGCCATCGGCTCGTCGAGCAACAGCAGGCGCGGCTCGGTGGCGAGCGCCATCGCGACTTCCAACTGGCGCTGCTCGCCGTGGGAGAGGTTGGCGGCCAGTACATGGCCTCTTTCTCCGAGCCCTGTTTCCTGAAGAATTTTTCTGGAAGGTTCAATCAAAGA
>DASXPG010000015.1:0-18780 GCA_036493755.1 Gemmatimonadales bacterium
GTAAAAAGCGTTATCGTATCGATCCCCATCGAAATGGATGACGGTTCGATCGAAGTGTTCGATGGTTATCGTGTGGTACATAATGATATTCTCGGACCGAGCAAAGGCGGTATCCGCTACGCTCCGGACGTCAATCTCGACGAAGTAAAAGCGCTCGCTGCCTGGATGACGTGGAAGTGCGCGGTCGTCGATATTCCGTTTGGTGGAGCGAAGGGCGGCGTTCGTTGCGATCCGCGTAAGCTGTCGATCAAACAGATCGAAAAGATCACTCGTCGCTACACAGCGAACATGCTCGACGTCTTCGGACCCGACCGCGATATTCCGGCACCGGACGTGAACACGAACGAGCAGGTCATGGCGTGGATCCTCGACACCTATTCGATGCATATGAAGCGTACAGAGCCCGGTGTGGTCACGGGCAAGCCACTGGTGCTCGGAGGAAGCCGCGGACGCAGAGAAGCCACGGGTCGTGGTGTCATGCACGCCGCTCTCCGTGCGATGGGTAAGATCGGTATTAATCCCAAAGGCGCGACCGTTGCCGTGGAAGGCTTTGGTAACGTGGGATCGATCTCAGCACAATTGCTCGGCGAGCAGGGTGCGAAGATCGTCGCAATCTCGGATATCAGCGGTGCGTACCATAACCAGAACGGCATCAATATCGCAGAAGCGATCAAATATTCCGAAGCGAATAATCTGCTTCTCGAAGGATTTACCGGCGCAGAGAAGATCACGCACGAACAGCTTCTCACATTGGAGTGCGATGTGCTCGTGCCGGCGGCTCGCGAAGACCGCATCACGAAGCGCAATGCGCACAACGTGCATGCGAAGCTGATCGTCGAAGGTGCGAACGGCCCCACAACGGCTGGTGCCGATCCGATCCTCGAATCGAAAGGCGTGCTCGTCGTCCCCGATATTCTCGCGAATGCCGGCGGCGTGACGGTCAGCTATTTCGAGTGGGTCCAGGACCGCGGCGGATATTTCTGGGACGAGGAAACGGTCAACAGCCGCCTGGTCCAGATCATGGAGAACAGCTTCCGCAGCGTGCTCGACGTCTCCAAGAAGTACAACGTGAACATGCGCATCGCCGCCTACACGCTGGCGATCGACCGGGTCGCCGCGGTACATCGGCTGCGCGGCATGTATGCCTGACGTCGCGCTGGCGCCGGATACGTCGGCGGCGCTGCTGGCCCTGGCGCGCGACTCGATCGCCGCGTGGCTCGCCGGGCTTCCCGAGCCTGATCTCAAGGTGAACGGTGCCGATCATCACGCCGGTGCATTCGTGTCGCTCTACCTCGAGGAAAAGCTGCGCGGCTGCATGGGTCACACCGACTGTGACCGGCCGCTGGCGCGGGTGGTCCGCAAGATGGCGGTGTCGGCGGCCCGCGACGATCCCCGCTTCCAGCCGTTGCGCCCGATCGATCTGGAGGACCTCGGCATCGAGATCTCGGTGCTCACGCCCCTGGTGCCGGCCAGCGCCGAGAGCATCGTCATCGGCCGCGACGGGGTCATGATCCGCCGCGGGGCGCGCCAGGGATTGTTGTTGCCGCAGGTCGCCGAAGAATGGGGCCTCGACCGCGAAGGCTTTCTCGCCATGGCTTGCCGCAAGGCGAATTTGCCCAAGGATGCCTGGCGCGAAGATGGCGTCCGGCTTTTCGTTTTCCAGGCCGAAATCATCGGCGCGCCGGTGGCGTGAGCGAGTGGTTCGAGCGCTGGTTCGGGGACGATTACCTCGAGCTGTATCCGCACCGGGACGATGCCGAGGCGGTCAAGGCTGTGGCGCTGCTGGCGACGCATGGCGTGGTGCGGGCGGGCGAACGGGTGCTGGACCTGGCCTGCGGCGCGGGACGACACAGCGCCGCGCTGGCGGCCGCGGGGACAGAGGTTACGGGCCTTGACCTGTCGCTTCCGTTGCTCAAGGCGGCGCGCAAGCGCGGCATCACCGCGCCGCTGGTCCGCGGCGACATGCGATGTCTTCCGATTCGGGACGGCTCCTTCGATGCCGTCGTCAATCTCTTCACCAGCTTCGGCTATTTCGACGATGATGGAGACCACGACCTCGCGCTGCGCGAGGTCGCGCGCGTTCTACGGCCCGGTGGACGCTTCGCGCTCGACTTTCTCAACGCTCCCGCCGTGCGCGCCGGTCTCGTCCAGCGCGACGAGAAGCAATTGGGGAAGCGCCGGGTGGTGCAGGAGCGGCGCATCAGCGAAGGCGGCCGCTCGGTGATCAAGACCATCAACCTGGTGGACGAAGACCGCAGCTTCATCGAGCAGGTGCGCCTCTTCGAGCGCGCCGAGCTCGAGGCAATGCTCGCGCGCGCCGGCCTCCGGGTGAGCTCTGTCTTCGGTGACTACGGCGGCGGCCCGCATTCGGCGGCATCGTCTCGTCTCATCCTCCTCGCGATCCGCGGTTGACCGTCCGCTTTCTCGAGACTCCGCTCTCCGCCGGAGCATCGGGCGATCCGCGCCGCGTGGCCAGGCTCCAGGCGGCGCGCCGCCGTGACGGAGCGCTGGCAGCCGCATTGCTCGCCGATGGCGCAGCGGCGGCCAACGTGCCCAGGCTGCTTGCGGCCGGCTCGCTAGCGGTAACGACGGGGCAGCAGGCGGGGCTGTTTACAGGACCCTTGTACGCGATTCACAAGGCGCTGAGCGCGGCGGCGCTTGCCAAAGTGATGGGAGAAAAGGGAGAAGGGGGAGAAAGGGAGATCGTTCCGGTGTTCTGGGTTGCCGGAGACGATCATGATTTCGCCGAAATCAATCATTGCTGGGTCATTGGCCAGGACAACAAGCCGGCAAAGATCGTCCTGCGCGAGCGCGCCGCCGAGGCGCCGATGCTTCCAACCTATCAGGAGCGGGTGGGCAGGGACGGCGCGGTGGCCCTCGCCCGGCTCGAGGAGCTGTTGCCTCCCGGCGATGCCCGCAGCGAGACCCTCGCCTGGCTCGCCCGCTCGTATGCCGGCGCCGACATCAGTCTCGCCGAGGCTAATGCGCGCGCGATGTCGGAGCTGCTCGGACCCTTCGGCGTCGTCGTGGCGCGAGGATGGAGCGGGGCGCTCAAACGCGCAGCCCGCGGAGTCTTCGAGTCCGCGAGTTCACGAGTTCACGAGATCGACGAGGCTCTCGCCGCACGGGCTCGCGAGCTGAAGGCGGCCGGGCGAGAGATCCCGGTCGAGGTGGGCGATGGGCTGTCGTTGCTGATGCTCGAGGGCGCGCAGGGCCGCGACCGTCTGCGCCTGGCCGGCGATGCATTCGTCACGCGGCGCGGCAACGAGCGCGTGGCGAGAGATTCGTTGACTCGGGTACTCGACTCCTCGCCCGAGCTGCTCTCGGCGAATGTGCTCCTGCGGCCGGTGGTGGAGGCCGCGGTGTTCCCGACGGTCGCGTACTTCGGCGGACCCGGTGAGTTGGCTTACCTGGAGCAGGCCGATCCGCTCTTCGCGTTGCTGGGGATCCCGCAACCCGCGCGGCTGCCCCGGCTGTCGGGCCTGCTGATCGAGTCCAAGGTGGACAAGGTGCTCGAGAAGTACCAGCTCGCCATCGCCGATCTGGCGCGGGACGCGGGCGGCCTCGCGAGCCAGGTGGCCCGCGCTTCGCTACCGGCCGGCGCCGTCGGTGCGCTCGCTGAATTGCGCGGCTCGATCTCCGAGCGCTACGCGGCGTTGCAGGCCGAGGCGATGAAAATGGACCGGATGCTGGAGCGCCCGCTCACCAACCTGCGGAACCAGGCTCTGGTCGGCAGCGAGAAGGCCGAGCGGAAGCTGGTGCGGGCGTTGAAGCGGCAGAGCGACGAGATGCTCCAGCAGGTGATGCGCGCGCGGAACCAGCTCTATCCCGACGGCCATCCGCAGGAGCGGACGATTTCGGCGGTGTCGTTCCTGGCGCGCCACGGCCGCGCGGTGCTGGACCAGGTCTTCGAAGCGGCGTGCGCGCATGCCCGCCGCCTCCTTGAAGCCCCATCGGCCCGTACCTAGGTTTCGCGAGTGCTCTGGCTCGTAATCCTGGTCGCGCTGGCGATCCCGCTGGCAGCGGTGATTCTGGACAGCCCGGTCGTCCGCTCGCTGGCTTCGCGGCACGTCGAGGACCAGAATCCGCAGTCGGGGGACGTGAAGCAGCTGAGCCAGAAGCTCGAGACGCTGGAGACGGAGCTGGAAGTCGTGAATCGTGAGGTCGCCCAGCTCAAGGAAAACCAGCAGTTCCTGATCCAGATGCTGGAGAATCCCGCCGCGCGCGAGCCGGCGAAACTTCCCAAGCCGCCGGCATAGCCGATGGCCCGGTCCAGCGGGCGATTTCCGGCCCTCGTCGGCGCGGGCATCCTGCTCAGCCGCCTCGCCGGACTCGTCAGGCAGCGCGTCTTCTCCCACTATCTCGGCCTGCACGACGAAGCCGACGTGGTCACGGCCGCGTTCCGGATCCCCAATCTCCTCCAGAATCTCTTCGGCGAAGGCGTCCTCTCGGCGTCCTTCATTCCGGTCTACGTCGGGCTGCTGCGCGACGGCGATGAAGATGCGGCGGGGAAGGTCGCCGGCGCGGTGCTGGGGCTGCTCTCGTTCGTGGTCGCGCTCATCGTGCTGGTCGGCGTCGTGGCGACGCCGCTGGTGGTGGACACGCTCGTCCCCGGATTCGGCGGACACAAGCGGCTCCTGACGATCAGCGTGGTGCGGATTCTCTTTCCCGCGACCGGCCTGCTGGTGCTCTCGGCCTGGTGCCTGGGGATTCTCAACAGCCACAAACGCTTCTTCGTCTCCTACTCGGCGCCGGTGATCTGGAACATCGCGATCATCGCGGTCACGGTCTGGGCGGCGCTACGGGCGGGGCCGGTGGACACGCTGGTGGTGTGGATCGCGTGGGGGGCGGTGCTGGGAAGCGCGCTCCAGGTGCTGGTGCAGCTTCCGACGGTGATCGCGGTGCTGAAGGGATTCAAGCTCGCCGTCCGCACCACGACGCCCGAAGTGCGAACCGTCGTCCGGAACTTCTGGCCGGTACTGCTGGGCCGCGGCGCGAACCAGATCAGCGCCTACGTGGACGGCGTCATCGCCAGCCTGCTCAGCACGGGCGCGAACGCCGCGTTAGGCAACGCGCAGCTGCTGTACACGCTGCCCGTGAGTCTCTTCGGGATGTCGGTCGCCGCGGCCGAGCTGCCGCAGATGTCCGAGGTGGGCGGGAGCGACGAGCAGCGCTTCGCGGTGCTGCGCTCACGGCTCGAGGATGGGTATCACAAGATCGCGTTCTTCATCGTGCCCTGTGCTGTCGCCTTCATCGTGCTGGGGCAGGTGATCGCCGGCGCGGTGTTCCAGACCGGGCGCTTCAGCGCCGCCGACAGCCGCTACGTCTGGGCGATTCTGGCCGGATCGGCCGTGGGTCTGCTGGCCTCGACGCTGAGCCGGCTCACCTCATCGACCTTCTACGCACTGAAGGACACCCGCACGCCGCTGCGCTACGCGCTGGTACGCGTCGGCCTCACGACGGTCCTCGGGTTCGCCGCCGCGATGGCCATCCCCGCCGCGCTCGGCGTCGAGACAAAGTGGGGCGCGGCCGGCCTCACCGCGACCGCGGGATTCGCCGGCTGGGTCGAGTTCCTGCTGCTCCGGCGCCGCCTCGCGACCGTCATCGGCCCGACGCATTTCCAGCCCGGGTACTTGCCGCGGCTCTGGACCGCGGCAATGGTCGGGGGCGCGATTGGCGTGGCGCTCTTCTGGCGCTTCGGCGCCGAGGGGGCGCGGCCCATCGCCACCGCCGCGGTAGTGCTGATTCCCTTCGGGTTGGCCTACGCATCGCTGACGCTCTACTTCCGGATTCCCACCGCCGTCGCGCTGATGGCGGAGGTTCGTCGTCGTGCCTTCTGAGGCGGTGCAGCGCCAGATGGATACCCTGCCGGACGTCCCCGGGGTGTACATCTGGAAGGACGCCGCCGGGACGATCCTCTACGTCGGCAAGGCGACCAGCCTGCGCAGCCGGGTCAAGTGGTATTTCGGCGACGATGCCGAGGCGATTCCGCGCTTCGCGCTGCTGAGCCGGAAGATTGGCGGGCTCGAGACGATCGTGGTGCAGAGCGAGGCGCAAGCCTTGCTGCTCGAGAACAATCTGATCAAGGAGCACCAGCCTCGCTTCAACGTCAATCTGCGGGACGACAAGCGGTATCCCTGGATAGCCGTGACGCTCCAGGAACCGTTTCCGCGGATTCTGATCACTCGTCAGGCGGCCGACGATGGGGCGCGCTACTTCGGCCCGTACACCGACGTCGGATCGCTGCGCCAGACGCTGAAGATCATCCGCCGCATCTTCACGGTCCGCTCGTGCGGCTGGAATCTCCCCGCGGAGTTTCCCGACCGGCCCTGTCTCGACTATCACATCGGCAAGTGCAGGGCGCCGTGTGTCGGCTTCGAGTCGATGGAGTCGTACCGGCGCATGATTGCGGACGTAGTGCTCTTTCTCGAAGGGAAAACCGTCGAGGTGCGCGCGCGGCTGCGCGAGCGAATGAATGCCGCGGCAGTCGCGACCGACTTCGAGAGCGCCGCCGAGCTGCGCGACGCACTCCGCCGGCTCGATCAGATCGAGGAACCGCCGACGGTCGAGCGGGTTGGCGGCGGCGATTGCGATGCCATCGGCCTGGCGCGGGACGAGGACGACGCCTGCGCGGTGATCATGCGCATCCGGGACGGGAAGGTCATCGGGCGCGAACATACCTTCCTGGTCGGCGTCGAAGGAGTGCCGGAGGGCGAGGTCCTGACCCAGTTCCTGGTGCGCTACTATCTGCCGAATACCTGGCGGGCGCGGGTCGCCATGCTGCCGGCCGTGCCGGCCGACGCCGCGGCGCTCGAGCAAGCTTTCGGCGGCGCGCAGTTCGCGGTGCCGACGCGGGGACTTTACAAACGACTGACCGATCTCGCCGATCAAAATGCGATTCATCTGCTGGAGACGCTGCGGCTCGAGAGCCTCGAGGAAGAAGAGCGCGCCGACGATCCGGTCTACGCGCTGGGCCGCGACCTGGGGCTCAATGCCATGCCGCGGAGCCTGATCTGCGCCGATATCAGCACCGCGCAAGGGAAGGACACCGTCGGCAGCATCGTCTGGTTCGAGAATGGCCGTCCCAAGCGGAGTGAGTACCGGACCTACAAGATGAAGACGGTCGAAGGCCAGGATGATTTTGCCTCGATGGCGGAGATGACCGGCCGTTACTTTACCCGGCGTATCGCCGAACAGAAGCCGGTGCCGGATCTCGTGGTGATCGACGGCGGGAAAGGGCAGCTGAGCGCCGCGTTGACGGCCGGCCGCGCGGCCGGTGCGACGATGCCCTTCGTGTCGCTGGCCAAGAAGGAAGAGGAGATCTATCTGCCGGAGAAGAACGAGCCGCTGCGGCTGCCGCGCCGCAGCCCATCGCTTCGGTTATTGCAACGGGCCCGCGACGAGGCGCATCGCGTCGCGGTGAACTTCAACCGCAAGCGCCGGTCGGCGCGCACCATCACCTCGGCGCTGCTCGACATCAGGGGAATCGGGCCGTCGAGGCGGCGGGCGCTGCTGGAGAAGTTCGGGTCGCTCGCGGGGGTGAAGTCGGCGTCACTCGAGGAGCTGCAACAGATCGAGGGAGTGTCCAAAACCATGGCGTCGCGCATCTATGATTCGGTGCACAAGGAATGACGGAAGAAAAGGGAGAAATGGGAGAAAGGGGAGAAAAGGGATTGGACTGGACTCTCGATTGCTCGCAGTGCGACTACACCGCCGGGCCGGAGGGGCTTCCGACGGTCTGCCCCAGGTGTGCCTCGCCGCTGCTGGTGAAGTACGATCGGCGCGGCACGCTGGCCGACCGGAAGGGACCCGAAGGCCGCGGCCACACCATGTGGCGCTATCGGGAGTTTCTCCCGCTGGCCGGCAATGAGGAGCCGGTGTCGATCGGCGAAGGTGGCACGCCGCTGCTGCATGCGCGCCGGCTCGCCGAGCGAGTGGGGATTCAGGATTTGTGGATCAAGGATGAGGCGGCGAATCCGACGGGCTCGTTCAAAGCTCGCGGACTCTCGGCCGCGGTCACGCGCGCCGTGCTGGCCGGCGCGACCAGCTTCACGCTGCCTACGGCGGGGAATGCCGGCGTCGCGGCCGCTGCGTATGGCGCGAGGGCGGGGGCGAAGGTGCGGGTCTACGCTCCCAGGACGACCCCCGAGCCGCTGCTGGCGCAGATGGCCGCTTATGGCGCCGACGTCGTCACCATCGACGGGCACATCGGCGATTGCGGCAAACTCTCGCGCGAATTCGGCGCGCGGACCAACGCCTTCGATCTTTCCACGCTGCGCGAGCCGTATCGCATCGAGGGAAAGAAAACGTTAGGCCTCGAGATCGCCGAGCAGCTGGGATGGACCCTGCCTGGCGCGATCATCTATCCGGCGGGCGGCGGCACCGGGCTGATCGGCATGTGGAAGGTCTTCAAGGAGCTGATCGAGGCCGGCTGGCTGAAGGGCCCGATTCCCAGGCTCTTCGCGGTGCAGTCCACCGGCTGCGCGCCGGTGGTGAAGGCCTTCGGGGAAGGCAGCGACAAGACCCAGCCGTGGCCCGAACCGTGGACGGTGGCCGCGGGGCTTCGAGTTCCCGGTCCGCTGGGTGGCCCCTTGATGCTGAGGGCCATCAAGGAGTCGAAGGGCGGGGCGGTGGCGGTTACGGACGATGTCCTGACCGCGGCGGCGACGATGTTGTCGTCGCTGGAGGGGGTCGATGCCTGTCCCGAGGGTGGAGCGGCCGTCGCGGCCGCCCAGGTGCTGTTGCAGACTGGGAAAATCGCCCCGAACGAGCGCGTGGTCGTGTTCAATACCGGAGCGGGAGTCCTCTATGGGCGCCGCTTCGCGGGCGGCGTTGACGGCGGGTCGTAACCTGTGGAAATTTAAGTACTTGGCGTTTCAACCGAGGAGCTGACGTGAAGAGATTTCTGGCTGCCGCCGCTCTGGTGCTTGCCACCGTCATGGCCATTCCGGCCGCGGCGCATGCGCAGGATTCCCAGTGCCCGTCGCTGAAGTTCCGGACCAATTTCCGGCTCAACGGCGCCATGCAGCACATCACCACCGCCGACGCGAGCGCCTTCCCCGATGTGAAGCGGAGCCGGTACACCGAGGCGAAGCAGGTGTTGACCGAGTCGTCCGCCGCGGGCGGCGCCGACGCCTTCACCACCTGGTACCTCTTCGGCCGGGCCTACGCGGGGCTGGGCGACCTGGCCGGCGTGGACTCCTCTTTCAGCAAGGCGGCCGCGCTGGCGCCTAACGATGCGGGCTGCACCGGCGAGATGAACCGGATCCGCCATAACCTGTGGGTGCCGCTCCAGGCCCAGGCCGCGACGCTGATCCAGGACCAGAAGTACGACAGCGCCCTGGTGCTGCTGCGGAAGTCGAACCTGATCTACCGTGAGGATCCCGGCGGCTACATCAACATGGCCAGCGCCTACATGAGCCTCAACCACGAGGACAGCGCGGCGATGATGTACCGGATGGCGGCGCACGCGGGCACCGGCGCCGAGCGGCAGTCGCTGCGCGAGACCGCGGCCTTCAATGCGGCGCGGCTCTACCAGCGGGCCAACAAGTATCCGGCCGCCGAGTCGGCGTATCGCGACTACATCAACATGAAGCCCCACGACATGGAAGCGCGGGGCGGGCTGGCGAGCCTGCTGGTCCTCATGAATCGCACTCCCGAGGCATCGGCGATCTACGATTCGATGCTGGCCAACGCCGATTCGCTCGATTCCTTCAGCACCTTCGCCATCGGAGTTGCGCTCTTCCGGCAAGCGGTGGCGGATTCCGCCCCCGGCAACGCCGCGCACCGGCGCGAGGAGTTCGAGCAGTCCGCGCATGCCTTCGAGATCGGGTTGCGCAAGAATCCCGGCTACCGCGATGCGCTCTTCAACCTGACCAACACCTATCTCGGCGCCTCCGATACCGCCAAGGTTCTGGAGGCGGCGCAGCGCCTGGCGGCGGTCGACTCGCTGAATCGCCAGGTCCTGACGCTGCTGGCGCGGGCGCAACAGATGAACGGGCGGCGCAATGACGTCGTGGCCACCCTGTCCAAACGCGATTCGCTGAGCATGGAAGTCGCGATGGCGCGCTTCGTTCCGGGCGACACCACGGCGACCTTGCGCGGCGCGGTCACCAACCTGCGGGGCCGCGAGCATCCGGGATTCAACCTGACGATCGAGTTTCTGAACGCGCAGCAAGCGGTGGTGACGACGGAGCACGTAGACGTGCCGACGCTCAACTCCACTGGGCAGCCCGGCAGCTCCTACGATTTCACCATCCAGACCAGCGGGCACGGGATCATCGCGTACCGGTACAAGATCAGCTGACGATTTGCAGACGGGGCGGGAGGTTCCTACCTTCCGCCTCGGTTTCGCGGGCGTAATTCAGCGGTAGAATGCCAGCTTCCCAAGCTGGACGTCGAGGGTTCGACTCCCTTCGCCCGCTCTGAGAGGGTTTCGCAGGCTGATGGCATGCGGGACCCTCTTACGTTTCCACAACTACGCGCTGAACCGGAGGAGAGCATGACAGCACCAGCTTCCACTGCGCCCGCGTGGCGCCTGCGCGGCCAGGTGATCCTCGCCTGCAATTGCGACTACGGCTGCCCCTGCAACTTCAATGGCCTGCCGACCACGGGAAAATGCGAGGGCAACTGGAACTGGCACATCACCGAGGGAACGTACGGTGACGTCCCGCTCTCCGGACTCACGTTCAGCCTGGCGGTGAACTGGCCGGCGGCGATCCACCAGGGCAACGGCAACGGAATCATCGTGGTGGATGAGCGCGCGAGCCCGGCGCAGCGCCAGGCGATCGAGTCGCTCGTTGCCGGCCGGGCGGGCGGCCCGTGGAAGGTCATCGCCACCACGATCGCGAAGGTGAACGGACCGGTGTACGCGCCGTACGAAGTGCGGTTCGACGGTTTCAACAGCCGCGTCAAGGCGGGGAGTGTGATCGCGCTCCAGATGGAGCCGGTCAAGAACGCCGTCACCCAGGCGGAAGTCCATCCCCGGGCGGTGCTGCCCGAAGGCTTCGTGTTCAAGGATGGGATGCTCGGGCGGTCCACGTCCTTCCGCATCGAGGGACCGGTCAGCTTCGATCACACCGGGAAGTACGCCGCGGCCGCGGAGTTCGAATACCAGGGTCCGTGACCGCAGCGAACGCGACGCGGCGCCTCGATCCGGCCACCTTCGCGCTGGGGAGCGCGCTGTTGGTGGTGTCGGCCTGGTCCTGGCTCGAGGTGTGGCGCGGCGCTCACGCGATGCAGGGAATGAGCGGCATGACGCCCGCGGCGTCCGCTCCGGCGGTCTTCGTGCTCGAGTGGGGTGTGATGATGGCCGCGATGATGCTGCCCAGCGCGAGCCCGGCAATCCTTCTCTACGGCACCGTGCGCCGCCGGCTGGCTGCGGGAGGCGAGAAGGCGGTGCCGGCCCCGGTCTTCGCAATGACCTACCTGCTGCTCTGGACGCTCCTCGGGATCCCGGTCTATGCCGCCTCAGTCCTCGCGTCGTCACTGGGCGCCGACACGCCGCGCGCGCTCCCGTACGGCGTCGCCGCGGTGCTCGCCATCGCCGGTCTGTACCAGCTCACTCCGTTCAAGCACCGCTGTCTCGCGGCGTGCGATTCGCCGCTCTCCTTCTTCATGACGCGCTGGCGCTCCGGTTACGTGGCAACGGCGGGCCTCGCGGCGCGGCACGCCCTGTATTGCGTCGGCTGCTGCTGGGCGCTCATGGTGGTGCTGGTCGCCGCCGGTGCCATGGGGATCTGGTGGGTAACGGCGATCGCGCTGGTGGTCTTTCTCGAGAAGTGCGTCCCGCACGGCCGGCTGACCGCTCGGCTCGTTGGCATCACCCTGCTGCTCCTCAGCGCGGCCGTGCTTGGCCATCCTGGGCTCGCGGCGATCTTTCGCGCCCGAGTTGGTTAGGATAGAGATATGGCTCCCCGCCGTCCGACCGTGAACAATCTGCGCCGTGAACGAGTGCTGGCATCGCCGCAGTACAACGGCCGAGTCTTCCAGAACACCCATCCCGTGTCGTCAGGGTTCAAGCCAGGCGTCGAGCGTCCAACGATGCGCGAGTTTCTCTGTCCCGACGAGGACCGCGTCCCGTCGACACCACTGGCGGTCGTGAGCCCGCTTCCATTGTGGGACACAAAGCCCTCCTCCGGACTGCGCGTCACATGGTTGGGACACTCCACGCTGCTCATTGAAATCGATGGCGTGCGCATCCTTACTGATCCAGTCTGGAGCAATCGCGCGTCGCCATTGCCATTCGCGGGGCCGAAGCGGTTTCACCCGCCTCCAGCTCCGCTCGACGCGCTGCCGCCGATCGACGCGGTCATCCTGTCGCACGACCACTACGATCATCTCGATCGCTCGACGATCCTCTCGTTGGCGAAGCTGCAAGTCAGGACGAGGATCATCACATCGCTCGGGGTCGGGGCGCGACTCGAGCGTTGGGGAATCCCGCCGAAACGCATCACCGAGCTGGACTGGTGGGAGGCGACCGACCTGAAGGGCGTCGCGATCACTGCCGCGCCGGCGCAGCATTTCTCGGGGCGGGGAATCAAGGACCGCAATGCATCGCTGTGGTCGTCCTTCCATCTGCGCGGGCCGCGACACTCGTTCTTCTTCGGCGCCGACACGGGACTCACGCCGGAATACACCGACATCGCGCGGCGCTTCGGCCCTTTCGACATGGTCGCGATCGAAATTGGCGCGTATCACCCCTCGTGGGGCGATATCCATCTCGGGCCGGTCAATGCCTTGAGCGCGTACCAGCAACTTGCGAGTGGCGCGTTTCTGCCCATTCACTGGGGGACGTTCAACCTCGCGATCCATCCCTGGAGCGAACCGGCGGAAACGCTGCTCCGGCTTGGCACCGCGGCTGGCGTTCCGCTGATCATGCCGCGCCTCGGCGCGGCTGTGGAGCCCGGCCGGCCGAGCGCGGTTGATCCATGGTGGCGTGCCATTTCGAGCACCGCTCCAGCCCCGCGTGCCGAGCCGGACGCGCCGGAGAGTACGCTGGCAGTCGAGCAGATGGTGGATTGACGTCCAACCACAACAGGTGAGCCTCACATGTTGACGACACGCAAACTCGGAAAACAGGGCCTGACCGTCTCCTCACTCGGCCTCGGCCTCATGGGAATGAGCCAGGCCTACGGCACCGCCGAAGAACGGGACGACGCGGAATCGATCGCCACGATCCACCGCGCCCTCGAGCTAGGGGTCAACTTCCTGGACACGGCGGAAGTCTACGGCCCCTTCGTGAACGAGGAACTGCTGGCCCGCGCGTTGAAGGGCAAGCGCGACGGCATCATCATCGCGACCAAGTTCGGCTTCAAGATCGAGAACGGCAAAATGAACGGCGTGGACAGTCGGCCCGCCCACATTCGTGAGGCCGTCGAAGGCTCGCTCAAGCGTCTCCAGACCGACCACATCGATCTGCTCTATCAACATCGCGTCGATCCAGCCGTACCCATTGAGGACGTTGTTGGCGTCATGGCCGAGCTGGTGCGAGCCGGCAAAGTCCGTTTTCTCGGGCTGTCGGAGGCCGGCGAGAAGACGATCCGCCGGGCCCACGCGGTGCATCCGATCGCGGCGCTCCAGAGCGAATACTCACTCTGGGAGCGAAACCTCGAGCAAAGCATCATTCCGCTGCTGCGGGAGCTCGGCATCGGGCTGGTGCCGTTTGCGCCGCTCGGTCGCGGCTTTCTCACCGGCAACGTGAAGCGCGCCGAGGAATATCCGGCTACCGATTACCGCCGCAACGACCCGCGCTACCAGGCGGAGAACTTCGATGCCAACATGCATGCGGCGAAGGCGGTGCGGGACCTCGCGGCGAAGAAGGGCGTAAAGGCGGGACAGATCGCCATCGCCTGGCTGCTGCACAAGGGACCCGATGTGGTGCCGATTCCCGGCACCAAGCGGCGGATCTACCTCGAAGAGAATGTCGGCTCCGCCAACGTGTCGCTCACGAAGGACGAAATAGCCCAGCTCGATGCCGCGCTCGCGCCGGACAAGGTGTCGGGCCGGCGATACAGCGCGGCCCAGATGGCCACGGTCGATCGGTAGAGGAGTCATCGATGAAGCTCGATCCGAAGAAGACCGCCGTGCTGAGCATGGACATTCAGCCGCCCATCGTGGCGATGGCCGGCGGGGCCGAAGAAATCCTTCCCAGGGCGAGCGCCGTGGTCGAGCATGCCAGGCAGACCGGCGCGTTGCTGATCCACGTCGGTCTCGGCTTCGAACCCGGCTACCCTGAGATCAATCCCAACCATCCCCGTTTCTCGACCCTCAAGGAGCGGGGCATCTTCATCAAGGGCACCGACTCCGCGAAGATCCACAAGGCGATCTACCGCGCCGGTGACCTCGTCATCTACAAGCACCGGGTCAGCGCCTTCTCGGGCAACGAGCTGGAGATGGTGCTCCGGTCGAAGGGAATCGAGCATCTCGTTCTCTTCGGTATCGCCACCAGCGGCATCGTGCTGTCGACGCTGCGGCAGGCCGCCGACCTCGATTTCCGCTGCGTCGTCATCAAGGACGCCTGCTTCGACGCCGATCCCGAAGTGCACCGCGTCCTCACCGAAAAGATTTTCGTCTCCCAATCGACCGTGATGAGCGCGGAGGCCTTTCAATCGGAGTAATCACCCGCGCGCTGCGGCATCGCAACTACCGCCTCTTCTTCATCGGGCAGGGCACCTCCCTCATCGGTACATGGCTGACCCGGACGGCGACCAGCTGGCTCGTCTACCGCCTCAGCCACTCGGCCATGGTCCTCGGGTGGGTCAGCTTCGCCTCGTTGATTCCGGCATTTCTGCTGTCGCCCTTCGCCGGAGTGTTCGTCGATCGCTGGAACCGGCACCGGGTCCTCCTCATGACCCAGATCGCGTCGGCGGTGCAGTCGGCGGGACTCGCCGTGCTGACGCTGACGGGGACCATCACGATTCCGGCGATCGTGGCACTGAGCGTCTTTCAGGGCCTCATCAACGCCTTCGACATTCCGGCGCGGCAATCCTTGGTCTCCCGGATGATCGAAGACCGGAACGATCTCCCCAATGCCATCGCGCTGAATTCGTCGATGGTGAATCTCGCGCGGCTGGTCGGCCCGGCATTTGCCGGCATCCTGATCGCGACCGTGGGGGAGGGCGGCTGCTTCACCATCGACGCGATCAGCTACCTCGCGGTGATCGCCACGCTGTTGATGATGAGGGGGATACGCCAGGAATCGCGGACCGCGCCCCGGCAGCACGTGCTGGTGGAGTTCAGGGAAGGACTCGCTTACGCCAGGCGCTCGCGTACGATCGTGGCGATTCTGCTGCTGCTCGCGCTGGTCGGCTTCATGGGCGCGCCGTACATGACGCTGCTGCCGATGATCGTGACCGAGCGCCTCTCCGGCGATGCGCGGCTGCTGGGCTACCTCACCTCGGCATCGGGACTGGGCGCGCTGGCCGGCGCGCTGATGCTGGCGTCAAGGCGGTCGGTGATCGGCATCGAACGCATCACCGCGATCTCGGCCTTCATCTTCGGCGTGGGACTGATTCTCTTCGGCATCTCCCACACCGTCTGGTTCGCCCTGCCGATGATTTTCCTGGCCGGGCTGGGGATGATGGTGCAGATGGCCTCCAGCAACACCATCCTGCAAACGGTGTCCGAAGAGAGCAAGCTTGGACGGGTCATGAGCCTCTTCGCCATGGCGTTCATGGGAATGGCGCCCTTCGGCAGTCTTTTCGGCGGCCTGACGGCGGAGAAGCTGGGCGCCGCCGTGACGCTCGAGGTCGGTGGCGTGGCCTGCTGCCTTGGAGCGGTGATCTTCGTGCGCGCTCTGCCCGCGATCCGCCGGGAAATCCGGCTGGTGATCTAGCGCCGCCTGGCCCTTCGGACGGTGTAGCGGATCCAGAGCACTCCCGACGAGACGCGCCGGAAGCTCTTCAGGCTGAGTTGCGCGATGGCACGTGCCGGACCATCGGCAACATCGAAGAGCGCCGGCTCGCCGGGACCGCCGTCCGCGACCGGCATCAGCAGTACGCTCACCTCGTCGATGAGGCCGGCCTTCAGGAACGAACCGTTGGTGGTGCCGCCGCCTTCGAGAATCAGCCGCCGAATCCCGAACCGGGTGCGCAGCTTCGTGAGTGCTGATTTGAGATCCAATTTCCCGCGCCGTCCCGCGAAGAGATACGATATGGCCTGGTCGCGCAGTGCCTCGAGGTACGCGTCCGAGACATCCTCGCCGACAATCACGATCAGCGGGTCGCCCCCCGCGGTGTTCCGCTTCCACGCCAGCTTTCCCCGCGCATCCAGCGCGACACCGACCTGCTGCCCCTTCTCGCGCGGCACGACGAAGTCCTCACGGGGGATGCGCTTGCCGGCGCGGGCCCGGTGACGAAACGAACCCTTGGCTAAACTCTCCATGGACTTGCGGCCCGCCAGCCAGGCGTCGCAACGAAAGGTCTCGGCGGTGCGGTCGTATTCATCCATGGCGGACGCGGGAATGTCCCACCGGTCGGTGCGGAGGCGCCCATCTACGGAGGGCATCATGTGGCAGATCACGTACGGCTTCATCGAAGCTCCAGATGTCAATGTTCGTGTCAGCGAAGTGTGTAAACGAAGGCGGCCGCGTCGCGGGCTTCAGCGTCGCTCAAGCCCAGCATCGGCATCGCGGTCAGGGTGTCGACGGATGGAGGATCCCGCAGCCACCGTACCATGACGTCCGGAGTATTGGGCGCGACGCCGGCGATGAACACCCGCTGGGCCATTCCCGCCAATGGGGGTCCGACCGTGGTAGACGGGCCGTCGACCCCCGGGATGACATGACATCCAGTGCATCCGTAGCGCTCGATCACCTGTCTGCCGCGGACGGGATCGCCGCCGGGCACGGCCACCACCGGCGCCGGGACACGGTGCCCGCAGCCGCCTAACGACAACAGCAGGGCCATCAGCGCCAGGGGCCTCACGACAGCGCGGCCTCGTTCATGGGTAGCGGCACGAAGCGATGAAGAAGACGGTAATGAACCGCAGCAGGATGCCGAAGAAGAATACGCCGCTGGTGATGCGGCCGGCCCGGGCCAGAAAGGGGCGCTGATCGGTAATCTCGTCGTCCATCGAGTCGCCCGAGGCGGACACCACGTGAGCGGCGCTGACGGCAAAGGCGGCGGCGGCGACGCCCATCATGGCGAGGCCGATCGCGATCAGCAGCACCATCGGGCTCGGTGCGCCGAGCAGCCGCGTCACCCCGAAGACATTGCAGCTTCCTTCGTGCACATAGATACTGGCGAGCTCGTCGGCGGCCCATGCCGCGGGGCCGCCCAGCACCCCGAACCAAGTGGCGCCAAGCCGGCGGCCTGCGTAGTCAGCCATGCCAGAGCCGGGGCGAGATGTAAAGCAGACCGAAGACGAAGAGCCAGACTCCGTCCACGAAGTGCCAGTACATCGCCGTGGTCTGCACCGCGAGATGTCGTTTGGCATCGAAGTGGCCGAGCCAGGCGCGAAGCTGGATGACCCCGCTCATCAACAATCCTACCAGCACGTGTGCGCCGTGGGTTCCGGTGATCGTGTAGAAGAGGGACTGGTAGGCGCTGTCACGCGGCGTCGCGGTACGATGCGCGTACTCGACCGCCTGTAGCGCCAGGAATGCGGCGCCCAGGAGCCAGCTGATGGCCATGCCGAGCTTCAGTCGCCGCTGGTCGCCCCTGCGAATGCCGCGCTCTCCCCAGTGCATCGCGACGCTGCTCGCCAGGAGGATGAAGGTCATTGGCAGCGTGAGGGTGATGGACGGATAGTGGCCGCCCTCCGCGGCAAAGGCGTCGACCGTCCCCCACAGATACAGGTACGAAATGAAGAAACAGGCAAAGACCATCGCTTCGGTGACGATGAGGCAGACCATGCCCCACCAGCCGGGTGGGCGGGTGGTGACGGAATCGGAGAAGGCCGGCCGGGCCAGCGTCGCGCTGGTCATGCCGCCAGCTGCTGACGCGAGGGCCAGAGCCACCCGATGATGGCGGCGCCCGTCAGTGTCGCGCCTGCGAGGCCAACCGGAAGCACTTTGAAGATCAGACCATAGGTGAGGATCATCAGGGCGATCGAGAGGCCTAACGGGTAAAGGGAGTCACCCGGCATTTGGAGCACGCTCTCGGGCGCGCCTTCGAGCACCGTGGTCGAATAGACTTCCTTGCCATCGGTCAGCCGACGCTCGCCGGCGGGATCGGATTGCTCATCGTGCGCATCCCAGAGCGGCTCGCGGCTGCGCACCGTAGGGATGACGGCGAAGTTGTACGGCGGTGGCGGCGAATCGGTCGACCACTCCAAGGAGCTGGCGCCCCAGGGATTGCGCCCCGCCGGCGCGCCGTGCTTGAGGCTGCGCCGGACGTTGATGATGAAAAGCAGAATGCCGATGGCGAAGAGGAAGGCGCCGATCGTCTCGATGCGATTGAGTGCCGTCCAGCCGACGCCGGCCGGATAGGTATAGACTCGCCGCGGCATCCCGAGCATGCCGAGGATGTGCATCGGGAAGAACGTCAGATTCATCCCGGTGAACATCAGCCAGAAATTCCAGCGGCCCAGCCGCTCGTCGAGCAGCCGGCCGGTCATCTTCGGCAACCAGTAGTAGAAAGCGGCGATGACCGGAAAGAGGTTGATGCCCAGCAGGACGTAGTGCAGGTGCGCGACGACGAAATAGGTGTCATGGGTCTGCCAGTCGGAGGGTACCGCCGCCAGCATGACGCCGCTGATCCCGCCGAGCACGAAGAGCACGATGAATCCCGTCATGAAAAGAAAGGCGGCCGAGAAGCGCAGCCGCCGAGCCCCCCAGAT
>DASXPG010000016.1:0-3752 GCA_036493755.1 Gemmatimonadales bacterium
GGGAGGACCGGGGGACCGGGAGACCGGGAGACCGGAGACAGAACCTGATGGCACTTCACTCTCGCCATCCCGTTGTCCCGCCCCCCGCACCCACCCTTTCATCAGCCACGCGACCACACCCAGCCCGACCAGCAGCGCGGCAAAGGGCATCAGGTATGCGGCCCAATTGAATCCGCGTCGCGGCGGCTGCATCAGGATGGCCTCGCCGTACTGGCGCTCGAACGCCGCCACCACCTGCTCGGACGTCATGGCTGAATCGAGCCGCGCCAGCACCGCCCGGTGCATCGCCGGAGACGTCGCGCAGGTGAAGTCGGTGGTGCGGCAGGTGAACACGTCGAGCCCGCAGCCGCAGGTGCACTTGATCTTGTGCTCGATGGCCTGGACGATGGCCGCGTCGTCGCGCGCGGTGGTGCGCTCGTGGGACTGGACGACGTCGGGATAGGCGAGGCGATTGGGGGCAGGGATGGAGTCGGCGGTCTGGGCGGACAAGACGGGCAGACGGGCAGACGGGCAGACGGGCAGTACCAGCGCGGCAAGAAGACAGATACCCCGCGGGTTCAGCCGGAGCCCGCCCGCCTGCCCATCCGCCCGCCTGCTGACTGCGTGCCCGTCCGCCCGTCCGCTCACTGCGATGTCACCCTCGCCACGTATCCCGCCTGCTCCGCCCGGCGCCGGCTCGAGGTCAGCGCCTCGCCCGGCCACATGGCGATGAGTCCGCCTAACGCGAGGACCATCCCGCCGTACCAGACCCACCAGACCAGCGGGTTCAGCGTGATGCGATAGACGGCTTCCTCGGTTCCGGCGACGGCGCCGGCGAAGACGACGTACACATCCTCGCGCAGGTCGCTGCGGATCGCGACCTCGGTGCTGGGCTCGAAGGTGAAGCGTCCGAGGGCGTCCACGTGCTGCCGCTTCTCGCTCTTCATCACGCCGAGGTACTTGCCGTCGCGGTAAACATCCATCGTGGCGGCGGTGATCTGCCGGTTGAGGGCATCGTACTGCGACAGCCCCTGGTGCACGAAGTGATAGGTATGGCCGTAGGGCGAGCGCACGTCCACCGACTGTCCCGGCTTCAGCGTCGTCTCGGTGTCGCTCTTGAAGGCCAGGCCGGCGAAGCCCGCAAAGAGCATCACGATGCCGAGGTGGACGATGTAGCCGCCGTAACGCCGGCGGTTGCGGCCGATCAGGTGGAAGAGGGCGACCGGATACGACTCGCCGTGCAACCGGTGCCGCGCCCCGCTGCCGCGCACGAATTCCTGCACCACCGTCGCGACGACGAAGGCGCCTAACGAGAAGGCGATGAGCGACCAGACATCCGACATCCGCACCGCCGCCAGGGCGAGAGCCGTCAGCAGCATCGCGCCCGTGGGGACCAGGAACTGCCGCCGCAGGTTGGCCGTCGACGCCCGCCGCCAGGCGATCAGCGGACCGATACCGGTCAGCGCCAGCAGCAGCAGGCCCAGCGGAATGTTGACCTGGTTGAAGAAGGGCGGACCGACGGTGACCTTGGTGCCGCGCACCCACTCGGAGAGAATCGGGAAGAGCGTCCCCCAGAGCACCGAGAACGCTATGACGATGAAGATCAGGTTGTTGAAGAGGAAGGCGGCCTCGCGGCTCACCATGCTCTCCAGTTTCGCATCGGCCTCGAGCCGCGGCCAGCGCCAGGCCAGCAGGGAGAATCCGCCCAGGGCCGCGACCACGAGGAAGATCAGGAAGAACCAGCCGACGTTCGACTGGGCGAAACTGTGAACGCTGGCGATTACCCCCGAGCGGGTGATGAAGGTGCCGAAGATCGACAGCAGAAACGAGCCCACCACCAGCCCGAGATTCCACTTCTTCAGCATCCCGCGCTTTTCCTGGATCATCACCGAATGCAGGAACGCCGTCATGGTGAGCCAGGGAAGCAGCGAGGCGTTCTCGACCGGATCCCAGGCCCAGTACCCGCCCCAGCCCAGCTCGACGTAGGCCCACCACATCCCCAGCACGATGCCGCAGGAGAGAAAGAGCCACGACAGCAGCGTCCAGCGGCGGATGGCGTGGATCCAGCCGGTGTCGAGCCGTCCCGACATCAGCGCGCCGACCGCGAAGGCGAAAGGAATCGTGATGCTGGTGTAGCCGAGGTAGAGCATCGGCGGATGGATGGTCATCCCCGGATTCTGGAGCTGGGGATTGAGACCGCTGCCATCGGCGGGGATGAAGCCGAGCCGGTGAAAGGGATTCGCCGCGAAGACCATCACCGCGACGAAGAAGGTGACGACGACGCAGACCACCCCGGCCACGTACGGCGTCAGCTCACGGTATTTCCCGCGATTGAAGAACAGCGCGAGCGAGCCCCAGGTACTGACGACGATCGACCAGAAGAGCAGCGAGCCCTTCTGTCCCGCGTAGAACGCCGACCAGGTGTAGTAGACCGGCAGGTTGCGGCTGGTATAGGCGGCGACGTATTCGATGGAAAAATCGTGGGTCAGCAGCGCGCGCATCAGCGCACAGGAGGCCACGAAGAGCAGACCCCAGAGAACGAACACCGACCGCTCGCCGCTGGCGGCGAGCTCCCGCTGCCCGCGCCACCCTCCCGCAAACGCCGTGATGCTGCCCCAGACTCCGATCAGCAGCGCGATCCAAAGGGCGATATTTCCGAGATCCGCGGTCATGTCAACTGTTGACCGTCAACCGTCAACCGTTGACGGCAGACATCTCACGCGGACCTCGTAGGGGCGTTCTCGTAGCGGGAGCCGCACTTGGCGAGCAAAGTCGTCGCGCGGAAGGTGCCGTCGTGCTGGAGCCGTCCCTCGACCACGACATCCGCTTCATCGGTGAAGGTGTCGGGGGCGAGGCCATGATAGACGACGGGATAGCTGCTGATGCCGTCGCTGACGCGGAAGGAGATCGTCTGCGACGCGACGTCGCGGGTGACCGAGCCCTTCACCACCTTGGCGCCGATCTTGATGCCGACGTCATAGATCGACCGGTCCTGCCGGACCTTCTGCGCCAGCTCGGCCGGCGTGAGGTAATAGACGCCCGTTTCCTTGATTCCGGTGGCCATGAGGTAGCCCACGGTGCCAAGAATCAGCGCTCCGCCGATCAGAAACTTGGTTTGCGCCTTCATTATCAAGCAGCTCCAGGGTGTGCCCTAAACATAGCCGCCGCCTCATACGCACAACAGCGGCTGACACTGCTCCTGCGACAGAGGCGCCGGCCAACATGGCCCGGCGCCTCTTGATGGCGTGTATACCGAATCAGCGCGGCATGGTATGGGCGGGCCCGGCTTGTCGGCCGGCCCATTTCACTGGATTGGCATCGAATGTCTGCTTGCATTCCGACGAGCAGAAATAGTAGTCGACACCGCCGTAGCTGGACTGGAAGGCGTCCTTGTCGATGTCTACCATCATTCCGCAGACGGGGTCCTTGGCCTGCTTCGCGTGTTTCATGGTCCACCTCCTGAGGAGAGTTACACCCGGGGATCGCATGGGTTCGACTTCGGCCTATCGGGGATGGCGGCCTGCCGAGAACGGTTTCAGGCGTGGACGCTGCGTTTGACCCTGGCGGAAAGGCGCCGCTAATCTTCAGGCACTGGGTCTGCGAGTCCAGGCCGGAAGCTGAGGCTTCGTCATGAGAATCAACCACGCCGTGCGACTGCTCGCGCTCATTTCCTGCGCCGCTGGCTCAACCGGCTGCGGGGATCGGCGCACCCGTCTCTCGACCCAGCCGGGCGACTCCACGCCGGTGATCGACACGATCATCACACACATCAA
>DASXPG010000017.1:0-43190 GCA_036493755.1 Gemmatimonadales bacterium
ACTGCTGGCGATTCCCGATTCCCGACTCCCGATTCCCGGTCATTCAATGTCATTGGCAAGGCCCGGCGCCGCGTCGACGCGCGCGCCAAGGTCACCGGTCAGACGCTCTTCGCCGACGACCTCGCCATGCCGCGCATGCTCTACGCCCGGCTGCTGCGATCTTCCCTGCCCCACGCGCGTATCGTGTCCATCGACACCTCGCGCGCGGCGAGCGCCCCCGGCGTGAAGCTGGTCCTCACCGGCGCGGAGTTTCCGATCGCCTACGGCATCATGCCGGTGAGCCAGGACGAACACGCGTTGTGCCGAGAGAAGGTGCGCCACGTCGGCGATCCCGTCGCGGCGGTAATTGCCGCGAGCGAATACGAGGCCGCCGAAGCGCTGCGGCTGATCGACGTCGTCTACGACGCGTTGCCCACGATCGACTCGCCGGAAACGGCGCTCAAGGATTCCACCCACCGGATCCACGATTACGGCGAGGGCGGCAACATCCACCGCCTCGCGCATTTCGAGTTCGGTGACGTCGAAGACGCCTTCGCCCAGCCGGGCGTCAAGGTCTACGACGACTTCCTTTTCTTCCAGGGCAACACCCACCTGCCGCTGGAACAGCACGCATCGGTCGCGGCGCTCGACAAGGACGGCCGGCTCACCCTCTGGTCGTCGACCCAGACGCCGCACTACGTGCACCGCGAGCTGGCGCGCGCCCTGGCAATTCCCGCCCGCAAGATCCGGGTCATCGCGACGCCTAACGGTGGCGGGTTCGGCGGCAAGAGCGATCCCTTCAACCACGAGATCGTGGTCGCGAAAGCGGCGTTGCTCACCGGACGGCCGGTGAAGATCACGCTCACGCGGGAAGAGGTCTTCTACTGCCACCGCGGACGGCATCCGGTCGAGATGCGGCTCAGGACCGGCGTGAAGAAGGACGGCACCATCGTCGGCATGGATCTGGAGACGCTGCTCGACGGCGGCGCCTACGGCAGCTACGGACCGGCATCCACGCTCTATACCGGCCAGCTCCAGACGGTGACCTATCACGTGCCCCGCTATCGCTTCCGCGGCTGCCGGACCTTCACCAACAAGCCGGCCTGTGGACCCAAGCGCGGCCATGGCACGCCGCAGCCCCGCTTCGCCCAGGAAGTGCAGCTCGACAAGATCGCCGTGGACCTGGGGCTGGATCCCGCCGAGCTGCGGCTGAAGCAGATCGCGCCGGCCAATTCGATCACCGCGAACTGGATGCGCATCGGCACCATCGGCCTGAAGGAATGCATCGACGCCGTCGTCGCCGGCTCGGGATGGAAGCGCCGCCGCGGACGCCTGGGCCACGGGCGCGGACTCGGTCTCGCCTGCTCGGCGTACCTGAGCGGCGCCGGGTTGCCGATCTACTGGAACGAGATGCCGCACAGCAGCGTGCAGCTCCAGCTCGACCGCTCGGGGCGCGTCACCGCCTTCTGCGGCGCGACCGAAATCGGCCAAGGCTCCGATGATGTGCTCGCGGCGATCGTCGCCGAGGTGCTTGGCATCGGCGCCGCCGACGTGCAGCTCGTCACCGGCGACACCGATCTCACGCCGGTGGACTTGGGCAGCTACAGCTCGCGCGTGACGTTGATGATGGGCAATGCCGCAATCCAGGCCGCTGAACGGGCGAAAGCGCAGTTGGCGGACGCCGTGGCCAACAAACTGCAGGTGCCGGCCGAGCGGCTGGTGTTCGCTGATCGGCGCGTCTTCGATAGCGCCGACCCGTTGAAGGAGGTCGACTTCGCGGAAGCGATCGTCCTGGCCGAAACGAAAAACGGGGCGATCGGGACCACCGGCAGTTACACGCCGCCCAAGTCTCCGGGGCGCTATCGCGGCGCGGGAGTCGGGCCGAGCGCGACGTACAGCTACAGCGCCGCGGTGGTGGAAGTCGCCGTGGACCCGGAAACCGGTTGGATCACCGTGCCGAAGGTCTGGATCGGTCACGACATCGGCCGGGTGCTGAACCCGGTATTGGCGCGCGGCCAGGTCGAAGGCGGCGTGTACATGGGCCTGGGCGAAGCGCTGATGGAAGAGCAGATCTTCCGCCGCTTGCCGCACCAGTTATCCGGTGCGCTGGTCCACAAGATTCCCAGCATGCTGGAGTACAAGTCGCTCACCTCGCTCGAAATGCCCCAGGTCGAGACGTACTTCATCGAGGACGCGGATCCCAACGGACCATTCGGCGCCAAGGAAGTCGGCCAGGGTCCGCTGTTGCCGATCATGCCGGCGGTCGCCAACGCGGTCTTCGACGCGGTGGGCGTGCGGATCGACGAAGTGCCGATCACGCCCGAAGCGGTGATGAAGGCGATGGCGCAGAAGACGAAGGACGAGAAGCGGGAAGCGCGCGTGGGACCAACACGATTCCCCGCTGTGCCCTGGCCGGAGGCGCTGGTGGTGCGGCCGCCATGGGAAGGCGGGGATGGAAAGGCACTCAACCAGAAGAGCCGGACCAGCACCACCGCCTCGGAAGCCGGGAGTCCCGACGCACGACTCACGGCGCACGACGCACGGTCCGCCACATGATGCGCGCTCCGCGGTTCCGCTATCACGCGGCGCGCAGCGTCCAGGATGCCGTGTCGGTCCTGGTGATCGAGGAGCGGGCGATGCTCATCGCGGGCGGCACCGATCTGGTCCCCAACATGAAGCGGCGGCACCAGACGCCGGAGATCGTCGTCGACATCCACCGGATCGACAAGCTGCGCCGCGTCTCGCATACCGACGGGCTCACCGTCGGGGCCTGCACCACGCTGACCGACATCGCCGAAAACCGGCGGATCCAGAGGGGGTACGCGGCCCTGGCGATGGCGGCCGGCTCGGTGGCGACGGTCCACCTGCGCAACATGGGGACGCTGGGCGGCAATCTCTGCCTCGACACCCGCTGCAACTACTACAACCAGAACTACGAGTGGCGGCAGGCCATCAACTTCTGCATGAAGGCCCCGGCCGCGACCGACGGCCATGCCTGCGCCACCCCCGACGGCAGCAGCATCTGCTGGGTGGCGACGAGCAGCCCGCGCTGCTGGGCGGTCTCGAGTACCGACACCGCGCCGGCGCTGATATCGTTAGGCGCCGAAGTGATCCTCGCGGGCCTCGACGGCGAGCGGCGCATCCCCGTCGAGCAGCTCTATCAGAACGACGGGATGAATTTCCTCACCCGGCGCCGCGACGAAGTGGTGACCGGAATCCACATCGCCCCGCACCCGACCCAGGGCTCGCCGGCGGTCAATACCGTGCGCTCGACCTACCGGAAGCTGCGCCGGCGCGG
This sequence comes from Gemmatimonadales bacterium, assembly GCA_036493755.1. Taxonomy (GTDB): domain Bacteria; phylum Gemmatimonadota; class Gemmatimonadetes; order Gemmatimonadales; family JACORV01; genus DASXPG01. The sequence continues at coordinate 3,278 of DASXPG010000017.1, forward strand.
CTCCTTCGACTTCCCGGTGCTCGGCGTCGCCGCCGCGCTACGATTCTCCAACGTCGGCTCCGGACGCGGGCCGCTCCCCGCGGGCTCGGTGGTCGAGACGGCGCGCGTCGTGCTCGGTGCGGTCGCGAGTCATCCGGTGCTGGTGCCGGAAACGGAGCTGCTGGTCGGCAAGTCGCTCAGCGACGACGTCATTCACGAATTCGCGGAGGCGGTCACGCGCCACGCGCGACCAATGGACAACACCGATTTCGAGCTGGGCTGGCGGAAGAAAGTCGTGAAGCGTTACGTCGCCGATGCGCTCACCGATCTGCGCGAAGGACGCTAACTGTCGCCTCAACGCCACAGGATGGCCAATCGAGGTCAATCCGGGCCCCGGATCGCTCCCCGGATGGGCAGCGCAACCGTCGCGACACTAAGGACTTGAGTAAGGGCTGAGGTTGCGCCATCTTGAGGCCCGCGGTTTGCAACACATACTTTGATTGATCCGCGCGACACGCTGGGAGTGTCGTGCACGTCACACTCTAGCGGCGAGGTCGTTCCCTCCTTTGCCGATTAACGGAAGCATCGAGGAAGCAGGATTACCGGACGTCCTCCAATTGCTTTCAATGGGGGGAAAAACCGGCTGCCTATCGGTCTCGGATGGCGAGATCCACGGGGAGATTTTCCTCGATGGCGGCAAGATTTCCTACGCCGAAGTCGCCACCCATCGCGATCACTTCGCCGAGAAGCTGGTCCGCAAAGGGCGCATTACGAGAAGCCAGCTCGACGAGGCCATCTCGCTGCGCCAATCCGGGAGCGATCGTCCGCTGGGCCATATCCTCGTCGACTCGGGCCACGTCGAGCGCGACGAAGTGGAGCGGATGCTCCGCATCCAGGCCGAAGAAGCCGTGTACCTGCTCTTCGGCTGGAAGCAGGGCCAGTTCACTTTCGTCACCAGCCGCCGCCCGCCCTACCACGCCTTCGCGATCTCGCTCGACGCCGAGAACCTGCTGCTGGAGGGTGCCCGGCGCGTCGACGAGTGGGATCTCATCCGCCGGAAGATTCCTTCGTTCGACCTGGTCTATCGCCGCAGCGGCAGCAGCCTCGGTCTCGCCGCCGCCGAGCTGACGGAAAACCAGGAGAAGGTTCTTCCGCTGCTCGACGGCACGCGCGACGTCGCCAGCGTCGTGGACGTGACGGGTATGAGCGAGTACGACGTCGGCAAGGCGCTCTACGGGCTCGTCATGGCCGGCTTCGTGCAGCTGCTCGAACGCCGCTCCCGCGTCCGTCACCTCGAGTATCGCGAGGTGCTCGCGTACCTGGTGAAGGAGGCCGAGTTCGCCGATCCCGACCGGCGCAAGGACGCGGCGCGGCACATCGCCGACTGCCCCTCCTGCGCCAAGCGGCTGCGCAACATCCACGTCCGCCGCACCGAGGGATCGGGCATTCTGGAGCTGCCGATCGAGGTCGTCGCGGAAAGCGAAGAAGCGTTCGCCGATCTCATGGAGCCGATGGCGCAAGCGGTGGGCGGCGAGACGGCGGGCTACGTCGCCGGCCGGATCCAGGATCGCCGGATGGTGCAGGACCGCCGAGCCGAGGACCGGCGCCGCGGCCTGGATCGCCGGCGCACCACCGATCCGGCGTGGCTCACGGACAACGTCGATCGCCGGGTCTCGTCGCGCCGGACCACGGAGCGCCGCTCCCAGCCGGGCCGCTATCGCCGCAGCGACGACTACTCGCGCGGCAGCACGATGGGCATGGTCACGCAGGGAATCATCGTGACCGGTGGTCCCGGCCGTGGCGGAGCGGCGCTTGCCGCGCGCGGCGGCGCGATGCCGGCGATGCCGATGCCCAACACGCGTCGAGTGACCGAGGTCAGGCAGACCACGCCGCACCGCCGGCCTGCGCCCGCGCCCGCGCCCGCCGAAACGCAGTCGGAAGAATCAACGCAGGAAACGCCGGCCGCGAAGGCTCCCGCCGCGGCTAACCCGCCCGCGGCGCCAACCATCACGCCACCGGCCATGACGCCGCCCGCTGCCGCGGCTCCGAGCGCGCCGCAGCCCGAAGCCGCGCCAGAGACCGAAGCAGCGCCGCCACCCACGGCGTCGGCTCCGCCGGCGAAGGCCCCGGTCACGCCGATCCCGATCACGCCCGCACGCCGCAAGTCGGATCCCGGCCGGGCGCGTGAATCGAGCCAGGACATCGTCTGGCTCACCTCGCCCGAAGAGACCACCGAAATGATCCGGCGCGAGAGCAAGGCGCGCGACCGGAAATCGTCAGGCGGCTACACGCCCGCGCGGATCAGCCGGACCACGCCCGCCGGCAAGCCGGAGCCCGCCAGGCGGGCCTCGCCCTCGCTGCCGCTGGCGCCGCTCGTCCTGCCTCCGGTGCCGCTCACCATTCCGATGCCCCGGCCGTCGCGATCGACGCCCCGGCTGACCAACCACGCCGCCAAGCGCCGCGCCTGGCGCAACCGCGCGCTGCTGATGAGCGGCCTCGCCGGCATGGCGCTCGCGGCGAGCTACGGCGCGATCCAGCTGCGCGGCGGCACCGTGAAGAGCGGCACGTCCGCAGCGTCGTTCGTCACCGCGGCGCCGGCGTCGACGCCGCCGGTCTCGCCGCATCCGGCCCTGCCGACGACACCCGAGCTGATCGCTCCCACACCGGCGCCGGAGACCACCGCGGCCGCCGCATCGCATGTACCCGAGCCGGTCAGCGTGGCCAGAAACCCGTCGGCGGTATCGCATACCGACGTCAATGTCGCCTCGACCGACGCGCGGGCCGCCGCGGCCGCCGCCGCGAAGATCCGGCGCGATTCGCTCGCCGCCGCACGCCGTGATTCGGTCGCCGCCGCCGCCCGCGACCGTGTCGCCGTCGCGGTGGCGCCGCTGAGCGCCGACACCGAGCTGGCGGCCGGCGGCTGGACGGCCATGAACAAGACCGAGGCCGCGGCCACCATCGGCGGCACGCTGGCGCAGATCCAGGGCTTGAGGATCGAGAGCGTCACGACGTCATCGGTGGGAGGGCGGCCGCGGGTGCGGGTGGCCCAGATCGCCCGCTCGGGGCAGCGGATCGTGTTGATGGAGATGTCGTCGGGTGCGCCGGCCGGCGCCCATCCGTATCACCCCGCCGACGTCAACGTCTCACCGGCGGAAGGCCTGTCGATCGGGACCGCGACCCTCGGCACCGCGTTCATCACCGCAAAGTCCATGATGGCGGCCGACGACCTGCGGCCCCTGCTCCAGAAGCTCGGCGAGGTTCGTTAGGCGCTACTCGTCGGAGCCGCCGCCGGACTGTATCTGTCCCTGCTTCACCTTCGCCGCGTCGAACTTCTTCGCCGCCGCCAGCATCGTCGCCATCGTCTCGTCGAAATCCGCCGGCCCCTTCTTCCAGCGCAGCGGATTGATCCGCGCGATTACGAAGGGCCGCAGGTAGGGACTCTGGAAGCCGCGCTCCTTCAGCGCGTCCACGACCTTCCCCACCGCCTCATCCAGCGCGAGGATCACCTTCGCGCGGGCCCGCCGCTCCACCAGCGCCTTGCTCACCGGCAGGTCGTACCAGGCCTCGAGCCGCTTCAGTACCGAGTGATAGGTCGCGCCGGCAAGGCGCGGATTCTTGTCGTACGCCAGACCGAGGGTGATGAGCGATGGCTCCTCGAACTCGATCTCGTATTCCGGCTCCAGGCGGTCGTCGAGCTTGGCCAGCGCCTCGGCGAGCCGGGTGACTTCGAGGGCGCGCTCCTTGAGGCCGTGCGCCTTCTCGGTGTTGAGCAGCAGGATCCGGTGGGCGACGGCGGGATCGGGGACGACCAGCGCGATGATGGTGCGGGCGCCCAGGCGGCGCATCGCCGCCAGGCGGTGGTGCCCGTTGGGCGTCCAGTAGGCGCCCTTCTGCCGCACCACGATGATCGGGTCGAGGAACCGGCCGAGCTGCTCGATGGCGTACTGCAGCCGCTTGACGTGCGCGGGAGAGAGATCGCGCTGGTAGGGCGTGGGGTCGACCTTGTCGACCGGCAGCCCCGCGACCACCAGCCAGTCACCGGCCAGCGGCTCGCGGTACATGCCTAACGAGACTCCGCCATCCTTCGCCACCTCGGCGGCGAGCTGTTCGATCTCCGCCGGCGGCGGGCTCTCGGCCAGCTCGGCCGGAGTCAGGCCGCGACTGGAGGCTTTTTTCCTGGTACGGGGGGCTTTTTTCTTGCGCGCGGCCATGGATCCTCTGCGGTGGGTCTGAGATAATTCGAGTCGCGTCCCTGGAGGCGGCTCAGTGGGGCCTTCTCCAGGGACAGGCGGACGTGATCCGGGCAACGCTCGGCTCGTTTTGCCACGGCACGAGGGCCGGAAAGCGGACGGCGTAACAACGAAGATCGTGGCTTGGTATCCGGCGCAGGGCGTCCAGCGTCGCCGCCGTATCATTGAGCGCCGCGGTGGCCAGCGCCACGGGCCACGTCTGGAACCCGTTCTCGCCTGCCAGTGCCCGTACCTCCTGTCGAGCCTGCGCGGTATCACCGGTCTTCGCCAGTACCAGTGCCTGGAAGGCGCGCATCTCCAGCAGCAGCCCGCCGCTTCCCAACGTGATACCGCGCGCGATATCGGCTCGCGCGCCGGCGCTGTCATTCAATTCCAGATCGGCCGCCGCCCGTACCTCATACGCCCTAGCGATGCCTGGCTCCAGGGCGATGGCACTATCGACGCTGCGGCGCGCCTCGCCGGCCCGTCCCGTCACCAGCTGGAGGATGGAGAGCTCGAGCAGCGACACCGCCCGGGCGGGATCGATCGCAAGGGCGCGCCGGTATTCGGCCTCAGCCAATGAATCTTCGGCAAGCACGAACAGCACCTGCGCGAGCTGATGATGAGCCTCGGGGCTGTTGGGCTCGATCGCCACCGCGCGTGCCAGCAGTCGCCGCGCCTCGATCATGCTGCCGCCCCCAAGACCTCCGAAGGCCTCCCCCGCCTGGAGGAAGCCCGCCGCCAGCCAGGGGTCGGAAAGCTCCGGCGCCTCGCGGATCGCCCGCGCCGAGAGACTGGCGGCGCGAGCGAGGATGGTATCCGTGCTCAACGTGCCGATGCCATAGAACACACCGAGACTGTAGGCGTAGGCGATCCGCGCGAGGGCCGGCTTGAAGGTGGAATCGCGGGCCAGCGCCGCTGCATAGGCATCCGTCGCCGCGGCCAACGACGACGCGCTGCGCTGGGCGAGAAAGAAATTGCCGCGCAGAAACTGTTGATAGGCTATCGGGTCGGCAGTTGGACGCGCTGAGAGATTGGCGGCCTCGGCCGGAAGCAGGCGCCCCGCTACACCGGTCGCAACACCGCGCGCGATCGCGTCGATGACGTCGAGCACGTCGCTATTGGTCTGGTCGTAGCGCTCGCTCCAGATGTCCACGCCGCGATCGGCGCGGGTCAGCGCAACACGAACCACGACCCGGCTCCCCGCGCGCTGGACACTGCCGTTGACCAGGTAGCGCACATCCAGTATGCGCCCCACCGCGGCGGGGGCCGTCTGGTGCGCGGCGCGCACCCGCTGCGACTCGTAGCGCGACTTTACCTCGAGGCGCTGGAGCTGCTGGAGCCGGAGGATGACCTCCTCGGTCAGCCCGTCGGCGAGATAGGCGTCGGCGCTATCGTGCGTGGCATTGTCGAAGTAGAGCACCGCGATGCTGTTCGGCGAAGCGGGCCGTGAGACTCGGCCCGCCGCTGCGCATGGCGGTGGCGAGCCATCGGGGCATTGGAACACCGCCGCCAGCGCCAGAGCCGCGAGAATTATGGCGTCACCACCGGCAGCTCGATGTGCGACGGATACACGCTCGAGCGCTGGATCGCATGGGTCGCCCGGATGAAGTCCGAGGCTCGCGCCTCGAAGATGTTCGCTACGTAGCGCTGCGGGTTGCGGTCGATGACCGGGAACCAGGTGCTCTGCACCTGTACCATGATCCGGTGCCCCCGCCGGAAGGTGTATTCCTGCGGATGCATGTCGATGGAGAATGACTGGACCCGACCCGGCGTCAGCGCCTGCGGCCTGCCGGTGCCGTCGGCGAAGCGGCCCCGCAGTACGTCGTTCGCGATCATCAGCTCGAAGCCGTTCATCGGCGAGCCGGCGCTGTCCGCATCCTCGGGATACACATCGATCAGTTTGGCTATCCAGTCGGCGTCGCTGCCCGACGTCGACGCGAAGAGCCGGGCAACGATGTCCCCCGAAATAGTGAGATCCTCGGTCAGCGGCTCGGTAGACCAGGTGAGCACGTCGGGCCGGTGATCAACGAAGCGCTGGTCCTCAAGCAGCCAGGTGTACCAGCGCGAGCGCGCGCCGTAGGTCGGCTGGATGGGACGGGGGCGGTACGGCACCGGCTTGGCGGGATCCGACAGGAAGGAGTCCGCCGCCGCGGGCCGTGTATCCGGCTCGAAAGCAAGCCGGCCGCCCTCGCGGAAATATAGGTTGCGCCGATCCACGCCTTGCCGGCGCGGGAAGGCGTCGCTCTGCACCCACTGGTTCACACCGCTGCGCCACAACGTCGCCTCGCTGCGCGGGCAGTCGCTCTGGCGCGCCTTGAGGTAGCAGGCAAAGAACGGGCGCTGGATGGTGCGCCGGTATTCCAGGCCGGTCGAGTCGCCGAAATCGATGGCGCCAAGTTTGCGGCCGGGACCACCCCATCCGCCGTGATTCCAGGGTCCGACCACGATGAAGTTGAGATTCGAGCTGTCGCGCTCCTCGAAGGCCGCGTACGTCGCCAGCGCACCGTAGAAATCCTCCTGGTCCCACCACCCGGCGACATTCAGCGTCGGCACGCTCACCCGGTGCACATGCGCACGGATGTTGGGCACGCCCGCCTGCCGGACCCAGAATTCGTCGTAGTTCGGATGGCTGACAAAGTCGCGCCAGGTCGGAATGCGCCCGCCGAAGATGCTGTCCACGCGCGACAGCGGACCCAGGTTCAGATACCAGTCGTAGGTATCGGCGCGATCAAAGGGGAACTGCTGGACCTCGGTGCCCTGCTCCATCTCGTAGGCGTACTCGAAACCGTACGACAGCCGAAATGCGCCGTTGTGATGGAAGTCGTCGCCCTTCCACATGTCGGCGGGCGACGCCTGGGGCGATGCGGCGGCGAGCGCCGGGTGCGGCTCGAGCAGCGCCTGCACCACAAGCCAGCCGTCGTAGGAGACGCCGAGCATCCCGACTTTGCCGTTGTTGCCATCGGCGTGGTGGATCAGCCACTCGATGGTGTCGTACGCGTCCGTTGTCTCATCGATGGCCCTGGGATCCGATGGATTGGCACGGGGCGGCCGCTGCATCACGAAGGTGCCTTCGGAGCCGTAGTGTCCGCGCAGATCCTGAAAGGCGAAGATGTAACCGTCTTCGGCGAGCTCGCGCAGGTTGCCGCCGAACCGCCCGGCCGCATGATCGATCCCGTACGGCGTACGCAGAAAAAGAATCGGGAGCGGGCCGGACCGGCTGGCCGGCGCGTAGACCGAGGTGTGCAGCCGGACGCCATCGCGCATGGCGACCAGGGTGTCGAGCACCTTGGTGTATGCCGGGGGCGGCGGCGCCTGTTGCGCCGAGGCAATCCGCGCCAGCAGGAGCAGCCCGGCCAACATGCTGCCCGTCTTCATGATCCCTGGATCCGCTGCGTCAGCGCCGGTACCAGGCCGAGCATGCGCGCGTACATCGCCAGCTGGCCGCGGTGGTACCACTCGTTGGCCATCGCATGATGGACCCAGGCGATCTTGGTTCCCTGCTTGCCGTCGAAACGGGTGTGAAACTGGAGCAATGCCAACTCACCCTGGCCGCGGAATTTCCTGTCGGCGTCTTTCATCTGGGAGCGCAGCAGCGAGAGGAGCTGTGCTTTGGTCTTCGCTTTCCAGGCGGGCTTAGCGTACATGCCGAGCAGCTTGGGCCAGGGCGCCCGCAGCAGGTTGGTGTCGGGGCGGGTGAATTCGCCAGTCGCCATCATCGCGACTTCGAGGATGTGCTGGATCTGCTCGCGCACGGTGCGCACCTCGGGTGACGGACGAAAATCCATTTTGGCCGAGGGGATGTTCTCGACCTCCTCGATCACCCCCGCCCGCACATCGTGCCACGCCTCCAGGACCTCGTCCAGCCTGCTCTTGAGCTCGGCCATCATGACGCTCCGGGTGAAGAAGTCAGCGGTGAAAGAAGCTGATCGCGGGCCACGTCGGGCGCGGCGGGATCGTGTTCGACGGTGTTGAATGCCACCAGGATCTGCGGCTCGTCGCCATCGTTGCGGACGGCATGGGCGACGCCGGGCGGGAAGAGGCAGCGCATCACCGCACCCGGCGCGACCTGCACGTCGCGCAGCGCGCCGGATTCGCGGACCCGGATGAGCGCCGGACCCACCACGGTGAGGATCTCGGTGCCGCGGGCGTGAACGTGGTTGCCCCGCACCGCGCCGGGACGCGTCATCACCACGTGGACATTGCGCTGGCCCGGCAGGTCATCGGCCCCGGCCGGCTCGAAGACATAGCCACGATCGTCGGACTTCACCGCGAGCAGCTGGAACGAGGCCACCGCACTCATCCGACGGCGCGCCGCATGAACGAGCGCAGTCCCAGTACCCAGAAGAGCGAGGTGATCACCGCGAGACCCACCAGCACCATCGGCAGGCCCATGTGCGGCTTGTCCGGCACCAGCACCGCACGCAATCCCTCGGCGATATAGGTCAGCGGATTGATCAGCACGCCGTACTTCATCGCCGGCACGGCATCGAGCCCGCGCCAGGGATAGTAGGCGCAACCGAACATGATCATCGGCGCGACGATGAGGCCGAACATGAGGCCGATCTGCTGCCCTTCGATCACCGTGCCGAGGTAGAGGCCCATCACCGAGAAGGCCGCGGCGCCGAAGATCGTCACCGCCAGGACTTCCGGCGCATGAATCAGCGACAGCCCTTCGATCGGTCCCATGATGAGGCGCGCCAGCGGCAGCACGAAGATCGCCGCGATCACCCCTTGTATCGCACCCATCATCACCTTTTCGAGCGCCACGAGCCGGTTGTCCACCGGCGCCAACAGCCGGTCCTCGATCTCCTTGGTGAAACCGAAGTCGGTGACCATCGGCAGCGAGACCGACTGGATCGCCGCGAAGGCGAGGCTCACCGCGAGGACCCCCGGCAACAGGGCCGAGGTGTAGCCGCGCTGGACGAATCCCATTTTCGGCAGCAGAAAGCCGAATACGATGGTGAACATCAGCGGCTGCATGGCGGTGCGCAGCAGGAAGAAAATCAGCTCGCGGCGCACCACGGTGATATCGCGCATGACCAGGGCCCAGAAGACGCGGCTGCTGGTGACCTTGTGCGCGGTCTGCCGAAGGGGAGCGCTCAATCGAGTTTCCTTCCCGTCATCGACACGAACAGGGTCTCGAGACTCGGCGGCGCGAGGTGGATGTCGCGCACTTGTCGTCCGGCGTTCTGGGCACTGGCGATCAGTGCGGCAACCGCTTCCCCGCCCCGGGAATTCGTCGCCCTGAGGGTGCGGCCGTCGGCGTCCACCTTCAGCATTCCCGGAATGGCACGGGCCGGCTCGACAGCCGGCGTCGCATCGCCATCGAGCACGATCTCGATCAGCGTGCCGCCGGGCGCCTGCTTTTTCAGCTCCTCGGGAGCATCGCAGGCCAGCAGCTTGCCACGATCCACGATCGCGATCCGGTCGCAGAGCTGGTCGGCCTCTTCCATATAGTGCGTCGTCATCACGATGGTCCGCCCTTCGGCGTGCAGGCGGCGCAGAATCTCCCAGAGCGCCAGCCGCGCCTGGGGATCGAGGCCCACCGTCGGCTCGTCGAGAAAGATCACGTCGGGCTCGTGGATCAGCGCCCGCGCGATCATCAGCCGCTGCTGCTGCCCGCCGGAGAGATGGTCCACCTTGGCGTCGCCGCGATCACCAAGGGCGAGCTGATCGAGGATCTGCTGCGCCCGTTTTACCGAAGCCGAGCGCGAGAAGCCGAAATAGGCCGCGTGAAAGAGGAGATTCTCGATGACGGTGAGGCCGCGGTCCGGGTTGGGCCGCTGCGGCACCACGCCGATCCGCTGGCGCACGAGCACCGCCTGCTGGACCACGTCCGAGCCGTGGACCAGTGCCTGGCCCGATGTGGGGAGCACGCGGGTGGTGAGAATGCCGATCGTGGTGGTCTTGCCGGCGCCGTTGGGGCCGAGTAGCCCGAAGAATTCGCCGGCGGGGATCGCCAGGTCGAGGGCGTCGAGAGCGATGATGTCGCCCGATGCCGACGTCATCCCGCCGCCCGGGGCCATCGCCGGGGTGCCGGGCGCAAATGAAGGCGCGCCGCGGGGTGTCCGCTTGGCCTTCGGCGCGGGATAGACCTTTCGAAGGGCGCGTGTTTCCATCGCTGTATCCATGGGCCAGTGAGTCTAACGGTCGGCGGTGAGCCTCGCCACGCGTGGAGAACAAACGAGGCCCGGCATGAGCCGGGCCTCCGAGCTGCGGAACGATTTCGTGGTCTCAGAAGGTGCAGGCGGACACCACTCGAGAAAGGAGATTGACGCTGCAGGTCGCGGTACCGCTGACGCCGCTCCCCGAGATCTTGAGCGTCACATTGCCCTGGGCATCGGCCGGGAAATCCACCTCGACGCGCCGCGAGAAGGTGCGGGTTCCGGGATTGGTACCGCCCACGACCGTCGTGCTGCCGCTGACGTTGCGAACGATGGTGCCGGAGACCGGATACAGGTTCGATGCGCGCGGCAGGTTCATCCGTATCGCAACCATCGAGTCGTTGTCGGACTCCGCCATGGTCCGCGAGCGGGCGGTGCTGTCGGTGGTGCCGGCAAAGCGCGTGGTGTCGTTGAGGGTGCCATCGCCGTTGTGCAACCGGAACGTCTCGTGGCCGGCGAGGCCGCTGATATTGATGTGGAGCATCGCATGCACGGCGACCGTCATCGAGTCGGAGCCGTGCGGGCCAGTGAAGGACCGGGCGATGCTGCCGGTAACCGTGTCGGTGACGACCAGCGAATCGGTGGTGAGGCTGTCGCAGGCAACCTGCAGCGCGGTGCCCTGATAACAGGCACGGTGCCGCGCGAACGCGATATTCGGAGGCGAGTTCTGGTCGACGGCCGGCGGCGCCGCCATCGCCGAATCGTCGGTGCTGATCTCGGCGACCTCGACGGCGATGGCGGGCCCGGCGGAATTCACGACGTCGGAGCTGACCTGCTGATCGCTGACGACCTGGGTGTTCGGCGGGCTGGTATTGTTGTCCTTGCTGCACGCGCCGGCGGTCAACGCGGCAGCGGCCAGAATAATGACAGATGAGAGCCGTTTATGGCTCATGGCAAATCTCCTTTGGATAGGCCGGCGAACTGTGCCGTGTCCGTTGTACCCGTCGGGCTCGAGGAGGTGTCGGCGCCGGGCCGGCCATTAAGAAGTCACAAAGACTTGACGGCTGAGCCGCGAAGGCCCATTACGGTGGAGATGCCACAGCCCGAATCTCCCGATATCGCCGAACTCGTGCGGCGCATCGCCGCGCTGGAAAGCGCGGTGGAGCAACTCAACGCTTCGCGCGTCGCGGTGCGACCCAACGAACCACGGCCACTGGCGCCCGCGAGGCCCGCCGAGGCAGCCACTCCGCCCCGTCCCAGGCCGCTGCCTCCGACGCTGATCACGCAAATGCAGCGTGACAAATCCGAGATCGACTGGGAGCAATGGTTCGGCTCGCGCGGCCTGCTGATCGTCGGCGTCGTCGCGCTGCTGATCGCCGGCGCCTTCTTCTTCAAGTACGCCATCGACCATGGCTGGATCGCGCCGTGGGTGCGAGTCATCAGCGGCCTCATCGCCGGCGCGGTGCTGGCGTGGTTCGGCGAGCGGCAAGCGCGGCGCGGACTTCGCAGCTACGGCCTGGCGATGATCGGAGCCGGCGGTGGCCTCATCTATCTCGCCATCTGGGCGGCGGCCGGCCCCTACGCAATGATCGGCCGGCAAGCGGGAACGATTCTGCTCGCAGCCGCGACCGCGGCGGTCGCCTGGCGCGCCGCCGAGCACGACGCCGAATCGCTGGCGATCTGGGCGGTCGTCGGCGCCTTCATCGCACCGATATTTCTGCGCGCGCCCCAGCCCCGTTACGAGCTGCTGCTGGCGTACACCGCGGTGGTCGCTTACGCCTCGGGCGCCCTGTCGCATGGACGCAGCTGGCGCCGCGCCTTCGGCGTTACCGTCCTGGCGTACTTCGCGCTGACGCCGGTGCTGGCCTGGTCCATCATGCCCGAGGTCCCCGGACTCGCGTACATCACCCTGGGATTTCTCGCGCTACTCCGCATCACCCGTCAGCACCCATGGCCCGAGTCGCGCGTCATTGGATTCCTGATCGCGTGGACGGTGATTCTTGTCGCGGCAACGGAGAATCACCCTGAAGCGCAACACGCCGCCTTGGTCGCGGCAGCGGCGATCATGATGGTGGCGGGCTGGTGGGACGCACGGCGCGATCCGCTCTTCCGGGTCAACGAGATCGGCCTCGAGGGACACGAAACGGTGTCGCACCAGAGCGCGCTCTTCGTACTCGGACCCGCCGCCTTCTGTCTCGCCGCGGGAATCTCGCGTCCGGGAATCCTCAATTCATCGCCGGAGCTGGCGACCGTTTCCGTTTCCGCTCTCTACCTGCTGACCGGCTGGCGCGGACGTTGGGCGCCGTTCGTGGCCCTCGGCTTCGCGCTGATGGCGACCGCGATCGCACAGCAATGGAACGGCTCGATGCTGGTGATCGAGTGGAGCGGTGTCGCGCTGTTGACGGTGCTGGCCGAGAGGAAACTGGATCAGCGCGGCGGTCCGCCGATCGGCCTGGCGGTCGCAACCCTCGGACTTGTAGACCTCATTGGCGGACTGCTGGATGAGCTGAACGGCAGTGCCTTCACCGGCAGCTGGTCCGTCGCGCTCTACCTGTACGCCGCGGCAATCGCGGTGGCCGCCTGGGCGTGGCCGCGCCGCGCCGACGCGCCGGCGTGGCACCAGAAGGGCGCGGGGCTTCTCTGGACCGAGCTCGGCGTTGCGCTCCTGGTCGGCGGCACTGCGTTGCTGGATCATTTTTTCGCCGCGAGGATTTCGTACTGGAGCGCCGCGGAGCTCGCCGGCGATCTCGCCATCAGTATCTACTGGCTGGTCTTCGCCGCGATATTGGTGCGAATCGGCTTCTGGCTCGATCGTGGCGTCGTCCGCTCGGCGGGCCTCGTCGTCGCGGCCCTCGCGATCGTGAAGGTCGGGCTCTTCGACCTGTCGCGACTTGAAGCACTGTACCGCGTCGCCTCCTTCTTCGGACTGGCGCTCATTACACTTGGATTGGCATACGCCTACAATCGGCGCCTCAAGCGCGCCGCCGAAAGGACCATCACCTGAAACGGCTCGCGATAGTGTTCCTCGCGTCGGCTCTGCCGGGCGTCCTCGTCGCGCAGGCGCCGCTGCTCGATCATCAGCTCGCATCCGCCGCCTGGCTCGACGCGCAGATTCCGACACTCACGGCCGGTGGTCCCAGCGCGGTTCTCATCCTCAATCCGGGCATGCGGCTGGCATTGACCCACGGCGGAACGATCGACGTGGTGGCCGAGCTGCCGTTCGTGTCGGCGACGCCGCCCTTCGACCCTCTCACGACCAGCAGCAGCTCGACCCTCACCGGCAATCCGTACATCGGACTGCGCTTCACCCACGTCGACCGCTGGATCGACATCGGTGGACGACTGCCGATCGCCAGGCCGGATGCCGCGAGTCGCGGCTACCCCGACAGCGCCGCCATCTTCGGCGACTTCGACCGGCACGAGGCCTACATCCCCGACATGGCCAGCGCCTCATTCGGTATCACCCAGACGACGTTCGGAGCGCGCGGCTTCGGCTCGCGGGTGGGTCTCTCCGCCCTTATCGATGTTCCGGTGCGCAGCAAGTCGAATGAGCACGTGGATCTCGATGCCAATCTGTATGCGCTCTTCGGCTACCTCGCGCCGCGCTTCGCCATCCTCGGCGGCGTGACGGTGAACGCGCTGCTGAATCGGAAGGTGAGCATTTACGGTGAGGCGGTGAGCGAACAGGCGCTGCTGGGGATCATTTTCCGGACCCCCTATGTCCGTCCGTCGTTCTCGATCCGGCTGCCGTTGAGCTCCAATCTCAGCAACCTCACCAAGTATGTCCTGCAGGCCGGCGTCGTGGTGGGAAAGCCCTAAAGCTTCGCCGAAATCTCCCGGGCGATGACCGACGTGGCGATCACCGTGCCCGCGGTATCCTTCACCGGCGACAGCGTCATCGATACGCGGATCAGACCGCCGTCCTTTTTCTTCCGTTCGACCTCGAGATTCGTCACCTGCGCGCCGGCCTTCACCTGGCCGAGGTGCTGCGGCGTCTGGTCGCTCGTGAGGCGCGGCACCAGCATGGCCAGCGGGCGGCCGAGAACTTCGGAGGCGCGATAGCCGAAGATCCGCTCGGCGGCGGGATTCCAGCTCTCGATCACGCCGGCCAGCGAGGCGCTGACGATGGCGTCGTTGCTCGACTCTACGATCGCCGCCAGCCGCGCGCTCTCGGCTTCGGCGAGCTTGCGGCCCATGATGTCGCGCGCGGCGATGTAGATCGCGTCGTTCTCGACGTCGCTGGTGGCGGTCCACTGCAACCAGCGCGACGGACCGGCGGCGGTGCGGCAGCGGTTCTCGAACGTGAGCTGGACGCCCTCGGTCTTCAGCCGCCCGAGGGCGTGGACGCAGCCCTCACGGTCGTCCTCATGCACGAGATCGGCGATCGGCTTGCCTAACAGCTCGATCGCCGGCCTCCCGAGGGTGCGTTCCCATGATTCGTTGGCCTGGCGGACCTTGCCGTCGAGGCCGAGCACCGCGAGCAGATCGAGTGAGAGGGCGAAGAGCCGGTCGCGCTCGTGATCTTCACGGCGCCGGCTCGCGTTACGGCGATCGAGCATCTCCACCTAGGCTTTGACCCCCTGGCCGCCGGAGGCCGGCTCCGCGAGGCTGGCCAGATCCGTCGCCTCGACGAACACCAGGGAATCCGAATTCACGCAGTGCCGCTGACCCGTCGGACGCGGGCCGTCGTTGAAGACGTGGCCGAGGTGGCAGTCGCAGCGGGCGCAGAGAATTTCGGTGCGGCGCATCCCGAAGGCCGAGTCCTCGTGCGTCATGACGTTCTCCGGCGCGATCGGCTGAAAGAAACTCGGCCAGCCGGTCCCGGAGTTGAACTTGCTGTTGGACGAGAAGAGCGGGAGCCGGCAGCAGATGCAGGCGTACACGCCATCCTTCTTGTTGTCCAGCAGGTTGCCGCAGAAGGGCGCTTCGGTGCCCTTGCCGCGGGCGATCTGGTACTGCTCGCGGGTGAGCTGCGCCTTCCACTCCGCGTCGGACTTCACCACGCGGGGGAGATCGACCGGTCCGGTCAGCTCGGCGTTCTGATTGAAGACTCTGACTTTCATGCGCTCCCCGTCGGTACGATGCCCGCGCCTTCAACCATGAGCATGATGGTGCGCTCGAGCGCGCGGGTGCGGTGCTCGACGCCGCGCGGGACGACGATCCCCTTTCCTGGACCGAGCTCCACGGTCCGGCCCTCGAGATCGACCAGCAACTTTCCTTCGACCACGTAGAAGAACTCGTCATCGTCGTCGTGATGGTGCCAGTGGTACTCGCCCTTTACCACGCCGAGGCGCACGACGGAATCGTTCACCTTGCAGAGCGTCTGGTTGTACCAGGGATGCTTGACTGCGTCAACGACTTTCGGCACGTCGACGGTCTCGAGGGGCCCGAAGGCAATGTCGAGGTGCGTCTCGTAGGGGTAGTCCATGATCTCCCGCCTGGTTCTGTCGAGTCTGTCAGGAGAGTGCGCTGAGAAGCCTGTCAATATCGTCCATATCGTTGAAAATCGACGGCGCGATGCGCGTCCTGTCGCCATAAAGGCTGATGCTGATATTGGCCGCCTTCAGCCGATCGCCGAAGCGGCGCTCGAGGCCGGTCATTGTGAAGGACGTGAGCGGCGACTGCGTCCCGGGCGGTGTGAGCGAGGTGAAGCCGAGCCGCGGCATCTCCTCGTGCAGGCGGCGCAGCAGCGGCTGGCGGTACGCCTGGATGGTGTCGACGCCCAGCCGCTGGAGATACGGCAGCGACACCGCGAGGGCGCTGATCGCTCCCTGCCCGTACGTCCCTACCTCGAAGTGCCCCGACGCATCGCCGTGGAGCGTCCAGGTCACCGGCGTGCTCGCCGGGGAATCAGAGGGCAGATAGTGCATCTGCGTATCGGCCTGCTGGTACCCGACCTGGGTGCGATGAATCACCCGGTCGAGCAGGTCCGCGCGCACATAGAGGAAGCCGATGCCGAAATCGCCCATCAGCCACTTGAAGGTCGAGCCGGCGCAGAAATCCACGCCACTGGCCCGCACATCGATCGGTGTGTTGCCGGCCGCCTGCACGATGTCGGTATAGACATAGGCGCCATGCGCGTGGGCCAGGTCACACACCGCCCGAAGATCGTGCTCGAAGCCGTTGTACCACGACACCAGCGATACCGCGATGAGTTTGGTGCGCCGATCCACGACGCGCTCCATGTCGGCCATGTCGATCCGCCACTCGCGCGGCTGCACGATGCGCAGGTCGAGGCCACGCTTCGCGAGCTCGCCATACATGACCAGCGAGCCGTCGAAGTGCAGCGCGTCGGTCACCACGTTGCCGTCGCCGCCGGGAATGCCGAGCCCGTTGACGACCAGGTTCTCGCCCACGCTGGTGCTCTGGACCAGGCTGATCTCGCTCGGCTTGGCGTTGATCAGCGTCGCGAATTCGGCCTTCACCTCGGTGGCGATCGAATCGCCGGAGCGCACCCGCGGCTCCTTGAATGTCCGGGTGTCCAGGTAGCGCCCTACATTTTCCGCGGCTGCGATCGGGACGGGATGAATGAAGGCGCTGTTGAGGTAGGTCTGGCCGGCAGGAATCGCGAAATCGCCCCGGACGGGCAGAATTCCGCTCGCTGCACGAGGCTGGGCTGTAGAGGTCATAGCGACTCCGGGCTGAATGGCGGCAGCTGCGGCGAGACCACCCAGGCTGGCAAAAAGTTCGCGGCGGCTGATATCCATGATCTGGGGAAGTTGATACGCCCAACCCGGAAGCGCTACACGGCCGGCATCGACGTCGTATAATTGGCTTGAACGGGTACAGTATTGAGGAGCGAACTCATGCGACGTTTGATTCTCGGAGCGTTCATCGTGTTGTGTGGCTGCGCTGGCCAGAAGCGCCAGGCCCTTGTGCCAATGTGTGGGATCCCGACTGCAGACTCGGCCTTTGGCGGGGGGATGCCGCTGTACGCCGAATGCGCGGTCACTCGGAAAGCAGTGCTTCTGAATCCCGCCGCGCACCCGATCTACCCGACGCCACGCGACAACCAGTGCTTCAGTGCGACGCTACGATTTGTTGTCGACTCGACCGGAGCACCCGAAACCGCCACCGCCCGGGTCGTCCGCAGCACCGACTTTGCGTTTGGGCAATCGCTGCTGAGCTATCTACCGCACTGGCACTATCGGCCCGCCGAGCTGGAGGGTCACCACGTGCGGCAGCTCGTCACCGAAAGCCGGGCGGCGACGACGCAAGTCACCGCGGTCAGCGCCCCCACGGGACGGGGCCGGGGTTCGAGATCATCTCCTGACCCAACAGCACCGACGCCGTCCTGCTGATTCGTCCCACCTCTTCTGAAGAGCGTGGAAGGGAGGTTTGCAGCATGGCAAAGCTTGTCTACGGATTGCGCCAGTCCCTCGATGGCTACGTCGACCACATGAAGCTTGGGCCGCCTGCACCCGCGGCCTACCGTCACTTCATGGAGCTGGTGCGTGGCCTGGCGGGCCTCATCTACGGTCGCCGCACGTACGAGATCATGCGTTATTGGGACGACGACTCCAATCTGGAGGACGCGACCGACCGCGACTTCGCGGCAGCGTGGCGGGGCCAGCCGAAGTGGGTCGTGTCGCGTTCTCTCAAGTCAGCTGGCCCCAACGCCACGCTTGTCGGGGATGATTTCGAGAAGGTGATACGCAGGCTGAAGGCTGAGCGGGCTGGCGAGATTCATGTTGCCGGACCAACCCTGGCGCATAGCCTGACCGAGGCCGGTCTGATCGATGAGTATTGGCTCTACCTCGACCCCGTCGTGCTTGGTGGTGGCACGCCATTCTTCGCCGGCCCCCGGCCGCGGCTCCACCTGGTGGCCAGCGATCTCATCGCCGATGACTTGATTCGGTTGAGGTACGTTCCGGCTGATCCTGCGAACGCTCTGAGTCATTGAAAGACAAGTGCCAGGGGGCGGACTCGAACCGCCGACCCGCGGATTATGATTCCGCTGCTCTAACCAGCTGGGCCATCACCGGCTGATGGCAGCGCGATTGAACATTTGCCTTCCATTCCATTCGGGGGATAGCTTCTCCGCCGACTCTACGGGAGATGTTTATCGGTACACCGGCCGCTGGCAATGCACCCGAGCGACTAGTTCAGTGGATTAACAAGAACCGAGGGTTCAATCCGAGAGCGGGTAAGTACTCCGATGCTCTCGGCGCGTTCGTCATGGAAGACCTGCTTAGAGCGTCTGCAGCGGTTTCAAAGGCCTTTGAGACGGAAACGCTGCGCCATGAGATCAACGCAGATGTGTCCACTTCATCGATTACGAGCAACATCGACATGGTTGTTTGGAGCCGTGGTAGGGGTGAGAACATTCCCCTCTTCGGCTTTGAGTTTAAGCTAATACTCGCTGCGCACGGCAAGGCGAGGAAAAACCGGCTACGTGACCTCGTGGCTTTCTCAAATCACATGCATAACGCCAACCGCCTTGCTGTCGCCGGCGGTATCCTCGGAATCAATCTCTCGGCGGAGTATGCCAACCCTGATCCATTCGCCTCAGGCATGGAGCGGCACCGCTTTAACATGCAAAAAGTTGTCGCCGATTCAGTCGGGATCTACGGGAAGCTGCCGCAGAGAAATTCACCAGAAGAACCGTTTGATCGCCCTGAGGCGCTGGGCATTGTTCTGTTCAGTTACAATGGTAAAGGGAAGGCTGTGCTTGTGACGGAAAGCCCAGCCCCCCAGCCTGGAGAGCCGCTTCACTATGCTACTTTTGTAAGAAGAATGTCCGAGCAATACGCTGTACGTCACGGTTAGGTCCAGCGAGTTCTACGATAGGCCTCGCACCGCGATCGAGGAGCGACAGCTGCTCGGCGGCTGCATCCTGAAGTCTTCTCCCAATGGACTTGAAGTACTTGGGGTCGACTTCTACTCCTACTGAGTTGCGCCCCGCCTTCATGGCAGCAAGCGTCGTGGAACCCGTTCCAAGGAACGGATCAAGCACGACGTCACCCACAAAGGAAAACATCCGAACAAGACGGTAAGCCAGTTCCAAGGGATATGGAGCCGGGTGATCTCGGGTGGAGGCTCCGTTCAAAGTCCAAATCTGCCGGAACCACTCCTGGTACTCGTCCTTTGAGAGTTTGGAGAGCAGTCGCTGCTCGTCGGTCGGGGTCCTGTAGCCACCCGGCTTCCGAAGCATCAAAATGAACTCGATGTCATTCTTGATGATCGCATTGGGCTCGTATGGCTTTCCGAGGAACCCTCCGCCGCCTCGTTCAACCTCGTAAGCAGCATTGGCAATCTTGTACCAGATGATTGGCGCAATGTTGTCCAAACCCAGTCGCCTGCAACGCACGACAATATCTGCATGCAGCGGCATCACCACATGGCGGCCAAAACTCTTTCTCGAAAGGCAGACGTCACCGACAACGCAAACCAGTCTTCCGCCAGGGACGAGGACCCGCTGAGCCTCTGACCAAACCTTAGTTAGCTCGTCATGGAATGACTCGTAGTCGGCAATCTCGCCGAGCTGATTCTCGTGCTTGTTGTATTCCTTCAGCGTCCAATAGGGTGGGGATGTCAAAACAAGATGGACAGATTGGTCAGGAATCCAGGACAGATCTCGCGAGTCCGCGTTAACGGCCAAATGGCGTGTGGACCTGCCCGGCGCAGCAATGACCTCCGGAGTTCCCGCGGACTGACTAGAAAGCTTCTTTGTCTCAGCCTTTGGACTCACCAATCACCCCTAGGTGCCGTGCCGGAAGGGCTTCACAGCTTTGCAAGATAGAGTATTCTGGGACCAGGTACATAGCCGTTTCTACGCAGCATCCGATCGAGATGCGGCCAAACCATCCCACATCGCGACAAATGCTGCCGCCTCGCCGACAAGGAGAGGCGCAAGATCCCTTTCTTCGCTGGCAAGGTGAAGCCTGCCCTTTGGCATATCCAGAACCGCAAATGATGCCTCAGGCTCCGCAGCCTGAAGTTGGTGCCTCAAGAGGTATGTCATCATGTCTATCTTAGCCTTGGAGAGTCTCTCTGCCTTGAAGTAGAACTTGATAACAAGCCGTTGACCACCTGTAACCAGGCCAACCTCAGGATTGATCCGCACTTGCAATCTGCTCGGTGACCAGAA
Organism: Gemmatimonadales bacterium; assembly: GCA_036493755.1. Taxonomy (GTDB): domain Bacteria; phylum Gemmatimonadota; class Gemmatimonadetes; order Gemmatimonadales; family JACORV01; genus DASXPG01. The sequence continues at coordinate 23,683 of DASXPG010000017.1, forward strand.
TCCCGTTGGGGGGACAAACCAGCTCGTAGTCTTCCCGCGCATGTACCTGGAATAGCCTTTTACCGCCGAGAGATAGTTCCTAACCTTCTTGGCGTAAGGGTAGGACTCTGCGAATCGTTTCAATTCCTGAATGTCGAAATCTCCAGCCTCGTGGAGTTCGCAGATCCTATCGCGAAGCTTCTTCCAATAGTCAGTCGTTGGATCGTAGGCGAGCCGATTCTTGATCTCAGCCACCTTCGTAAGCCTCGGCGTTCCCGATCTCATTGAGAATTCCATGAAGTCGGTTAGCGATATTCTGATCTTGTCGTCGGACACTGACGCCTCCCTCGGGCGCAATCGCCTTCATTGCAGCGTGTTTGACACCACCCGCCGCTCAACCGAATATACACCGAAGCATTTCCAACGCCTCGCTGACGCGAGAAAAAGCCCCCGCATGCTTGACGCTGCGAGGGCTGTCTGCCTAAGCCTGGCACGCGTGATCAGGAAGGAGGCGACTTCGTATCAGGGGCACCACTGCGCTTCCTTGTACGCTTGGGAAGCGCCGCTGCATGAGCTGGGATGACGTAGACACCGCGCAGCGTGTGCTCCAGCACATCCATGGCAACAGCGAGCGCCTTGGCGTCGTGTGGACTGACCTCGTGCGCAGCATCGTTTCCCATCAGCCGAAGACTATGAAGGATTTCGGCCCCCGAGGGAGTCAGCACATTCTGCGTCACCAGATCATCTATTTTTTTCTCCAGGTTGCCACCCTTGGCCTTTCGATCTTTGCATACTGTCTCAACGATTGCACGCAGTCCGATGCCGGCCAGCACCGGCTGATTTGAACTCAATGCGGCGTGAGTCTCTTCGTACACCTGGCGCAACTGCATGGGGAGCAGATGTGTATCGCTCATAGGAGCTCTACCGACGATGCGAGAAGGATACAAGGTTTGGTGATCAATGAGTTCGTTCTCGTAAGGATCTACGTCTTCGGTGCTCGTCCAGTTTTGTCGGAAGCTGATCGTCTCGCATCCTCGACACTCAATTACCTGATAGTCTGTCCAGACTGTCATTGCTGCGTCCTCAACCTCCTCAGCCTCATGGACGCTGTAAAGCACCTTGTGACTTGTTATGGTATCGCAAGTCCGGCAGGCGACCTTGACTGTCTTATTCTGGCCCGATATGTAGTCGCGTTTCGAGGGGCTCAAGTCTTGCTCGCGCTTCCTGGCCAAAGTCGCTTCGTTCGAACTCGCCTGCGAAAACCCGCGTGAGCAGAGTCCATACAGAATAGCCGTCCGGCCAAGTGGCGGGACGGCCATCCGGGAGGCCAACAGCTTATGCCAGGGGGCGGACTCGAACCGCCGACCCGCGGATTATGATTCCGCTGCTCTAACCAGCTGAGCTACCCTGGCGAAGCGAAAGGCGGCTCCAATGGTCAGAGCCGCCTATCGAGTAGCGGGGGCGGGATTTGAACCCGCGACCTTCGGGTTATGAGCCCGACGAGCTACCAGGCTGCTCCACCCCGCGTCGGATGCCAGAAAGGTAGACGGCGCCCACGGAGGCGTCAACTGAACGGGATGCGGAACGCCGGGTATCACAGTTTGTAGCGCATGCTCTGCCCGGCGCTGGCTGCATCATGAGGCGCGCCGGCCTTCTATTGGAGGATATCGATATGTTTTTCGGACTTGCTGTAGTCCTGCTGGTACTCTGGCTGCTGGGCTTCGTGGCCTTCCACGTCGGCGGCGGAATCATTCACCTGCTGCTGATCCTGGCCATCATTTCGGTGATCGTGCACTTCGTCTCGGGACGCCGCGCCACAGCCTAACCTTCCTTGCCATGCACAAGGACGAGGGCGGCCCATCATGGGCCGCCTTTCTCTTTCTAGTGGTATTTGGCCAGCTGGTAGCTGTCGAGGTGGGTGATGAAGCCATGCTGCTGCGCCGCGCCCCACCAGGGATGCAGCGCATAGTCGGCGTCGGTGATCTTCGGCAGGCCGAGCATGTTCTTCCGCTTCCCCAGGCATGGCTCGCAGAAAACCAATTTCGAGCGGATGATGTTCGCCGTCGTCGTGGTCCTGGGACCCTTCAGCATCATCGGCCCGCCCAGCAAACCCGACAGGATCGACGCCGCCGCCGCGGCCCCCGCCTCGCCGTATTCCTTTTTCTGATCGATGATCCGCGCGAAGCCGAATTCGCGCTCATTCATCCGGCCGTTCGCCCCGCATTCCATGCATTCGTTCGCGCTGACCGGCAGCCGCGCGACATCGGCGGCCATCGCCCGCACCGCATCCTGCTGTTCCGCTGCCGCGGGAGCCTGCGCCGCGGCCGGCGTGGGAGTCGCATCCGCGGCCGCGATCGGCGCCGCTCTCGGTGGCTCCTTTACCAGCACGTAGCCGCGCCTGACGAGACTCCGGCGATACAGGCCGTTGAAGAAAAAGGGCATCACCAGCCACGCGACGCCCACCGTCACCATGCTCGCCACCGTCATCAGCAGCGCTTCGGTGATCATTCCCTTGATGGCGAGCCAGATGGGCCCGAGAATCAGCGCGCCGAGAGAGAACGACCCGGCGATCTGGACTTGATTGCCGGTGGTAGGGTGCTGGTAAACCTGTGCGTCGGCCAGGATCGCTCCTTCGCCGTTTAGTGCGTGGTGTCCGCGGGAACGACCTGGTACAGCAGCTCGCCCGGCCGGATCATGCCGTACAGCTCCCGCGCGAATCGCTCCTGCGTCGCGGGATCGGTCTTGAGGGCGTGCGCTTCGCGCATCAGCGAATCGAGATCGTGCCGCAGCTGCGAGATCCGCTCCTGCTCGTCCTTGAGCTGGTTCTTCAGCGAAAGGAGATCGCCCGTGCCGTACGTGCCGCCCAGGGCCGCGAAGCCCGCCAGCACCAGCACCGCGGCGCCGGCGACGAGCCGCTTCAGCGGTGGTATATCGACCTCCCCGGATACGTTCCCGTCTCGCCCAGCTCCTCGGAGATACGCAGCAGCTGGTTGTACTTTGCCACCCGGTCGGACCGGCTGGCGCTGCCGGTCTTGATCTGCCCCACCCCGGTCGCGACGGCGAGATCGGCGATGAACGCATCTTCGGTCTCGCCCGAGCGGTGGCTGATGATGTTGCCATAGCCCGCGCGCTTGGCGACCTCGATGCACGACATCGTCTCCGACAGCGTGCCGATCTGGTTGAGCTTGATCAGGATCGCGTTGGCGATCCCCTCTTCGATTCCCCGGGCCAGCCGTTCGACGTTGGTACAGAACAGATCGTCGCCGACGAGCTGCACCCGGTCGCCCAGATGCCGGGTCAGGTTCGACCATCCCTGCCAGTCGTCCTCGGCGAGACCATCCTCGATCGACACGATCGGGTACCGGTCCACCCAGCCCTCGTAGAGCCGCACCATCTCCTCGGCGCTCTTCTTCGCGCCGCCGCTCTTCTTGAAGACGTAGGCGCCGTCGACGTACAGCTCGGAGGCCGCGACGTCGAGCGCGAAGACGATGTCTTCGCCCGGCTCGTATCCCGCATCGGCCACCGCCGCCATCAACGCTTCGAGCGCCGCCTCGTTGCTCGAAAGATTCGGCGCGAAGCCGCCTTCGTCGCCGACCGCCGTCGACAGCCCCTGCTTGCCGAGCACCTTCTTCAGCGCATGGAACACCTCGACGCCCATCCGCAGGCCGTTGGGAAAATCCTCGGCGCCGATGGGAACGATCATGAATTCCTGGCAGTCCACGTTGTTCGAGGCGTGCGCGCCGCCGTTCAGCACATTCATCATGGGCACCGGCAGCACGTGCGCCATGACGCCGCCGAGGTACCGGTACAGCGGCACACCCTGGTCGCGCGCCGCGGCCCGCGCGTTCGCCAGGCTCACGGCAAGAATCGCGTTCGCGCCGAGGTTGCTCTTGGTGTCGCTGCCGTCGAGATCGAGCATCTCCTCGTCGACACCGACCTGGTCGTAGGCGTCGAAACCCTCGAGCCGGGGACCGATGACCTCGTTGACGTTGCGCACCGCGTCCAGCACGCCCTTGCCGCCGAAGCGCTTGGGATCGCCGTCGCGCAGCTCGATGGCTTCGTGTTCGCCGGTCGACGCGCCGCTCGGCACCGCGGCTTTGGCGCTCGCGCCGGAGGCCAGAACGACCTCGGCCTCGACGGTCGGATTGCCGCGGCTGTCGAGGATCTCGCGGCCATGGATTTCGATGATCGTGCTCATGATGGGCGAACCTTATGCGGCAGCGAGGGTGGCGTCAACGCGGGTCTTGATGGCCTGCATCTCGGTGCGGACCCGCTCGAGGAGATCATCCCGCTCCTCGATGGCCATTCCGGCCACCTTGATGGGCGCACCGAGGGCGATATGCACCGGCCGCGGCCGCACCCGGATGCTCCCCTTGGGCTGGATATCGAAGGCGCCGCCCACGTAACAGGGCACCAGCGGCGCCCCGCTGCCGATGGCGAAGACGAACGGCCCCTTCTTGAAGGGGAGCAGCTCGCCGGTCCGGGTGCGCGTGCCCTCCGGATACACCACCACCGTCAGCCCCTCGGCCATCATTTCCTTCGACGCTTCTTCGTAGGCGCTGAACGCCTGCCCGCGATTGCCCCGATCGAGCCGCACGTGGCCCGCGGCGCGCATCGCCGCACCGAGGACCGGGATCGCGAACAGCTCGCGCTTGGCGATGAACTTGGGGTAACCGGGCAGCCAGGCGAGGAGCGCGAGGATATCGAAAAACGAGGCGTGATTGGCGGCGACGATCTGCGGGCCGCCGGGAAGATGCTCGACGCCGGAAAGCGTTACCGGGATTCCGGCCGCGCCGATGATCATCCGCGCCCATTTTTCCTGGCAGCGGTCGTAGATCCCGCCGCGGACGTATTTCACGCGGAAGATTCCCGCGATGACGCAGGCCATGCCGTAGGTCATCGTGGCGACTACGAGCGAGCCCAGATAGAGGATCGTACGCACGTCAGCGGAAGTGGTCGAAGCCCATGGGGAGCGTGACGTCGGTCCCGCGATCGGTGGCACGCAGCCCCGGCTCGGCCTCGATCATCCCAATCACGGTGATGGGAACGGGCGCCGCCGCCAGGTCGGCATCGGTGACATCGGGCGGAATGGACGCCAGCAGCTCGTACTCTTCCCCGCTCCGGGCCGCGAAGCGCCACGCGGGCTCGCCGGCCTGCTCGGCCGCCTCGCGGGCGACGGCCATCACCGGGATCCGCTCGACGGCGACGGCAGCGCCGACGGCACCCGCGGTGACCAGGTGGGCGGCATCGCTCGCCAATCCATCCGAAATATCGATCATCGCGCGGGCTCGCACCGACTCAAGGTAACGGGCGGCGGCATGGCGGGGCGCGGGCCGGACGAAGCGGGCCCGAGCCTCGGACGCCGGTTCGGCGCCGGCCTGCCACGCCACCAATGCCGCGAGCGGGCCGCCGAGGGTTCCGGTGACCACGAGCCGGTCCCCGGGACGCGCGCCCCGGCGGCCGAGCGACGCGCTGGCGCGCCCGATCACGCAACAGTCGATGAACAGCTTGTCGCTCCGGGTCATGTCGCCGCCGACGATCAACGCGCCGGCGTCACCCGCGGCGTCCCCGACGCCGTCGGCGATCGCCGCCAGGGTCGCGTCGCTCTCGCCGGCCGGCATGCCTAACGACAACAGCATGGCCATCGGCTCGGCGGCGGCGGCGGCGAGGTCGGAGAGCGCGGCGGCGGCGGCGCGATAGCCGATTTCGGCGGGAGTCATCCAGTCGCGGCGGAAATGAACGCCCTCGACGCTGACGTCGACCGACACGGCGATGCGGTCGCCACCCACTTCGAGGATCGCGCAGTCATCGCCGAGCCCTCGGGCGCGCTCCTTCCACCGGGCCGCCATGGTGCGGATGCGGTCGAATTCGCGGCCGGGACCGAGGGGAATGGAAGTCAGGGCACTACCACCCGCTTCTCGTACCGGAACACGCCGATGTCCGTGGCGATCCAGATATAGTCGCGCGTCGCGGCGATGTCGTGCACCGGTGGCGCCACATCGCCGGGCTGGATCAGCGCGTTCCACAGCGGCCGAACCGGATCGTACCAGGCGAAGCCGCGGTCGCCGGCGATGAAGAATCCCGTCTCGCCGGCGCTGATCGCCGCGATCTGCCCCACCGGTGTCCCCGGCGGATCGACGACCCGCCACAAGCCGTGCTGCCGGATCAGCAAGTGCGTCGCCGTCGACGCCAGGATGGTGTCGCCGCGCATCGCGATGGCGAAGACGGGCTCGCGCTGCTCCGCCGAGCCCACGGGAATGACGACCGGCCCGCCGATCGGCAGCGGAAATCCGACCACGCCGGCGCTGGTCCCCGCCCAGATGGTATCGCTCGTCGGATTGGCGATCGACAGGACAGCCAAGCCGCCGGCTTTGGCCTCGACCACCAGCGCACGCCCGGTGTCGCTGACCAGCGCCATGCCATGGAGGGTGCCGACGTAGGCTCCCTCCGGCGCCGCGGCCAGGCCATAGATCTGATCGTCGGGAAGTCCGTCGCGCGCGAGGAGCTGGACCGGCCGGCCGCCGCGACGGGGCGCGCGGACCAGCCCCTGGTCGGTGGCCAGCCAGATGGATCGTTCGGTGACGAGGATCCGGCGCACGTTGCCGCCGGGAAGCGTCGTGAGGCCCGCGCTCTCGAGGTACGAGAAGCGCCCCAGCCCTTCGTCGAAGCAGGTAATGCCGCGCCGCGCCGACTGGATCCGCGCATTACTCGCCGCGCAGACCTGTCCGCGCGCCACCGTGATGGCGCCGGTGGAGGCGCCTAACAGTCCCATCGGCAGCTGGTCGGTCCCGTAACTCACCGGATCGACCTGGAAGGCGCCGTTGCCGTTGGTGCCGACGACGATTTCATTGGTCACCGGCGTCTGCGCCGCCGCCGTCATCTGGTAGGTGCGCAGCTGGTCGTCGCGCTCGATGCGCATCCGCACCGCGTCGAAGGCCGGCAGGCGGGTGATGAGGTCGCGCCCGGTGAGGCCGCCGACCCGGGTCGCCGGCGGCGTACCCGGCGCCGCAACCAGCCCGCCCTTGGGGACCTCGTACCACCCGGCAGTCGTGTGAAACCAGGCGCCGCGCCCCGGACTCCGGGCATCGAGGATCACCTGGTCGGTGGTTCCGGGCAGCGATCCCGTCTCCATGCGGCGGGTGAAGGGATCGTAGCTCATCCAGGCGCCCTGCCCGCCGAGCCAGGCGGTGTCGTCGTTGGGATCGGCGACCATCGCCGTCACGGACCCCCGCGGGAAACCGTCGAGCGGCCCGACCGTCTGCTTCCACTTCCGCATGCCGCGATCGTAGACCGCAAGACCGTTAGGCGTCGCGGCGTAAATGATGTTCCGCGTCACCGCGACGGCAGTCACGACGCTCAGGTCGGTGACGAAGGCGCGGTCCTCGGGATTCCACAGCCGGGAGGACTGGGCAAGAAGCCGGGGAACGTGGGAACGTGCGAACGTGGGAACGTTGATTACGGCAAGGGCGCACAGAATACGGCAGCCAGTTCTCATGCCTCCAGGCCCCCCCGTTTCCCGTTTCCCGTTCCCCGTTCCCCGTTCCCCGTTCCCCGTCTCATGTAACGGCAACCCTTTCGAGTTCAGCCATCAGGGGCGGATGTATGTCGCGATTTCCGTCGGCCAGCTCCCGCCACAGCGGACTCAGCACGCCGAGCAAATCGTCCGGCCTCAGCGCCCGTACCGACCGGTGCCGCGCCACATCTTCGGCGCTCCGTCCGTGCACATGCGCGGCGGCGGCGCCCGCGATTTGCGGCGGCGTTCCCCGGGCGAGCCACGATGCGGCCATGCCCGAAAGGACGTCACCCGTTCCGCCCGTCGCCAGCCCCGGGTTGCCGGTTGCACTGACCAATAATGGAAGGCTGGGCGCGGCGATCACCGTGGGCACTCCCTTGAGTAACACCGCCTGGCCGATCCGCTCGGCGGCGGCCTGCGCCGCGCCGAAAGGATCGCGCCGCGTCTGCTCGGATAGATCGGGGAAGAGCGCGGCGAATTCGCCCTTGTGCGGGGTCAGCAGCGCCCGCTTGCCCGACAGCAGTCCCTTCAATTCGTCGGCCGCGCCGCGAAAGGCCATCAGGCCATCGGCGTCGAGGAGCACGGGCGTCTTGAGCGCGCCGAGGACCGCGCGGGCAAAGCGCGCGCGCGCCGTTCCCCGTCCCAGGCCGGGGCCCAGCACCACCGCTTCGGCCCATTCGAGCGCTTCGGCCAGCGGCTCCTCGATCGTCTCGGCCAACTCACTCGTCAGGCAGACGATGTCCGGATTGTTGGCCTGGCAGGCGGTCACGCTCGCCGCGCTTGCCGCGATGCGCGCCAGCCCCGAGCCGGAGCGGAGCGCGGCCTTGGCCGAGAAGATCGCGGCACCGGCCATGCCATCGCCGCCCCCGACGACCAGCACTTTTCCGCGATCGCCCTTGTGCATCTCGGCGCTGAGGGGACTCAGCACGCTGCCCAGCCAGTCGTCGGTGACGACGCCGGGCCAGTAGGGATCGGCGGTGGGGAATCCGATTTCCGCGACCTGGATCTTGCCGCATACCGTGCGCTGGAGCAGGTGGCCGCGGCGATATCCGCCGAAGGTGACGGTCAACGTGGCGCGCACGCACGGGGCGTGCACCGTGCCGGACGTGAGGTCGAGCCCGGAGGGACCATCGATCGCGACAATCGGCAGATCGAGCCGCTGCATCTTCTCGATCGCGGCGGCCACATCGCCCTTGGGCGCGCCGGTGGCGCCGGTTCCGAGAATGGCGTCGATCACCACACCGGCCGCGGGCCATTCGGCGGTGGGCGACACCACCCGCACGCCTTCGGTCATGGCCAGGCCGCGGTTGGCGGTGTTGTCGGCGGACGGGTCGCCCGAGAGTGGAATGGCGGTGACGCCGATGCCGAAGGCGGCCAGCGCGCGCGCGGCGACCCAGCCATCGCCGCCATTGTTGCCGCGCCCGCAGACGACGATCACGCCGCGATCCACCGCATGGCCGAACTCGCGCGTCAGCAAAGCGGCCACGGCCCGCCCGGCCGATTCCATCAGCACCCGCGAGGGGATGTGTGAGATCTCCTGCGCCGCGCGGTCCCACGCGGCCGCCTGATTGGCATCAAGGACGGGGATGACACTCATGCTCGAACGCTCGCCCTGTGGCGACTGATAACTGGTGTCATCGTATCACCACTCCCGCATAGCCAACCACTGAGGTGTCATCGAGCGTCACTTCTCCCGAGTGCGAGTAGTGAACCAGCTCGCCCGACATCGCACCGAGGAGACGGGCGGCGTGCAGCACCGCGGCGGCCGCCGTACGTCCGCACATGGTGATGCGGTGTTTGCGCGTGACCTCGAGCAGCGCTTCACCGTCCAGGCGCGCGACCGGTTCGAGCGCCAGGTCGTCCTTGCGCCGGCTGACGTCGGCGCGCTCGTAGTGGTTCATGTCGCTGCTCGCGATCAGCAGCACCGGCTCGGTCGCGCGCCGCACCGTGCCGGCGAGAGCTTCGGCGAGACCGCGGGTGCGCGGCCAGTCGCTCCAGCCGAGGAGGATCGGCACCACCGTGACATCGGGCCGCCGGGCGAGGAGGAAGGGCAGGATCACTTCGATGGCGTGCTCGGTTCGGTGCGCGGCCGGATCGTCCTCGAGGAGCGGGCACAGCGCGAGCAGCGCGGCGGCGAGGGTCTCGTCGATGGGGATGTCGCCGATCGGGGTGCGATAGGCGCCGACCGCCCAGACGCTCCCGCCATGCGACGCCTCGCCGGCTCCGGTATGGTCAGGCGCGAGCACGATGCAGCGGCGCGGGATCTCGACATCGGCGAGCACGGCGCCGGCGGTGCGCCCGGAATACTGGTAGCCGGCGTGGGGCACGATCGCGGCGATGGCGATGCGCGTGGCCCTGGGTGGAGCGAGCAGCTCCTGGACCGCGCTGAGCAGCGCCGCGGGCTGCGACGGATAGAAGAGGCCGGCGACGGCTGGTTTACGCACGCGAATCATGGAAGGGGAAATCTACTGCGGCGACTGCGTACTAGTCTCTTCGGCATTCCTCGCGCCACGCGCCCCACGGGTAGTCGACCTCGAACGCATCGGCGAAAATGTAGACGCCTTCGAAATCCTCGGGCCGGTCGTTGTCCTGGGCTTTCAGGAGGCCCATTTCGATCAGCGTGAAGACGATGGTGCCGATATCCGACGTTCCCTTGAGGCCCCAGTACTCGAGGACCGGACGGGCGAGAAGGCCGTATTGCTCGAGGGCAAATTCGCGGCAGGCGTTGGAGAGCTCTTCGCCGCTGACATGCCGGCGTGCCGCCAGGTTTTTCTGGAGGTGCTCCAGGGCCGCCAGCACGAAGACGTACGCGCGCTCGTCATACGGCCCGGACCGGTCGCGGATCCGTGCCAGAACGTCGTCGGCGAAGTCCAACTGGCTCACAATGGCCAAGCTACGCGTTGGCTCCGCCAATGGTCAAGACTTGCGCGCGTTGACGCCACTCCCCCCGCCCGCTACCCTTTCGGCCCGTGAAGCCGGCTTCCGACCACCGCGCCGCCCTCGTCGCCGGCTTCCTCGGCTGGACCCTGGACGCCTTCGATTTCTTCCTCGTCGTCATGACCCTGACGGCGATCGCGCACGACTTCCACAAGACCGATGCCGAGATTGCCTATTCGATCGCGCTGACCCTCGCCTTCCGGCCGGTCGGCGCCTTCATCTTCGGGCTCCTCGCCGACCGCTATGGCCGGCGGCTGCCGCTGATGCTCGATCTCATTTTCTACTCGGTCGTCGAAGTGCTGTCGGGCCTGGCGCCGAGCTACACGAGCTTCCTGGTACTGCGGGCGCTCTTCGGCATCGGCATGGGCGGGGAGTGGGGCGTGGGGGCGTCGCTGGTCATGGAAAAGGTGCCGCCCAAGTACCGCGGCGTCTTCTCGGGGCTGCTCCAGCAAGGCTACGCCGTCGGCTACCTGCTCGCGGCGCTCGCCTACTTCTTCATCTTCCCCCGCTGGGGCTGGCGACCGCTTTTCTTCGTCGGCGGATTGCCGGCGCTGCTCGCGCTCTTCGTCCGATTCCGCGTGAAGGAATCGGAGGTGTGGGAGCGGACCAAACATGCCAGCTGGGGCGACCTCGGCCGCGGTATCGCGGCCAACTGGAAGCTCTTTCTCTTCCTCACCCTGCTGATGGCCGGGATGAATTTCTCCTCGCACGGCACCCAGGACATGTACCCGACCTTCCTGCAACGGGCCTGGGGCTTCACGCCGCAGCGCCGCGCGGCGCTCACCGCCTTCTCGATGGTCGGCGCCATCAGCGGCGGTATTCTCGCGGGTCTCTACTCGGAGCGCATCGGGCGCAGGAAGATGATCGTCATCGCGCTCACTCTGGCGCTGTGCATCATTCCGCTCTGGGCCTTCGCGCCGTCGTTACCGCTGCTGATCGCGGGAGCGTTTCTGATCCAGGCATGCGTGCAGGGAGCGTGGGGCGTGATTCCGGCGCACATCACCGAGCTGTCGCCCGATGCGGTCCGCGGCTTTCTACCGGGCTTTGCCTACCAGTGCGGTGTGCTGATCGCGGGAACGATCGGAACGGTCCAGGCCATCGCGGCGAAACAGATGACCTACGCCTCGGCGATGGCGATCAGCGCGGCGATCGTCTTCGCCTTCGCGGCCATAGTGGCCTGGTTCGGGCCGGAGCAGAAGGGGCGAGAGTACGGAGCTACTGCGCCTCCCTGAATACCGCCCCGCCCTTCATCACGAAGCGCACCTTCCGCAACGCCGAGATATCCTGTGTCGGGTCGCCGTCGACGGCGACCAGATCGGCCAGCAACCCCTCGCGCACCGATCCGCGATCATCCAGATGGAAGATGTGCGCATTGCCGGAGGTCGCGATGGTGACGGCCTGTAGCGGCGTCACGCCGTCCTGTACCATCAGCTCCAGCTCCAGGACGTTGGTGCCGTGGCTGAACACGCCCACGTCGCCGCCGAAGCAGATCGCCACGCCGGCCGCCAGCGCCGCACGAAAGGTGTCACGCTTGTTGCTGACGCTCCGGGGCTCCGGGTCCGTGCCCGGGCGCCAGCCCGCGTACTGCGCGGTCGAGTAGCCAGCGGCCAGCGTCGGGCACAGCGCGACGCCCTTCTCCGCCATCAGCCGGAAAACCTCCGGGGTGCCCTGATCGCCGTGCTCGATGGTCGTGACGCCGGCGATGGTGGCGCGCCGCATCGCCTCGGCGGTTGTCGCATGCACCGCAACGGGCCGGTTGGAGCCCGACGCCACCTGGACGATCAGGTTCATCTCGTCCTGCGTAAATGTCGGCTCGGCGTTGCGGTGCGAGCCCCAGCTATAGTCGCCGTAAATCTTGATCCAGTCGGCGCCCTTGCCGATCTGATCGCGGATCACGCGGGTGAGATCGTCCACGCCGCCCGCCTCTTCGGCGCCGTAAGCGAAATCGTATTCGGGCGCTCCGCGGGGAGCGTAGGCGCCGCGCGCCACGATCGCCCGGGTGACCACGATCATGCGCGGCCCGGGGATGATTCCCTGGTTGATGGCGTCGCGCAGCCCGACATCGGCGTACCCCGCCCCTTCGGTGCCGAGGTCGCGGGTGGTGGTGATGCCGGCCATCAGCGTGGCCCGCGCCGATACCGTTGCCCGCGCGATGCGCAGCGCGAGCGGCTCGTGTAGCACCTGGTTTTCCCAGGTCGTTTCGTTGTAGGGATGGAGCAGCAGGTGCGAATGACCTTCGATGAGTCCGGGGATCAGCGTCGTCCCCGGCAGATCGATGACTCTCGCACCGGCGGGCCGGGTGACGCTGCCCGTGGCGCCCACGGCGCTGATCCGGTCACCGGTGACGACGACATCCCAGCCCTCGTGCATCGCGGTACCGTCGAAGACGCGGTCGGCGTGCAGGACGACAACGGCGGGGGGCGGCGGCGGCGGCGCGCCGCGGCGCGGCTGCTGCGCGAACGCGCTTGCTGCCAGCGGCCAACCGCCAACGGCCAACACGAGAATGGGCCGCAGGACACGCCACATCAAACGGCCGCCGGCAAGCCGTACAGCGGGAACGCCTCCGCCAGCTCGCGCACTTCGGCCTTGATCTTCGCCAGCGCGGCATCGTTGGCGCGCGCCTCGATGGCGCGATGAATGAACTCGCCAACTTCGCGCATTTCCATCTCTTTCATTCCGCGCGTGGTCAGCGCCGGCGTGCCGATGCGCACGCCACTGGTGACGAAGGGTGACTGCGGGTCACCGGGGACGGTGTTCTTGTTGACGGTGATCGCCGCCTTGCCCAGCGCTTCTTCGACTTCCTTGCCGGTGAGACCCTTGGGCCGCAGATCCACCAGCATCAGGTGGGTGTCGGTGCCGCCCGACACGATACCGTAGCCCTTTTCCATGAGCGACTCGGCCAGCGCCCGCGCATTCACCACGACCTGCCGCGCGTAATCCTTGAAGTCGGGCTTCAGCGCTTCGCCGAACGCCACCGCCTTGGCGGCGATGACGTGCATCAGCGGACCGCCCTGGGTGCCGGGGAAGATTTCCTTGTCCACCGCCTTGGCGAGGTTCTCGACGCAGAGAATCAGCCCGCCCCGCGGACCCCTAAGAGTCTTATGGGTCGTGCTGGTGACCAGGTCGGCATGGGGGATGGGCGAGGGATGTACGCCGCCGGCGACCAGCCCGGCGAAGTGCGCCATGTCCACCATGAAGCGCGCCTCCACCTCGTCGGCGATGGCACGGAAGGCCGCGAAGTCGATGATCCGGGCGTAGGCGCTGCCCCCGGCCACGATGACCCGCGGCCGCTCGGCCCGCGCCAGCTCGCGCACCTGGTCGTAGTCGATGAGCCCGGTCTCCTCGCGGACCCCGTACTGCACCGCCTTGAACATCTTGCCAGACTCGTTAGGCGCCGCCCCGTGGGTCAGGTGGCCGCCGTGGCGCAACGCCATTCCCAGCAGCGTGTCGCCGGGGCGCATGGCCGCGAGGTAGGCGCCGAAATTGGCCTGCGAGCCGCTGTGGGGCTGGACGTTGGCGTGGTCGGCGCCGAAGAGCTGCTTGGCCCGAACCAGGGCCAGCGTCTCGACTTCGTCCACCACTTCGCAGCCGCCGTAATAGCGCTTGCCGGGATAGCCCTCGGCGTACTTGTTGGTGAGCGGCGTCCCCATCGCGGCGAGCACCGCCGGTGAGGCGAAATTCTCGGAGGCGATCAGCTCCAGCCCCTCGGCCTGCCGAGCCGTCTCGCGTTTGACGATGTCGGCGACGACCGGGTCGCCGGCAAGAAGCTGCGGATCGGGAGCGTACGCGTCGCCGGACATCAGCTCACCCAGGTGCGCTTGAGCTTCCCGACCATCGCCACCCGCTTCTCGGCCAGCCGGTCGGCGGCGATGTAGGTCGGCACTTTCTCTTCCTTCGCGATCTCGAAGACCCGGATCATGGTGCTGTAGATCTCGCCGGCGAGCTTGAACGCCCGCTCGGCCGGCCAGTTCTCCAGCTCCGAGTTCACGTTGATCAGGCCGCCCGCGTTGATCACGTAGTCGGGGGCGTACAGGATTTTCTTCTTCTCCAGCTCGTCGCCGTGCCGCGGCTCGGCGAGGACGTTGTTCGCGCCGCCGGCGATGATCTTCACCTTGAGCTGCGGCAGCGTCAGGTCATTGATGACCGCACCGAGCGCGCAGGGAGCGAAAATATCGGCCTGCTGACCGTAGATCGCGTCGGGGGCGACCGCCTTCGCGCCGAACTCGTCCACCACCCGCTGCACCTTCTCTTTCGCGATGTCGGCGATGATCACCTTGGCGCCCTCGGCGGTGATGTACTTGCACAGGTAGTACCCGACGTGGCCGGCGCCCTGCACCGCCACCGTCTTGCCGGCGAGATCGGAGCTGCCTAACGCCCATTTCGCCGACGCTTTCATCCCGCAGTAGACGCCGTGCGCCGTCACCGGCGACGGATCGCCGGAGCGGCCCTGGAGCCCGACCACGTGGTCGGTCTCGAGGTGGATGTAGTCCATGTCGGCGGGGCTGGTGTTGACGTCTTCGGCGGTGATGTAGCGGCCCTTGAGGCTCTCGACGAAGCGGCCGTGGGCCCGGAACAGCGCCTCGCGGTCCACCGGGCCGTCGCCCATGAGGATGACCGACTTGCCGCCGCCGAGGTTGAGTCCCGTCACGGCGGCCTTGTAGGTCATGCCCTTGGCGAGCCGCAGCGCGTCGATCACCGCGTGGCCCTCGCTCTCGTACTTCCAGTAGCGGGTGCCGCCTAACGCGGGTCCCAGGGTCGTGTTGTGGATGGCGATGAGACCCTTGTAGTTCGCGGACGCATCATGGCAGAAGAGCAGCTGCTCATGATCGTGCTCCTGCAGCCTCTCGAAAATCTCCACGGATCCCTTTCAGCTCTTGAGGAGTTCGCGCGCAATGACCATGCGCTGGACTTCGCTGGTGCCTTCGTAGATCGTGATCACCTTGGCGTCGCGCATCAGCCGCTCCACCGGGTAATCGCGCATGTAGCCGTAACCGCCGAAAATCTGGACCGCCTCCGTCGTCACCCGCATCACCATTTCACCGGCGTACAGCTTGGCCATGCTGGCCCACTGGGTGACGTCCTCGCCGGCGTCCTTGCGGCGGGCCGCCTCGTGCAGCAGCGCCTTGGACGCGGCGATCTGGGTCGCCATGTCGGCCAGCTTGAACTGGATCGCCTGGAACTGGGCCAGCGGGGTCTGGAACTGGCGGCGCTCCAGCGCGTAGCGCACCGAGTGGTCGAACGCCGCGCGCGCGATGCCTAACGCCTGCGCGCCGACGCCGAGCCGCCCGCCGTCGAGGGCGCTCAGGGCGTAGGCGAGCCCCTGGCCTTCCTGGCCCAGCAGCGCGTCGGCCGGCAGGCGCAGATCCTCGAGCGCCACCGAGCAGGTATTGGACGCGCGCAGTCCCATCTTGTCTTCGGCCTTCTGCGGCCGGTACCCCCGCGCCGTCGTCGGAACGATGAAGGCGCTGATGCCCCGCGCGCCCTGCCTCGCCCCTTCGCGATCGGTCCGCGCCATCACCAGCACCACGCCGGCGGTGGCGCCGTTGGTGACCCACGCCTTCATGCCGTTGAGGACCCAGCCGTCCTTGTCGCGCAGCGCCTGAGCACGCAGCCCGGCGGCGTCGCTCCCCGCCTCGGCTTCGCTCAAGGCGAAGGCACCCAGCATTTCGCCCCGCGCCATCGGCTTGAGCCAGCGCTCCTTCTGCTCGGCGCTGCCGCGGTGGAGCAGCATCTGCGTCGGCAGCGAGTTGTGCACGCCCATCGAGATCGACGATGCGCCGTCGGCGTAGGCGATCTCTTCCATTGCCGAGAGATAGGTCACGGTGTCGAGTCCGAGACCGTCGTATTCCTCGGGAAGCAGCATGCCGAAAAAGCCCAGCTCGCCCATTTTGCGGATCAGCTCGGTGGGGAATTCCCTGGTGCGATCCCACTCGGCCGCGAACGGCGCGATATGCTCCGCCGCGAACTCGCGCGCGAGATCCACGATCTGCTGCTGTGTTTCGTTAAGCGCCGTATGCATAGAAGCCTTTTCCGCTCTTCCTTCCATATTGCCCCGCTGCAACCATCCTCTTCAGCAGCGGACACGCCCGATACTTGTCGTCGCCAAGTCCTTCGTGAAGCACATTCAGAATCGCCAGGCAGGTATCCAGCCCGATCAGGTCGGCGAGCGCCAGCGGCCCCATCGGGTGATTCATTCCCAGCTTCATGACGGTATCCACCGACTCGGCCGTGGCGACACCTTCCATGACGCAGAAGGCGGCCTCGTTGATCATCGGCATCAGCACGCGATTGGCGACGAACCCCGGGTAGTCGCTCACCTCGACGGGAGTCTTGCCGAGCTTGCGGGCCATATCCAGTACGAGGACCGCGGTGCTGTCGCTGGTCGCCTGGCCGCGGATCACCTCGACCAGCTGCATGACGGGCACCGGATTCATGAAGTGCATCCCGATGACGTTCTGTGGCCGCCTGGTTTTCGCGGCGATGCTGGTGATCGAGATCGACGAGGTGTTGGTGGCGAGGATCGCTTCGGCCGGCGCGAGCCGGTCGAGATCGCCGAAGATCTTGAATTTCAACGCCTCATTTTCGGTGGCGGCCTCGACGATCATCTCGCGGTCGCCGACGGCATCGAGGCTCGAGCTCGAGACGATGGCCTTGAGGGCGGCGTCGCGCTGGGCCTCGGTCGCCCTCCCCTTCGTGATCTGCCGGTCGAAATTCGATCGGATGGTGGCGACGCCCTTCTCGAGTTGCTTCGCGTCCACGTCGATGAGCCGCACGTCCCAGCCGGCAGCGGCGAACACGTGCGCGATGCCGTTGCCCATCTGGCCCGCGCCGACGACGGCGACCTTGTTCAACGCGCGAAGCGGCGAATGACGAGACCCGCGACCGCGACCTTCAGAAGATCCGCGGCCAGGAACGGCGTGATGATCGCGCCGGCATTGGCGCCGAGGATCGCGAGCTGCGAAACCCCGCCGGCGAAGATCACCAGCATGCCAGCCAGGCACGCGATCATCGCGCGGCTGAGCGGCCACGCGGCGGCGCGCCCATTGATCAATCCCACCGTCGCCGCGGCCACCGGATACGACAGCAGGAACCCGCCCGTCGGACCCAAGAGCCGCGCCAACCCGGGAAGGCCAAAGGGCGCGAAGACCGGCAGGCCCGCGGCGCCCATCGCGAGATATATCGCGAGCGAGAGCGCGCCGTAGCGTGCGCCTAACAGTCCGCCGACGATCAGCACCGCCATCGGCTGGAGGGTGAATGGAACCAACGAGCCGGGAATCGGGATGGCGACCTGGGCAGCTGCTGCAACGACCAGCGCACCGACTAATGCCGCAACAACCTTGACCCCGACCGGCTTCGCATCGGCTCGAGCAACAACGACGGCGTTTGTCATCTAGATCCTCTCGACTGAAAGAGCGACGGCGTTTCCGCCACCAAGACACAATGTTGCGAGACCGGTCTGCTTGTCGCGGGCCTGCATGGCATAGAGCAGCGTGGTGAGAACACGCGCGCCGCTGGCCCCGATCGGGTGGCCGAGGGCGACGGCGCCGCCGTTCACATTCACCCGCGACCAGTCCCAGCCGAGGGCGCGGCCATCGGCCAGCGCCTGCACCGCGAAGGCTTCGTTCGCCTCGACCAGGTCGTAGTCGCCGATCGTCTTCCCTTCTTGCTTCATCAGGTTCTGCACCGCGACGATGGGCGCGAAGAAGAGATCCTTCGGCTCGCCGCCGCCGGCCGCGTAGCCGGTCACCCGCGCCATCGGCTTCAATCCGTGCGCCTGCGCGTAGGCCAGCGACGTCACCACCAGCGCGCTGGCGCCGTCGTTGAGTCCCGGCGCGTTCCCCGCCGTCACCGAGCCGTCCTTCACGAACGCCGGCTTCAGCTTGCCTAACGCTTCGATGGTGGTGTCGGCGCGGGGTGCTTCGTCCTTGTCGATGGTGATCGTTCCCTTGCGATCGGCGATCTCGACCGGGGCGATCTCATTCTTGAAATTGCAGGCCGCCATCGCGGCCACGGCCTTCTGGTGGCTCTCGAGCGAGAAGGTGTCCTGGTCGGCGCGCGAGACGCCCGCCTTGGTCGCGGTGTATTCGGCGTACGCGCCCATGTGGCAGTCGCCGAAGGAGCACCACAGCCCGTCCATGATCACGCCGTCCTTCAATTCATTGGTGCCGAGCTTCACGCCGGTGCGCATGCCGAAGAGGTAGTGCGGCGCGTTGGACATCGACTCCTGCCCGCCGGCCACCGCGACCTGGATATCGCCGGCCTTGATTCCCTGAGCCGCGAGCATCACCGCCTTGAGGCCCGAGCCGCAGACCATGTTCACCGTGACGGCGGGGGTGGTCCCCGGAATCCCGGCGTGGATCGCGGCCTGCCGCCCGGGCGCCTGCCCCGAGCCGCCCTGCACCACGTGGCCCATGATCACATCCTGGATCTCGGATGCCGGAACGCCCGACCGCTGAAGGGCAGCCTTGATGGCTACGGCGCCGAGCTTCGGCGCGCTCAGCGGCGACAGTCCGCCGAGGAACTTGCCGATCGGCGTGCGCGCCGCGCTGACGATGACCGCAGTGTTCTTGGGATCCATTACAGCTCCAGGCTACGCGACGAAATGCGTTGCGTCAGGTCGCTGACGAATTGCTGTTGGGGAATCACGTTCTGCTTGCTGCCGGCGCCGCGCCGTCTGTGTGGTCCGAACCCCTGACTCGTAGACCGATCCGTAGACTTCGCGGTCGTTCTCTACTCCCTGGTTGTCGAAAGTGGGCTCTCTCATCACCGGCTGCGTAGTACTGTGTCTGTCTGAACATCCGAGAGAAACAACTAAGCCGACAATGCTCACCACCAAGGCGACATCCCGAACGCGTTCGGAATCCATGATCACTGGCCCTCTCGGTTGAGATAGACATCTATCGCTTGGTCTCGCCCAACGAACAACAGCTTCCCGTCTCCACGAAACGCCGCAGGGCCGTCCGACCCCGAGATTCCCGATCTGTGCCGATCAAGCTGCTGAACTGCTCGCCAGGTCGGAACGTCGATCACAACGTTCTTGGAAGGTGTGACGCTATCAATATCGCGCGTCGTCAGAAAC
>DASXPG010000018.1:0-15469 GCA_036493755.1 Gemmatimonadales bacterium
CATCGACGCTTCGCGATACGAAGAGGACGTCGCGATGGAAGCGGCGCTCGACGCCGGCGCGAGCGACTTCGCGCGCGACGGTGACCAGTACGTGGTGTCGACCGAGGTCCACGATTTCCACGCGGTGCAGGAGGCCCTCAAGGCGAAGAAGATCGCCTGGGAGTCGGCCGAGTACGCGATGATCCCCAAGAATACGGTGAAGGTCGAAGGTGCGGCCGTACCGCAGCTGGTCAAGCTGATGGAGACCATCGAGGAGCACGACGACGTCGCGAAGGTGTTCTCCAACTTCGACGTCGACGAGGAGGCGCTGGCCGGAGTGTGATCGTGCTCGGGGTGGACCCGGGCACCGCCGCCACCGGCTACGGTGTCGTCGAGCGCGCCGACGGCGCGCCCTACCGCCTCGTCGAATGCGGCGTCATCCGGCCGGAATCGGCCGCGCCGCTGGCCCATCGCCTCGAGACGATTTTTACCGAGCTGGAAACTCTCATCACCAGGCACCATCCCGATATCGTCGCCGTCGAAACCGTATTCGTCGCCCAGAATCCCCGCAGCGCTCTCATCCTCGGCCATGCCCGGGGAGTGGTGCTGCTCGCCGCCTCGCGCGCCGGTGTCGGCGTCGCCGAATACGCACCGCGCGACGTGAAGGCCGCGGTGGTCGGCACCGGCGCCGCGACCAAGTCGCAGATCCAGCTCATGGTCGCCCAGCTGCTGAGATTGAAAACCGCGCCCAGGCCCGCGGATGCCGCCGACGGCGTCGCAATCGCGCTGACGCACTGCCTGCGGACGCGCACGCTGCGGCGGGCAGTCGTCGGATGAAGACCATGCGTCGTGCGTCGTGCGTCGGGCGTCGGAAAGGCGCCGCGTGATTGCCGGACTCTCGGGGACGCTCGCTCTGAAAGAGGCGGACCGCGTCGTCGTGAAGACGGCGAGCGGGGTGAGCTACGAGTGCTTCGTCCCGATCCGCTCGCTGGAGCGGCTACCGGCCGCGGGCGCGCCGGTCGAGCTCTTCACCCACCTCGCGGTGCGCGAGGATGCGATGACCCTCTTCGGCTTCGTGACCGGCGAAGAGCGCCAGGTGTTTCAGCGGCTGATCACGGCGAGCGGAGTCGGTCCCAAGCTGGCGATGGCGATGCTATCGCAGCTCAACGCCGACCGCATCGTCCGGGCGATCCGCGAGAAGGATATTGCCATCCTGAGCTCGGTGAGCGGGGTTGGCAAGAAGACTGCGGAGCGAGTCATTCTCGAATTGAAAGACAAGCTCGACCACCTGAAGGGAGAGAGGGGAGAAAGGGGAGAAACGGGAGAGAGGGACTCGGCAAGCGAGATGGCACTGAAGGCCCTGGCCAAGCTCGGCTACACGGCGATCGAGGCCGACGAGGCGGTCCGCGCCGTGCTGGCCGGCAACGGCGCCGGCAAGGACACCGCCGAGCTGGTGCGCGACGCCTTGGCCTTCCTCTCCACTCGTTAGGCAATGAGCAAGCGCGCCGAGATCACCACGCCTGAGGTTCTGGGCGACGAACGCGGGCTCGAGGCGTCGCTGCGGCCCTCGCGGCTCGACGAATTCGTCGGCCAGGAAAAGGTCCGCGAGAATCTCCAGATCGCCATCGACGCGGCGAGGCAGCGGGGCGAGCCGCTGGACCACGCGCTGTTCTTCGGTCCGCCGGGACTCGGCAAGACCACTCTCGCGATCCTCCTCGCCAAGGAGATGGGCGTCTCGCTGCGCACCACCAGCGGCCCCGTTCTCGAGCGCCCCGGCGACCTGGTCGGCCTGCTGACCAACCTGCGCAAGGGCGACATCCTCTTCATCGACGAGATCCACCGGCTGCGCCCAGCGCTGGAAGAGTTTCTCTACCCCGCGATGGAAGACTGGCGGGTGGATGTGCGCATCGCCGAGGGGCCGCATGCGGAGACCATCCCGATGGCGCTCGAACCCTTCACGTTGATTGGCGCGACGACGCGCTACGGCCTGCTGACGCCGCCGATGCGGGCCCGCTTCGGCATGGTGGAGCGGCTGCATTTCTATCCCGCCGAGGATCTCGCGACCATCGTGACCCGCTCGGCGGCGATCATGGAGATCGCGGCCGATGCCGCCGGCGCCTCGGAGATCGCGCGGCGGAGCCGCGGCACGCCACGGGTCGCCAACCGTCTGCTGCGCCGGGTCCGCGACTTTGCGATGGTGCGGGCCGGGGGCGTCATCGACATGCCGACCGCCAAGGCGGCGCTGTCCCGGCTCGACGTCGACGACTTCGGCCTCGACGACATGGACAAGCGGATACTCACCGCGATCATCGAGAAGTTCGCCGGCGGGCCGGTGGGCCTGAATACCGTCGCCGTCGCCGTCGGCGAGGACGCCGACACCCTGGAAGAGGTGTACGAGCCGTTCCTCATTCAGCAGGGATTTCTCCAGCGCACCGCGCGCGGCCGCGTCGCCACGCCGGCGGCCTACAAACACTTCGGTTTCGCCCTGCCGCCTGGCGGCACTCCCGGACTGTTCGATTCCGGTTCATAGTTCAGCCAACACCCAACCCCCGAGCCTCTCATGAATCGCCGTTTGCTGATCATTTCCGCTTTTCTCGCCCTTGGCGCCTGCAAGAAGAACGAGCCTGCGGTGCAGCAGGCCACGCAGCCGCCCGTTCCGTCCAACATCATCGTCGACTCGATGCAGACCCCCGAGTCGGTGTTCTTCGACGAGCAGGCCGACGAGTACCTCGTTTCCAACATCAACGGCGCGCCCACGGTGAAGGACAACAACGGCTTCATCGCGCGGGTGAAGCCCGACGGCCACGTGGATTCGCTGCACTGGATCCAGGGCGGCCGCAACGGCGTGACCCTGAACGCGCCCAAGGGTACGGGCGTGCGGGCCGACACCTTTTTCGTGGCCGACATCGACGAGCTGCGGATGTTCAACCGGGTGACCGGCGCGCCGTTAGGCAGCCTGAGAGTCCCCGGCGCGACCTTCCTCAATGACGTGTCGGTCGCGCCCGACGGCGGTGTCTGGTTCACCGACAGCGGTCTCAAGCCCGACTTCAGCTCCTCGGGCACCGACGCGATCTACCACCGCGACCCGCACACCGGCGCGCTGCACAAGATCGCGCACGGCACCGACCTGGGCCGGCCCAACGGCATCATGGCGGACAGCACCGGCGCGGTCGTCGTGACCTTTGGCTCCGGCGAGGTCTACCGCGTGGACATGCAGGGCCATCGCACCGCGATGCCGAAGCCGCCGCATGGCCAGCTCGACGGCGTCTTCCGGATGAACGACGGCACGCTGGTGGTATCGAGCTGGGAGGATTCCAGCGTGGTCGGGATGAAGACCGGCGACACGATGTACATGCAGATGGTGAAGGGCGTGCCGTCGCCGGCCGACATCGCCTACGATCACACCCGCAATCGGCTGCTCATTCCGATCTTCACCGGGAACCGGATCGAGATTCGGCCGATCGTGTCGCCGGCCGCGGCGCACGGCCAGTAGCCAGGCTGAAGACCGCCGACTTCGATTACGCGCTGCCGCCGGAGCTGATCGCCCAGGTTCCGGCGGCAAAGCGCGATGAAAGCAAGCTGATGGTGCTCGACCGGCGAGCCGCGGCGGCCCCCTCTCACCTTTCCTTCCGCGATTTTCCCTCTCTGGTTCAGCCGCACGACGTGGTCGTCATCAACGATTCGCGCGTGATCCCGGCTCGGCTGCTGGCGCAGCGTTCCGGCGGCGGGGCGGCCGAGGTGCTGCTCGTAACGCGTGAGGCCGGAGACACCTGGCGGGCACTGGTCAAGCCCGGCGCGCGGATCAAGGCGGGCGGCGAATTATCGTTAGGCGGCGGCGATGCCATCCGGGTCGTCGAGCATCTCGAGACCGGTGAGCGTCGGGTGGAGCTGGTCGGTCCCGGCGGCAGCGAGGGCGTCCTGGCGCGGCATGGGAAGATCCCGTTGCCGCCGTACATCGCCCGCGACGCTAACGAGGACGACCGCGAGCGCTATCAGACCGTGTACGCCGACGCGCCAGGCTCGGTGGCCGCGCCGACGGCGGGGCTGCATTTCACGGCGGATATTCTGCGAGCCATCGAAGCACGCGGTGCGAGCATCGCGCGGGTCACGCTGCATGTCGGTCCGGGCACCTTCCGACCCGTCTCCGATGACGATCCCGCAAAGCATCACATGGATGCCGAGGCGTACATCGTGCCCGAAGCCGCGGCGCAGGCCGTCGACCGCGCGCGCGAACAGGGGGGCTCGATCTGGGCCGTCGGCACCACCGCGCTGCGGACGCTCGAGTCGGTGGGGAATGACGACGGGACGATCCGCGCCGGCGCGGGCTGGACCGATCTCTTTGTGCTGCCGGGGTATCGCTTCAAGGTCGTGGACCACCTGCTGACCAACTTCCATCTGCCGAAGTCGACGCTGCTGATGCTGGTCTGCGCCTTCGCGGGAACGGACCGCGTGATGTCCGCCTACCGCACCGCGGTTGAGCAGCGCTATCGCTTCTACAGTTACGGCGACGCGATGGCGATCCTCTAGTTCACCAGCGGAAACATCACGCGCCCTGGCTCCGGTGCTCCGAAGCCAGGGCGCGTAGTTTCTCGTTATGCGCTGCGAAGCTCTATGGGTTGCAGAGCGTCGCCGAGTTGAGGACGTTCAGACGGCCGGCGCCGAAGATGGCGCTGGAACCGACGTTGTCCGCTTCCTGGGTCAGGCAGCGGCGAACCGTCGTCGTCCTGATGCCGGGGTAGCGGGCCGTGATGACCGCCGCCGCGCCCGCAACGTGCGGTGACGCGAAGCTGGTGCCGGAACCCAGCAGATAATTGTTACCGGCGGTGCAATTGAAGGTCACGTTGTACCGGCTGCAGGCCCCGATGATCTCATCCTGGCCCACCACCGGATTGCCCGAGCCGCCCGGAGCGACGAGCGCCACGCCAGTCACGCCGCCGTAGTTCGAATAGCTGGCGAGCTGGTCGAAGCCGACCTGGTTGATCGGTCCGGTCGCGCCGACGCTGATCACGCCCTTGAGCTGCGCCGGAAGCGAAACGACGTCGCTGCCGTCGGCATCGAGGTTCACGCCGTTGTTGCCCGACGCGGCCACGACCACGGTGCCCTGCTGGTTGGCGTAATCCACGGCCTTCTGCATCGCCACCACCAGCGAGTTGCCGCCGTTGTGCTGGTCGAAGTAGGCACCGAGGCTCATGTTGATGACGGCGGCGTGGATCGACGCGGCGTAGTAGATGCCCGCGATCACGTCGTCGAACGAGCCGCTACCGGTCACGCCCAGCACCTTGACGGCACACAGCTGCGCATCCGGTGCGACCGAGGCGACGCCGATGCCGTTGCTGCTGATGATGCTGGAAACGAACGTCCCATGCAGGTTGTAGTCGAAAATCGTCTGGTTGCCCGGGAAGCTGCTGTCGCTGCTCATCGACACGCTCACGCCGGTGTTCACCTTGCCGTTCAGGTCGAGCTGGCCGGGGTCCACGCCGGTATCCAGAACGCAAACCATCTTGCCGGCGCCGCCGGTCGTCGCCGCCCAGGCCGCGGGCGCGCTGATGACCTTCATGCCCCACTGATAGAAATTGAAGAACGCCGCGCCGCTCTGGTTGGTGCCGCTGGCGGTCACATCCGTGGCGCCCGCGGGGCTCACGCCCAGCGACTGCACCGTGGGAACCCACTGGAGCGTCCGGTCAGCGCTGACCACCTGCACGTTGCTGTTGGCCGCCGGCAGCTGCTGGACGGCCTGCGGGCCGGTGAGGCCCGATGCCATCACGATGCCGATCTGCGGCATCGAGCGGGTCACCGTGCCGCCCATCGAGCGGATGGTCTGCTCGACGCTCGCCGTGGACCCGAAGGTCTTGGTCTGGACCAGCCACTGGCCGGAGGGAGTGCCGCTCTGCGCAAAGTTCACCGACGGAGCCAGCGGCGCCTGCCGCGCCGACGGGCTCGGTCCCGTGTTATCCGCGCAAGCCGCTACCAGCACGGTCAGCGCTACTGCGCTCAGCAAGGAGATTCTTGACAGTCTCGAATGCATGGGCCCTTCCTCCGGAATAAGGAACGACATAGCGCCCGCGAGCGCGGACGCTTCAAAAGCTTCGTCTGTTGCCCCGGGGGTTAGGGCGGTAGGCGCCAGGAAAAACAGGCTTGGGATGTGAGGCGCGCTGGCCTAGATATGTGGCATGGATCACAGTACGTCAAGACACGCTTGACCGGGAAAGGGATAGTTTTCCCGCTCATGTTCGAGTTCGATACCATCGCCACCGACGGACCCGCCCGGGCCGGACGCTGGCACCTTCCCCATGGCGACGTCGATACCCCCTGCTTCATGCCGGTCGGCACCACCGGGAGTGTGAAGGGCCTCACCCCCGGAGACCTCGAGGCCAGCGGCGCCCACATCATCCTCGGCAACACGTACCACCTGCACCTCCGGCCCGGCGAAGCCACCGTCGCGAAACTCGGCGGGCTGCATCGCTTCATGGCCTGGCCCCGCCCGATCCTCACCGATTCCGGCGGCTTCCAGGTCTTCTCATTGGAAGGGATGCGCAAAGTCAGCGAAGAAGGGGTGACCTTCCGGTCGCATATCGATGGATCGGAGCATTTTCTCACCCCCGAAACCGCGGTCGACATCCAGTGGACGTTAGGCTCGGACGTGGCGATGGCCTTCGACCACGTCATTCCGGGCCAATCGGCACGCCCTGAGGCCCAGGATGCCCTGGAACGGACGCTGAGATGGTTGAAGCGCTGCCGTCTCCAACACGAGAGCAACGGTCGACGGTCAACCGTTGACGGTCGACAGCAGACGTTGGTCCCCATCATCCAGGGCGGCATCCACAAGGATTTGCGGCGCGAGGCGCTGCGCGGAATCCTCGCCACGGGCGACTGGCACGCCTTGGCGGTCGGCGGGCTGTCGGTGGGCGAGCCGAAGGCCGAGATGCGGGCGGTCCTCGAGGACCTCCACAGCGTGCTCCCCCGCGAGATTCCCCGTTATCTTATGGGTGTCGGCTTTCCCGCCGACCTGGTCCTTTCCATAGGATTGGGGATGGACCTGGCCGACTGCGTGGCGCCGACACGGATGGGACGCCACGGTACGGCTTTCACCGACGACGGCCAGCTCAACATGGGCGGCGCGCGGTGGAAGGAAGACGACGCACCGCTCGACGCGGACTGCGACTGCGAGACCTGCCGGACCTTTTCGAAGGGTTACATCCGGCACCTCTTCCAGGCCGGTGAGCTGCTCGGCCTCCGGCTCCTGGCGCTGCATAACGTCCGCTACCTCATCCGCCTCGTGGCGCGCGCCCGCGCCGCGATCACCGAAGGGCGCTTCAGCGCCTGGAGCGCCGACTGGCTCGGGCGTTACACCACCAGGGAGTTGTCGTGATCCACATGCCCGTCTTCGCCTTCCTCGCTCCCGCCCCCGGCTCCGGTGGCAGCAGCGCGCTCGTGGTCGTCGCCCTCCAGATCGCGGCGCTGATCGGCATTTTCTGGTTTCTGCTGCTGCGGCCGCAACGCCAGCAGCAGGCGAAGCACGCCGAGATGCTGAAAGGCCTCAAGCGCGGCGACGAAGTCGTGACCACCGGCGGCATCGTCGGCCGGGTGATCCATCTGAAAGAAACACTGATCACCATCGAGTCGGGCGAGTCGCGCCTGGTCGTCGAGCGGGAGCGCATCGCCAAGGTGAACGTCCCGCAGGCCGCCCCGGAGCCCGCTGCGAAGTGAGCCTGCGCGACATCCACCTGCTTGGGTCACCGGTGCTCCGGCAACGTTCCGCCGAGGTGGGCAAGGTGACCGATGAGGTGCGCGCCTTCATCGCCGATCTTTTCGATACGATGCGGGCCAGCAAAGGCGTCGGCCTCGCCGCCAACCAGATCGGCGTCGCGACGCGGGTCTGCGTGGTCGAGACCGATGCCGAGCACAGTTATGCGCTGGTGAATCCGGTGATCGTCGAACGCGAAGACAAGGACAAGGATGAAGAGGGCTGCCTCTCGATCCCCGAGATCTACGGCGACGTCGAACGCTCGGCGCGGGTGATCGTCGAAGCGCTGGACGAGAACGGCAGGAAGCGGCGGATCGAAGCCACCGAGCTGCTGGGGCGCGCCATCCAGCACGAGATCGATCATCTCGACGGCATCCTCTTCATCGACCGCGTCGGACCGCTGAAGCGGCGCTCGCTGATCAAGAAATGGGAGAAGTCGCGGAAGGGCGAGATCGGCTATATCAGGAAAGTCGACGCGCCAGAGCCGGCGGCGGCCGGCGCCAAAGGCGCGGACCGGGCGGCGGAGGACGCCGAGAAGCTCTAGCATGCGCGTGCTTTTCTACGGGACCCCCGACTTCGCCGTCCCGTCGCTCACCGCGCTGGTGGGCGAGGGCTTCGATGTCGCGGCCGTCGTCACCCGCCCCGACAAACCGACCGGCCGGCATCGCTCTTCCGCCGACGCATCGCCCGTCAAGCTCGCCGCGCTCGATGAAGACATCCCGGTGCTCCAGCCCGACTCTCCGTCGGCCCCGGATTTTCTCGCCGAGGTGCGGACGCTGAAGCCCGAGGTCGCGATCGTCGTCGCCTACGGGCACCTGCTCAAGACCGACCTCCTCGGCATTCCGGCGCACGGCTCGCTCAACCTCCACGCGTCGCTGCTGCCCAGGTTGCGCGGCGCCGCGCCGATCGAGCGCGCCATCCTCGAAGGCTTCACCGAGACCGGCGTGAGCATCATGAAGATGGAGGCCGGCCTCGACACCGGTCCCGTGCTGCACATCGCGCGCACGCCGATCGCGGCCGACGAGACCGGCGGCGAGCTGCGGGCCCGGCTCGCGGAAATCGGCGCGATGGCCCTGATCGAGGCGTTGACGCTGCTGGGCGAGTCGCCGGTCGAGCCGACGCCGCAGGACCACGCCGCCGCGACGCTGGCGCCCAAGCTGACGCGCGCCGAGGAGCGGATCGACTGGACGCAATCGGCGGCGCAGGTGTCGCGAAAAATCCGGGCCTTCGATCCCCGGCCCGGCGCCTGGACCGAGATACGCGGCAAGCCGGTGAAGTTGTTCGGGGCGCGGGCTGGAAACCGCCATCAGGAAGGCCAGAGACCCGAGGCCGAAGTGGCGTCCGGTCAATCGGGGCGCAGGATGGAAGACGCGATCACCACCCTGGCCGCGCCGGGAACGATCATGGCGGTCGGTGAAAAACTGATCATCGCCTGCGCCGACGGAATCGTCGGCGTGACGGATGTGCAGCCGGCCGGCAAGGCGCGCATGACGGTGCGCGATTTTCTCAACGGCCGCGGCGCGGCCGAAGGCGACGTGCTGAGGTGATCGCCGGCCTGCCGAGACTGCACGCCGTCACCGACGACCGCGTCATCGCCCAGGGCGGGCTCGCGCCGCGCGCAGCCGCCATGGCCGGGGCGGCGGGACCGGCGCTGGCCGTGCATCTGCGCTCCCGCGCCCTCGAAGGCGGCGCGATGCTGGCGCTGGCGCGTGAATTGTCGCGCGTGCTGGCGCCGCACGGCTCCTGGCTGGTGATCAACGGCCGGGCCGACGTCGCCCGCGCCGCCGGCGCCCGCGCCGTCGCATCGGGCCGAAACGGCCTCAGCGCCGCCGACATCCGGCGTGCCGCGCCCGGACTACTCGTTATGCGCAGCGTGCACGATGAAGCGGAAATCCGGCGGGCGGATGGGGACGCGCTGATTGCCGGCGCGATCTACGAAACGGCGTCGCATCCAGACGCGCAGGCGGGCAGACGGGCAAATGGGCAGACCGATTTGATCAAGACGGCCGCCGCAACCGGCCGCCCGGTCATCGCGATCGGCGGCATGACGCCGGAGCGCGTGCCCGAGGTGCTGGGCGCGGGAGCCTTTGGCGTCGCGGCGATCCGCGCCCTCTGGGATGCGCCGGATACCGGCGCCGCCGCCCGGGCTTTCACGGGCGCCCTCCCCCAGGACGAGACCGTCGCGGTCATGATCAACGGCGCAGCTCGGCGCGCCCGGTCCGGCATATCGCTCGCCGGCCTGCTCGGCGACCTGGGACTCGACGCGCGCGCCGTCGTCGTCGAGCACAATCGCCGGATCGTGCGGCGCGATGCGCTCGACGCAGCCAGCGTGAGCGAAGGCGACGCGATCGAGCTGGTGCACTTCGTCGGAGGCGGCTGATGCCGGATCGCATCAAGCCGGTAGGCGGGCAGACGGGCAGACGGGCAGACGGGCAGCAACCCGCACCGCCAGAGGCACCGCCCTCCACCCACGAGGAGATCCCCGCCGCACCCGCGCCTGAGTCCCCGCGACCCGCGCGCCGCTTCAGACTTCCCTGGGCGGTCTGGCTCATCATCGGCGTCGCCGCGACCGCGGCCACCGGCTATCTTGTGGCCGCGCTGGTGTTCTTTCCCTCGCCGATGCTCGAATCGGAGCGAGCGGTAGCATCGGTGATCGGCGCGTCGGAGCGGGATGCGCAGAATACGCTGCAGCACCAAGGCCTGCGCGACACGGTGATCGGCCGCGAGCCGCACCCGACCGCCACCCCCGGGCAGGTGATCTGGCAGGATCCGCCGGCGGGCGTCGCGGTGCCGAGGGGAAGCATGGTCGGTGTGATCGTGAGCAGCGGCACGCCGACGGTGCTCGTCCCCGACGTGAAAGGCTACGACGCCGAGATCGCCCAGCTGATCGTCGTCGCCGCGGGATTGCGCGTGGACACCAGTGATTCGGTCGACGCCAAGGACGTGCCGCAGGGCGCGGCCGAGAACACGACCCCGCCCGCGGGAGAACGCGTGGAGCTGCGCCACCTCGTTACCCTGCACGTCGCCCGCTGAGGCAGGAATCATGACGGTACGCATCGCCCCCAGCATCCTGAGCGCCGATCTTGCGCAACTCGCGCGCGAGGTCGATCGCGTGCTCGAGGGGGGCGCCGACCAGATCCACGTCGACGTGATGGACGGCCACTTCGTCCCCAACCTCACGTTAGGCGCCCCGGTAGTCGCCACGCTGCGCCGCCACACCAGGGCGGTGCTCGACTGCCACCTGATGGTCGAGCGGCCCGAGGAATACATCGGCCCCTTCCGCGACGCCGGCGCGAACATCCTCACCATCCACTGCGAGGCGACGCGGCACCTCGAGCGCCACGTCGCGGCGATCCGCGAAGCCGGCATGCAGCCCGGCGTCGCGCTCAATCCCGCGACCCCGCTCTCGGCCATCGAAGAGATCGCCGGCGAGCTGGACCTGCTGCTGGTGATGACGGTGAATCCCGGCTTCGGCGGCCAGCAGTTCTGGCGCCCCGGCGTGGACAAGGTGCGCCGCGCCCGGGCGATTCTCGACCGCGCCGAGAGCACCGCGATGCTCGAAGTCGACGGCGGCGTGTCGCGCGCGACCATCGGCTCCCTGCGGGCCGCCGGCGCCGACACCTTCGTCGCCGGCAACGCCATCTACACCGCGAAAGATCCCGGCGCCGAGGTCGGGGCGTTGCGGCGCGCGGCGGAAGACGCACTGCTGAGGCGGGCATGAAACGACAGTGGATCCTGGTCGGCGTGGTGATCACGCTGCTCACCGCGGGCGCGGTCATCGGCACCCACCTCGCCCCCGACATTTTCCCGGTCGAGGTCGGCGCGCGCGCGCCGCAATTCCACGCCATCGATCTGAACAATCATGGCGACAGCACCTCGCTCGACCGCTATAAGGGTCAGGTGGTGCTGCTCAACATCTGGGCGACCTGGTGCGAGCCCTGCCGCATCGAGCTCCCCTCGCTCGAGCGGCTCCAGACCGCGATGGGCCCCCAGGGCCTGAAGATCGTGTCGGTCAGCATCGACACCGGCGACTCCAGCGTGGTGCGGAAATTCCAGCGCGACTACGGACTGACCTTCGACATTCTCCAGGACAAGTCGCGGGCCATCGAGCGGATCTACCAGACCACCGGCGTTCCCGAGACCTTCGTGATCGACCGCGACGGCCGGATCCTGAAGAAGGACGCCGGCGCCCGCATCTGGGATTCGCCCGACAATCAGGATCTCGTCAGGCGACTCCTGGCCAGGCGGGGCTAGCTGGCTTCGCTCCCCGGCGTCCTGGTCCGCAACTGGCCGCTCAAGCTCGCGGCTCTCGCCCTCGCCGTCATCCTCTGGGTTTTCGTCGCCGCCGAGGAAACCACGTCGCAGCTGGTCGCCGTGCAGGTCGATGTGGACCTGCCCCCCGATCTCGCGCTGGCCAAGGCCGCACCGCCGGTGCGCGCCCTGGTCACCGGCCCCGGCCACGAGCTGATCAAGCTCTACGCCTCGCCGCCGGTACTCCGCGCCACCATTCCGAGCGGCGCCGTACCGCCGATCTGGCGCCTCTCCGTCTCCCCTTCGGACGTGCAGGTTTCGCGCGCGGCGCGGGTCAACATCCAGGATATCGAGCCGCGCACCCTGACCTTTGACCTCGACCGCGTGGCCCGGCGCGACGTTCCCGTCGCGCTGCGCGGCACCCTCGAGGCCGAGTCGGGATTCGCGATCGGCAAACCGCTCATCGTGACGCCATCGATCGTGCGCATCTCCGGACCGCGCTCGCTGGTCGCGGCGATCGATTCCTTCCCCACCGAAGCGGTGGAGATCCGCGGCGTCACCGGCCCCTTCGAGCGTACCGTCACGCTCGATACCGCCAGCCATCCGCTGATCCGCGTAGCCCCGCGCGAAGTCACGGTGTCGGGCCGGACCCGGCGGTCGTGAGCACACCCCTAAGAGTCTTAGGTATCGAGACGTCCTGCGACGAAACGTCGGCGGCGGTCGTGCGCGGCACGAACGGGACGGGAGCGGCCACACTCGAGTCGTGCGTCATCCTCTCGCAGGACGTTCATGCGGTCTACAAGGGCGTCGTCCCCGAGCTGGCCTCGCGCGCGCATCTCGCCGCCATCGGCCCGGTGACCGAACGGGCGCTGGACGAAGCGAAGGTGGCGCTCGCCGACATCGACCTCGTCGCCGTGACCGCCGGACCGGGTCTGGTCGGCGCGTTGCTGGTGGGAGTGAGCTACGCCAAGGGACTGGCCCTCGCCGCCGGCAAACCCCTGGTCGGCGTGCATCATCTCGAGGGACATCTCTTCGGCACCGCCCTCGATGATCCCGCCGCCGTGCCGCCCTTCATCGGGCTGATCGTCTCGGGCGGTCACACGCTGCTGATGGATGTGCCGGCGTGGGGCAGGTACAACTTGTTAGGCGAGACGCGCGACGACGCGGTCGGCGAAGCCTTCGACAAGGTCGGCGCCCTCCTCGGACTCGGCTTCCCCGGCGGGCCCGCCATCGAGCGCGAAGCGGCAAACGGCGAGCCGGGCCGCTACCGCTTCCCGCGGCCGATGCTCCACGGCGGCCAGAAGCCCGGCGATCCGGACTATCTCGACCTGTCGATGAGCGGCCTCAAAACCGCCGTGGTGCTGGCCGCCAAAGGGGTGAAAGATCTCGCCGCCGAGCGGCCACACATCGCGCGGGCCTTCCAGGATGCGGTGGTGGATGTGGTGACGCAGAAGGTGGTGCGCGCCGTCGCAATGACGAATCGCCCGCGGGTGGTGTTGGGCGGCGGCGTCGCCTGCAACAAGACCCTGCGCCGCGCGCTGAGCGACGCGCTCGCACCGGTTGGCGCCACCCTCCACGCGCCGACACCGCGCCTCAGCACCGACAATGCCGCGATGATCGCGCGAGCCGGCCTGTTCCGCGCCGGCGAAGCGGGCCGTCCGATCGACGCCGAAGCGCGTCTGCCGTTCCCGGGGCTGGTGCGCGCGTGACCATCTATCCGTTTCTCATCCACCTCGGCCGCTTCACCATCACCGGCTACGGCATCATGCTCATGGCTGCCTTCCTGATGGCGGGCTGGGTGTTCGCGAGAGCGCTGGCCGCCGAGGGGATGGAGCCGACCATCGCGTGG
The DNA here is from genome assembly GCA_036493755.1 of Gemmatimonadales bacterium. Taxonomy (GTDB): domain Bacteria; phylum Gemmatimonadota; class Gemmatimonadetes; order Gemmatimonadales; family JACORV01; genus DASXPG01. The sequence goes on from DASXPG010000018.1 coordinate 13,824, forward strand.
GATTCGGTCGTCGCGGCCGTCATCGGCGGACTGGCGGGCGGGAAGATCTACTACGCCATCCTCTTCCACGACATGACCGCGCTGACCTCGCGCGGCGGCCTCGTATGGTACGGCGGCTTCATCGGCGGTGTCACCGCCGTGACCGGGTACCTGTGGTGGAAGAAGCAGCCCATCATGAAGCTCGGCGACATCATCGCGCCCGCCTTGGCGGCGGGATACGCCGTCGGCCGCGTGGGCTGCTTTCTGGTCGGCGACGATTACGGGCTGCCGACGCAGATGCCGTGGGGAATGGCCTTCCCGCAGGGCTCGCCGCCGACCACCGCGCGCGAGCTGGTCCAGGAATTCCATGTCGTGCTGCCACCCGGAACGCCTCCCGACAGGATCTTCCCGGTGCATCCGACCCAGTTGTACGAGGTGTTCATTTCGCTGGCGATTTTCTGGTTGCTGTGGCGGGTCAGCCGGCGGAAGAATTATCCCACCGGCTGGGTGCTCGGGATCTATCTCGCGCTGATGGGGATGGAGCGGCTCTTCGTCGAGATCTTCCGGGCCAAGGACGACCGTCTCCTCGGCCCCTTCACCATCGCCCAGCTCATCTCCGTGCTCCTGATCCTGGGCGGCGGCTGGCTCGTCGCCTCACGCCAGGCTCAGAAGGCCCGCCTCACCGGATAGTAGCGCGCGCCGTTCAGCGCGTCGTCGAAGAAGTTCCAGTCCAGCAATCCATCGTCCGACCGCGGCTCCAGCATGACCACGATCAGCCTGCCTAACGGCTGTGCCGTCGGCACTTCGACGGCGCCGGCGGGAATGGTGTCGCCGGCCGGCTCCCACGCGCCGCGCACCGTCCGTTCCTTGTGGCCCTGGAAATCCCGCGTCGCCGTCCACGACGAATCGATCCGGAACCGCTCGGCCTGGAGCACCACGGGCTGATCGACCCGCGTGAACCGGATGCCGTGGGCCGCGAGCCGTTCGATCACGACTTTGAGGTTGCCGGGGACGTAGTACGCCCGCGGCACCCGAGCGTACTCGGTGGCCTCGAAGGTGGTGTAATCCGGCATGGTGTCGGGATGGCCGACATTGCGGCGGTGCAGCATCCGCTGGCCGGTATAGGGATTGGTCTCCTCGTCGGCTTCACCCCGCAGCACCGGAAGATCGGGGCCGCGATGGATCCGCGCGCGAACGGCGAGCGACTCACCGGCCAGGCTGTGCGCGTCGGCCGCCTGGGTGATTCGGCGGATGAGCGATGCGTGGCCCACCGCGTACGCCACGCATTCTTCGACGAAGCGCTTCGTTGCCTTGATGCGGTCCTCGAACGTGGCATATGAGTACGCCTCGCTCAGGATGCCGATCCGGTTGCGCAGGCCCCAGTAGTTCTCGCTGAAGCGGGGCCGGTGGTCGAAGGAATACCAGCCGCGCTCGGCCCCGCCGCCGCCGCGGTCCACCGGAGTCTCCGGGAAGTCGCCGTAATAATAGAAGTCGAAGTTGTCGGTCCGCTTGATGGTCCGGGTGACCGACGGCAGCCAGTCACCGCGCAGCAGGTTGGTGATCGCCGTGTCCGTGGCCGGATGCAGCGGCTCGGCATAGGTCAGCATGTAGCCGTGGACCGACCCGTCGGTGGTGTGCAGGTCCATCGCGACCTGGGGATCGTAATC
>DASXPG010000019.1:0-16520 GCA_036493755.1 Gemmatimonadales bacterium
GCCCAGACATCCAACTCCCGGCATGGGGAGGCCATGATGGACCGTCGTGAGTTTGGCAAACGGACGGCGGCAGGCGCCGCCATCGCGCTGAAGAGCCGGGAATCGGGAATCGGGAATCGGGAATCGCCGCCCGTCCCAGCGTTCGAGCTCGAGGGAAAAACTCTGGCCGAGCTTCAGGAAGAGATGACCGCCGGCCGCATCACCTCGCGGCGGCTGGTCGATCTGTACACGCGGCGCATCGCCGATCTCGACCAGCGCGGGCCGCACCTCAATCACGTCCTCCAGGTCAATCCCGACGCGCGCTCGATTGCCGATGATCTCGACCGCGAGCGCCATGCCGGCCGCACCCGCGGGCCGCTCCACGGGATTCCCGTCCTGATCAAGGACAACATCGCCACCCTGGACCAGATGGAGACCACCGCCGGCTCCCTGGCACTGTCAGGCGCGAAGCCGCCGAAGGACTCCACCATCGCGCGCAAGCTGCGCGAAGCCGGCGCCGTGATCCTCGGCAAGACCAATCTCAGCGAGTGGGCCAACTTCCGGTCGACGCGCTCGACCAGCGGCTGGAGCGGCCGCGGCGGGCAGACCCACAATCCGTACGCGTACGATCGCCAGCCTTCCGGCTCCAGCTCCGGCTCGGGCGTGGCCGCGGCGTCGAGCTCCTGCGCGATCGCCATCGGCACCGAAACCTCGGGCTCGATCATCTCGCCGTCGAACGTGAACGGCATCGTGGGGATCAAGCCGACGGTCGGACTCTGGAGCAGAACGGGGATCATTCCGATCTCGCATTCGCAGGATACGCCCGGGCCGATGGCGCGCTGCGTGGCCGATGCCGCCGCGCTGCTCACCGTGCTCGCCGGAACCGATCCCGCCGACGTCGCCACCGGCGACGCCGACACCAAGAAGAGCGACTACGTCCGTGCCCTCGATGCCGACGGTCTGCGCGGCGCCCGGATCGGCGTGCTCCGCGTCAGCCAGAATCCGGATCCCAAGGTCACGCCGCTGTATGACGCCGCGATCGCGGTGCTGCGCGAGAAGGGCGCCGTGATCGTCGACCCGGTGAGCTTTGCGCAACCGCAGGGCGGAGGCGGAGGCGGCGGTGCCCGGGGACCCAGCTTGCTGGAGTGGGAGTTCAAGACCGACCTCGAGCGCTATCTCGCCGAGTGGGCACCAACCTCGCCGATAAAGACGCTGGACGACCTGGTCGCTTTCAACAATCGTGAGGCCGCGCGCGAGCTCCAGTACTTCGGGCAGGAGACCCTCATCTCAGCGGCGCGCGTCGGGCCGTTGACCTCGCCCGAATACATCGAGCTGCGCGACCGAAGCCAGAAGGCGGCCCGCGCCGACGGCATCGACGCCACCATGGACGCCAATCACCTTGACGCCGTGCTCGGCGTGAGCGGCGGACCGGCCAGGCCGATCGATCTGGTGAACGGCGATTCGGGCGGCGGCGGACTCCCCGGCGCGACCGGCATCGCCGCGACCGCGGGCTATCCGCATATCACGGTGCCGATGGGCTACGTCAACGGCCTGCCGGTGGGACTCTCGTTCGTGGGGCGCGCCTGGAGTGAAGCGACCCTCATCCGGCTCGCCTTCGCCTTCGAGCAGGCGACGCGGGTGCGGCGCGCCCCGAGCTTCGCTGCTGGAGCCTCGCTCTAGGGCGTCTGCCCCAGTTGCCGGAGCCGCCGCAACGCCTGCGGCGCCTGCGAATCCCGCACCAGAGCTTGCCGGTAGCTGGCGATGGCGGCCGCGGTGTCACCCTTGGCCAGCTGCGCTTCGCCCATCTGCCCGAAGACCTGCGCCGAGCCGGGGAAGAACTCCGCGTTGAGCTGGAGAATGCGCATTGCATCGTCGAAGCGCCGCTGCGCGGTGAGCGCGCCGCCGGCGGAGTTCAGCGACTGCTCGCCGAAATCGTACGCCGCGCGTCCGTAGTAGCGCTCCCGCAGCCCGCGATACAACCGCACCGCCGAATCGGCGCCGCTCTGCGTCACCGTCTCGATCATCAGCTGGCTCAGCTCCTCGGGACGCGCCGCGCCGCGGTGGCAGGTCGTGCAGGTGACCTCCACGTTAGGCACCGGCCGCTGCGGAATCTGCGACAGGTTCTGGGTGTTGATCGCGCGGACCATTTCGAGCATCACCCGCGCCGTGAGCTTGGTGCGCTTGTCGTCGGAGCGGAAATTGAACGAATCGAGCGGCATCCCCTCCACACCGACATGGCAATACTGGCAGCGCACCCCCAGGGCCGAGGTGAAGAAACGCATCTGGTTGATGAGGTCGCGCACCGGCATCGTGGCGGGGAAGAACTTCAGATTCACCAGCGAGTCCGGGGGGAACTTTCCCTGGGCGCGGGCCGTCGGCGCGATCGCCGCGAGGGCGATGGCGGTGGCGAGGGTGGCACGGCGGTATCGGAACATCGATTCGCTTCACTCCGCAGGGGACACTGTAACTATCACCCGCGGACGGCTTCGTACAGATGTCCGGCATCCACCGGCACATTTCACCGGGCGTGAGGTATCAGACCCTAACGGCTGTACCGGTCCTCCGGGCCGGGCCGGGTGAAAACGCGAGGGGAGTGAAGGATGAGGCCCATTTCGATCGTTGGTATCATCATCGCCATCGCCGGCGCGGTCGTGCTGGCGCGGGGGCTCACCTATCCCGATCACCATGACGTGGTTCGTATCGGCGATCTGCATGCGTCGGTGACGGAGCACAAGTCCATTCCCAGCTGGGTCGGCGTCGCCGCCCTGGTCGGCGGCGTGCTGCTGGTCGTCGCCGGTAGCGCGGGCGCGCGCAGAGCGTGACCGCGTCCATTCGAGGAGGTCCCATGATTCGTCGGACGCTGCACGCCGCCCTGGCGGCGACCTTCATCGCCATTGGCTTGAGCGCCGCGAGCACGGCAACCGCCGTTGCCCAGCAGGCGACCCAGGCCCCGGCATCTGCACAGCTGCAAAGCGAGCCCGGCCCGCGCGTGGCACAGCCCATCGCCCGTGTCGAGCCCACGATGCAGGGCAATTCCGCGTCGCACTACATGTACAAGAAGAAGGACACGACGATCTACCTCAGCTCGGCGTTGGTCATCGTGGCGGTCATCGTACTGGTGCTGGTGCTTCTCTGAATCACGCTGCTGGGGGTTGAGGGTCGAGGGCCGAGGGGAATGGTCTTCGATTTTCAGCCTCCAGCCGTGACCGCCTCATCCGGTAGCCCGAGCGTCTCTGCACCATCAGGAATTGCCTCATATCGCGGCAAATGACCTCGAGTCTCCGCACGCAACATCGGCATACAAATTGCCCCTGTCATCGTCGTGAAAATCATGCTGAAAACGATTCATGTCTTAGCCGTTCTCGGGGTAGCAACCCTCGCCGCCTGCGCCCGTAATCCCGCGACCGGCAAGAACGAGCTGATGCTCGTCAGCGAGTCGCAGGAAGTCGCGCTCGGCCAGCAGTACGATCAGCAGGTCATCCAGCAGGTCGGCCTGTATCCCGACTCGGGCATGCAGCGCTATATCCAGCAATTCGGCGAGCGGCTCGCGGCGAATTCCGAGCGGCCCAATCTTCAGTGGACCTTCCGCGTGGTGGACGATCCCGCGGTGAACGCCTTCGCGGTTCCCGGCGGGCACGTCTACGTCACCCGCGGCATTCTCGCGAATCTGAATTCCGAAGCCGAGCTGGCCAGTGTGGTGGGCCATGAAATCGGTCACGTGGCCGCGCGCCACACCGCCCATGAAATGAGCCGGCAGCAGCTCGCCGGCATGGGACTCGGCATCGCCGCCGTGGCCAGCCCCGCGGTAGCGCAATTCGCCGGCGCGGCGCAGCAGGCGATGCAGGTGATGTTCCTGAAATTCTCGCGCGACGATGAGAGCCAGGCCGACGAGCTGGGGCTGCGCTACTTGGCGCGGGCCCAGTACGACCCGAGCCAGATGCCGCGGATCTTCAGCATGCTGGAGCGGCAGAGCCAGGCTGAGGGCGGCAGCAAGCTCCCCCAATGGCTCGAGACCCATCCCGATCCGGGAAACCGCAAGACCGCGATCGAGCAGCAGATCGCCGCGCTTCCGCCCGGCACCGGCGGGACCACCATCAATCGCGACAGCTACATCCAGCGCCTCGACGGGCTGACCTACGGAACCAATCCGCGCGACGGCTACTTCAAAGGCACCCAGTTCTTTCACCCTGGCCTGCGTTTCCAAGTGACCTTCCCGCAGGGATGGCAGACGGTGAACGGCATGACCGCGGTGCAGGCGGTGAGTGCGGCCCAGGATGCGGCGCTCGAATTGACGGTGGCGCAGGGCCAGACCAGCGCCGACGCGGCCGCGCGGAGTTTTCTCTCGAAGCAGGGGATTACCGGCGGCGTCGCGACGCGCGCGTCGCTGAACGGATTGCCGGCGGTGGGCAGCGCCTTCACGGCGACCACCCCGAGCGGCACGATCGAAGGGACGGTGCTCTTCGTCGAGCATGCCGGCGCGGTCTACCAGATCGCCGGCTACGGCACGGCGGAGCATTGGGCCGCGAACCAGGCGGCGGTCGAAGGATCGATGCGCAGCTTTCAGCAGCTCACCGATCCCGCCGCGCTCAATGTGCAGCCGCAGAAGCTGGAAATTTTCACCCCGCCCGCGCGCACCACCATCACCGACGTACTGCGCCAGCGTCCATCGCCTCTTCCGGCGGATCGGCTGGCCCTCGTGAACCAGGTGGATACCAACACTTCGCTGGACGCCGGGCATCCGGTGAAGTGGATCGTCGGCTTGCCCTCGCCTTCCTCGAACGCCATGCGACAATAATCTCCACCGCTACGTGGAGTGCTTTATAGATAGGCGAAGCCCCCGGGCGCTCCGGGGGCTTCGTTCTTGCCTGGTGCGGCTTTGCGTGTTTGCCCTTACTTCACCACCACGAAGTCGTCGCGGCGGTTGGCGCTCCACGCCGTGTCGGTGTGGTCGGCATCCAGCGGCTTCTCTTCGCCATAGCTGATGATGTGGATGCGCGAGTCGGCGATCCCGTGCGCGACCAGCCACCGCTTGGCCGCCGCGGCGCGCCGCAGTCCCAGCGCAAGGTTGTATTCGTCGGGCCCGCGCTCGTCGGCATTGCCGGAAATCTCGACGACCAGGGCGGCGTGGTTCGCCAGCAACTGGCGCTTGACCTCGAGTTTTTCGAGATCGCTGGCCGAGAGATCGGCATTGTTGAAGTCGAAGTGGATGCGATCGGCGAGCGTCGACGAATCGCCGGCGGCGACGCCCCATGCGGCGCCATTCCTGCTCGCTTCGGCCTGGCTCTGGATCTGATTGCGCACGGAATCGGCGTGCATCCGGGCACGCTGCGCGGTGGTGAGAGTGTCCACGGGCCGGGGCGCGGCGGCCACGGGCGCGGGCGCGGGAGCGGCCATCGGTGCCGCGGCGTGGTGACAGGCGGCGAGGGCGGCCAGGCCAAGGGCGGTCAGCGCAGCCAGGGGACGGCGAGCATTCATGGGCTTCTCCTTGCGGTGGGAGTGGGATCGGCGCCGGCGGCAGCGCGATCCGATTCAAAGAGCATCCGGGGAGCCAGAGTTCTGATACCCAGCTCGGCGATGAAGTGATCGAACCGGGAGGCGAAGATGTGGAGGTCGCCCGGCGACATCCGCCCGAGCGCGGCGACGATGCGGCTCTGGGGCGACTCGGGGCCGCGCTCCAGCTCGCGGCGCCCTTCGGCGGAAATCGCCAGCAGCGAGCTGCGGCCATCCTGCGGCGACGGCCGGCGGCGCACCAGCCCCCGCGCGACGAGCCGCTTCACCACCACCGACACGGTGGCCTTGGTGGTGAGGGTGCGCTCTGCCAGCTCGGTGAAGGAGAGGACCGGCACCTCGGCCAGCGTCTGCAGCACGAAGAGCTGCGCGCCCGTAAGTCCGTAGATCCGCTCGGAGTCCTCGGCCCAGATACGCAGGGCGCGGACGACCCGCCGCAGCGCGTTCATGACGGCGGCGGCATCGGCGGCGGGGGTGGGGCGGCGCTTCATCGTGCGCGGGGCAGATAGTTAGTCAACGAACGATAAATAGTTAGATAACAAACTAATCGCAAGTGGTTGCCGCCATGGCGCTTCGCGGGCACATTAGGTCCATGCGCAATCACCTTCCGCTGCTTCTGGTTCTGGCCGCGGCGCCGCTTCAGGCGCAGCAGCCCCGCGCTCTCACTGCCGACGACTATGCACGCGCCGAGCGGTTCATGGGCTACAACACCAACCAGCTGGTTTCGAACGGCGCGGTCCGGCCGGTGTGGCTGCCGGACGGCCGCTTCTGGTATCGCAACCAGACGGCGAACGGCACCGAATTCGTGATGGTCGACCCGGTGCGCCGCAGCCGCGAGGTCTCGGCCGAGGCCGCGGACCTGGCCCGCTCGGACAGCACGGCCGCGCGGGGACGGCGCCGCGCCGATCCGGCCCTGGCCAACTCGGCGATATCGCCCGACAGCACCAAGGCCGCCTTCATCCGCGACTACAACCTCTGGGTGCGGGACGTCGCGACAGGGCGGGAGACGCAGCTGACCACCGACGGCGTCGCCAATTTCGGCTACGCCACCGATAACGCCGGCTGGACCAAGAGCGATCGCGCCATCGTGCTCTGGTCGCCGGATTCGAAGAAGATCGCGACCTACCAGCAGGATGAGCGCCACGTCGGGGACATGTACCTGGTCCAGACCCGGCCCGGCCATCCCGAGCTGGAGGCGTGGAAGTACCCCCTCGCCGGCGACAGCGTCATCCAGATGATCCAGCGGGTGATCATCGATCTCGACGGCCCGCGCGTGATCCGGCTGCAGATGCCGCCCGACGCACATCGCTCGACTCTCTGCGACCACATCGTCTGCGGGGGGCGCTGGGCCGACGTCGAGTGGAGTCCCGATGCGACCCAGCTCGCCTTCGTCTCCACCGCGCGCGACCACCGGCACGAATGGGTACGCGTCGCCGATGCCCGGACCGGCGCGGTGCGCGAGGTTTTCGACGAGAGCGATCCGTACTTCCTCGAGTCGGGATTCAACAAGATCAACTGGCACACGATGTGGCAGTCCAACGAGCTGCTCTGGTATTCGGAGCGCAGCGACTGGGGCCACCTGTACCTCTACGACCTTGCCTCGGGCCGCCTGAAGAACGCGATCACCAGCGGCAACTGGAAAGTGCTCCAGGTGCTGCGCGCCGATTCGTCGAACCGGACCATCTGGTTCACGGCGTCGGGGAAAGAGTCCGGCGATCCCTACTTCCAGCATTTCTACAGCGTCAGGATGGACGGCTCGCACCTGACGGCCCTGACGCCCGATTCGGCGAACCACGAGATCGCGATATCGCCTGACGGACGGTTTTTCGTCGACACCTGGTCGCGCCCCGACGCGCCGCCGGTGAGCCAGCTGCGCGACATGACCAACGGCCGGCTGGTGGTGGACCTGGAGCGCGCCGACATCTCGCGCCTCACCGCCACCGGCTGGCGGCCGCCCATGCCCATCATGGTGAAGGCCCGCGACGGCCGCACCGATCTCTATGGATTGCTCTATCGCCCCGCGAGCTTCGATTCGACGCGCCGCTATCCGATCATCAACCACATCTATCCCGGTCCGCAGGTCGGCAGCGTCGGCAGCCGCAGCTTCAGCGCCGCGCGCGGCGACAACCAGGCGCTCGCCGAGCTGGGGTTCGTCGTGGTCGAGATCGATGCCATGGGCACGCCGATGCGCTCGCATTCTTTCCAGGCCGCCTACGCCGCCAGCATGGGCGATAACGGCCTCCCCGACCAGATCGCCGGCATGCGCGAGCTGGCGCAACGCTACCCCTGGATCGACATCGACAAGGCCGCCATCTGGGGCCACTCGGGGGGCGGCTACGCCGCCGCCGACGGCATTCTGCGCTATCCCGATTTCTTCAAGGTCGCGATCTCCGAGGCCGGCAATCACGATAATCGGGAATACGAGGACGATTGGGGCGAGAAGTGGCAGGGGCTGGTCATGCCGCAGGCGAACGGCCACAACAGCTACGACGACCAGGCCAACCAGAACCTGGCGAAAAACCTCCGGGGCCACCTGTTGATCGCCCACGGCACCACCGACAACAACGTGCCGCCCTACAACACGCTGCTGCTGATCAACGAGCTGATCCGCAACAACCGCGACTTCGACCTGCTGCTGCTGCCCAACCGGCGGCACGGCTTCGGGAACGAGCCGTACATGATCCGCCGGCGCTGGGACTATTTCGTCCGCTACCTGCTTGGCGCCGAGCCGCCGTTCGAATACGAGATGCATCCGCCGGCCACACCCGGCTTCCGCCCCGGTACCCAGGCCGGACCGTAACCTCGGACCCCCGTCCCGGCGGTCCGCGCGCCTCGCGCTGGACCGCCGGACTCTGGGCCGCCTTCGCCCTGCTGACCGTGCCGGTGATTACCGGCATGGTCACGGCTCTCGACACCCGCATCATCCTCGGCCTGCGCGCCGCGCTCCCCGGCGTCACCCTGCCGATGCAAGCCCTCTCGTGGACCGCGACCGGGGGCGGGGCGGTTCCCGCCGCCATCATCATCGGGGTGCTGCTGGGGCGCCTAACGAGTAAGCGGCAGGGCTGGTTCTACGTCGTCACCTGCCTCGCCGGCTGGGGCGCGAACCTGGTGCTCAAGGAATTCCTGCACCGGGTCCGGCCCCAGGACGTCAGTCCCAGGCTCACCGCCGCCGGCTGGTATAGCTATCCTTCCGGTCACGCCATGATGGCCATTCTGGTCTTCGGTTTCGGCGCCTGGCTGCTCGCCCCGAGTGTCGCCTCGCGCGGCTGGCGCGCGGTCCTGCTGGTTGTCGCGGCGCTCCTCACCATCGGTGTCGGCATCTCGAGGATCTATCTCGGCGCCCACTGGCCCAGCGACGTGCTCGGCGCCTGGCTGGCCGGAGCGGCGTGGGCCGCGCTCTGTCTCCGCTGGGAAGAGCGCCGCGCGCCGAAGTCGGCGGCATGAAGGTCCTTTTCCCCTGGCAGCGCGAGATGACGCCGGCGGTGTTCGTCGAGTGGATCATCGTCATCGGCCTGCTGATGCGGCTGGCGCTCGCCGGCATGCTGGGCCTGGGCGTCGATGAGTCCTACCTGGTGTCGATCGCGCGCACGCCCAGCCTCAGCTATTTCGAACACCCGCCGCTGGCTTTCTGGCTGACCCATCTCTCGGTCCTGATCTATGGCAGTGAATCGAGCTTCGTGGTCCGGCTGCCCTTCATGCTGCTCTTTGCCGGAACGACCTGGCTGACCTTCCGGGTCGGCGCGCTCCTGTTCGGTGAGTGGGAAGGGGCGTGGGCGGCGCTGCTGCTCAATCTCTCGCTGGTCTTCAGCGTCACCAGCGGCGGGTGGGCGCTTCCCGACGGGCCGCTGATGTGCTGCATGATGGCGGCGATTCTCTGTCTCGTTCACGCGCTCTTCGACGTTCCGGCGCCCGACGCACGACGCACGGATTTGTCCTGGTGGATTCGCGCGGGCGTCTGCACCGGCCTCGCGATGTTGTCGAAGTACCACGGCGTCTTCATCGGCGCGGGAACGCTGGCGTTCCTGATCACCAACAAGGATGGGCGTCGCCGGCTCGGTCAGCCGGGGCCGTGGATCGCGGCGGCGATCGCGCTGGCCATCTTCTCGCCGGCGCTGATCTGGAATGCGTCGCACCACTGGGCCTCGTTCCGTTTCCAGGGGGCGCGCGGCGCGCCGGCCTCGGGACTCCACCTGTCGTCGCTGCTCACCAATCTGGCCGGGCAGGCGGCGTATCTGCTGCCGTGGATCTGGGTGCCGCTGGTCGTCGTACTGGTGCAGGCACTGCGAGCCGGGCCGAGCGACGCCAGGCGCTGGCTGCTTTGCTGCCTCGCCGGCGGGCCGCTGCTGGTCTTCACCCTGGCGACGCTGAACGGCAATGTCGGGCTGCCGCACTGGGAAGCGCCGGGCTACCTCGTCCTTTTTCCACTGTTAGGCGCGGCGGTCGTCGCGCGGCTGGCCCGGCGCGACGCGCTGACGCGTGGATGGGTGCGCCTCGCGGCGGTCGGTTTCGCGCTGGTCGTGGGCATCGCCGGAACCCACCTCGCCAACGGCTGGATCACCCGCCTGTCGCCGCACGCCTTCGGCCGGCGGGATCCGGGACTCGATCTCCTCGACTGGAAGGACCTGCGCGGCCAGCTGGGCGCGCGCGGGCTCATGGATGGCGAGCGATTCTATGCGGGCACCGACTGGATCGACGCGGGTAAGCTCTCGTATGCGCTCGGGCCGAAGAAGCCGGTGGTCTGCCTGTGCGACGCGCCCCATCACTTCGCCTTCGTCCACGACCAGAGCGCTTTTCTCGGCGAGGATGCGGTCATCGTGCACAGCGGCGCTCCGATCAACGTCCGCCGGCGACTGTCGCCATATTTCACCCGGATCGATTCGATGGGCCTGATGCCGGTGCGGCGCAGTGACCGGACGGCGATGTTGCTCGACGTCTACCTGGCGCACGGATTCAGGAAACCATTTCCCTACGCGGGAGGCATGTGAGGGCACTGATCGGGCTGGCGTCGGTGGCGGTATTGCTGATTCTGCCGGCTCGGTCTGTGGGTTCGGACGTTCGGGCGGCGCGCCCGGCGGCGCGCAAGGATGTGCCCTGGGTCGTGGGTGAGCGGCTGGAGTACCGCGTGAAGTTCGGGCTCTTCAACGTCGGCCACGCGGCGCTCGAGGTCCTTGACGTTGATACCATCCGCGGCGAGCCCTGCTATCACGTCGTCTTCACCACCCACGGGCATGCGCTCGTGTACTCACTCCAGGATTCGCTCCAGTCATGGTTCGGCGTCAACGACTTCAGCTCGCGGCGCTTCAATCAGAACGCCAACGAGAATGGGCACCCGCGGATCCGGCACTACGAGATTTTTCCCGGGACCATCTGGATCAAGAACGACGCCGACACCGGCCAGACCGTCTCACAGCCCCTCGACGACGCCTCCTTCTTCTATTTCGCGCGCACCCTCGCCCTCGATGACGGCCAGAGTTACGTGATCCCGCGCTATTTCCAGGCCGAGCACAACCCGGTCACGATCCGGGTCGTGGGGCGCGAGAATACCAGCGTGCCGGCGGGCCGGTTCCCGTCGGTGGTGGTGCAGCCGGTCTTCCAGAGTGGCGGGATGTTCAGCAAGAATGGCGAGGCGATGATCTGGTTCAGCGACGACGACGAAAGGCTGCCATTGCGCATCCGCGCGACGATGTCGCTCGGGACCCTCGATATCAGCCTCACGGGAATAACGCGGCCCTAGCGCCGCGCCGTCTCAGGGCACCAGGACCTTTACCGGCGTCGGGCTGCCGTTGAGCGATCCGTTGCCGATCTGGCCGGCGTTGCCCTTCCCCCAGCAATACAGAATGTTGGCCGTCGTCAGGGCGCAGCTGTGTGACCCGCCCGTGCTCACCGAACCAAACACGAGGGTCCCCGAGACCGCGGTCGGCGTCGAGACGTCGGCGGCGCCGCCGTTGCCCAGCCGGCCGTCGAGTCCGTTGCCCCAGCAGTAGAGCGCGCCCGAAGCGATGATGCCGCAGGTGTGTGACTCTCCAGCGCTCAGCAAGACGAAGGGACCGCCCACAACGGCCACCGGCGCAGCTGTCGGCGAAGCGCTGGTGGTTCCGTTGCCGAGTTGCCCATGGTCGTTCGCGCCCCAGCAGTACGTCGTGCCGCCGGTGGCGATCGCGCACGTGTGAGTTGCACCGGCCGTTATGCTCGTGAACGTCAGGCCGCCCACCACCTTGACCGGCAGCGCCGTATCGGCGACAAGACTGTCGCCGAGCTGGCCGCTGGCATTGGCGCCCCAGCAATACGCGGCCGCGGTCGAGTCGATGCCGCAGGTATGGTCGCCGCCGGCGCTGATCCTGACAAAGCTCAGTCCGCCGCCGACATGGATCGGGCTGGTGCTGCTGTCGCGCGTGCCGGTGCCGAGCTCGCCGTGCGCGTTGGAGCCCCAGCACCAGGCGGTGAGACTCGCGAACGGCCCAAGTCCGCACCCATGACTTGCCCCCGCCGCAAGGACGCGGAAGCTGCCTTTACTATTGGTAGGGACAAGGACGGGACTTGTGGTGGACCCGATGCCAAGCTGGCCCTGATCATTCGCCCCCCAACACTCAGTCGATCCTCCGTTCGCGCATGTGAACATCTTGCCGGCCTGAAGCTGCGTGATTCCGCCGGCGCCGGGCACGAATACGGGTACGTTGCGGTTCGCGGCGGCTGAGCCGCCCAAGCCGATGCCGAGCTCGCCATCCACGTTGTAGCCCCAGCAGTAGAGGGCGGTGTTTGCCGCGCCGCAGGTGTGCCGGTCGCCAGTGCCTACCGAGGTATACCCGACGAAAGTGATCGACGTGCTGGTCTTCGGGGGCAGATTGTGCGCCGTCGCCACGATCGCGTACGAGCCCGGCGTGCCGATGCTCAGGGCGAAGGCAGCAAGGCCGTTCTGCACCAATTGCGAAACGGGCCCGTCGAGAGTCACGCCCGCCGGATTGGAGGCCAGGCTCAGGTTGACGGTGATCGTGTCAGTGAAGATGTGGGCTGATGCATCGAGGACCGTGAGATTGACATGGAACACGTGGCCGTAGCCCTGCGGCGCAGTCGGGACGTCGATGTTCAGCGTTGCCGCCGCTCCCCCCAGGACGTCGAAGGTCTGGCTGAAGGCGCTGGCCAGGCCGCTGGAGGAGGCACGTAGCTCGTAGCCGACCGACGGCTGGTCGACGGACAGGTCAATGAAGCTGGCGACGCCCGCCACCGCATGGACCGAGGTCGTGCCATTGAGCGAGCCGCCCGCTGCGAGACTGATGCTGACGACGGCCGAGTCATTCGTGGCGATGGCACCGGCGTCGTCGACCATCTTGACCTGGATCGTGCCGAGGGGCGCATCCGGGTCGGCGTTCTGGGGCTGCGTCACGAAGACGAGTTTGGTCGGGGTTACGCCCTGCCGGGGACCAGTGCCACCCGGGCCCCCACCGGTGTCGGATGAGTTGCGCGTGCCACAGCCCGCCAGAGCCGCGAGCAGCGCCGCGTTTCGGAATTTCCGGATTCCGGTCACGGTGGGCTGATGGTCAGTGCGAGTACCGCACCGGCTCCTCGGCGAAGAGATCGGGATAGCGGTCCCGCAGATGACTCACTTTCGGCCGGTCGTTGATGAAGATGTACGGGTCCATCGGATGATGAAGCGCGTAATCCTGGTGGTACGCCTCGGCCGGAAAGAAGCCGGTGAGCGGCGCCACCTGCGTCACGATCGGAGCGGGCCAGGTGCGCGAGCGGGTCAGACTGTCGATCATCGCCTGGGCGATGCGATGCTGCTCTTCGCCGACGTACCAGATCGCCGAGCGATATTGCGTCCCCTCGTCGGGCCCCTGGCGGTTCAGCTCGGTCGGGTCGTGCGCCACGGTGAGAAAAACTCGCAGCAGCGTCGCGTACGACACCACCGACGGATCGAAGATGACTTTTACCGATTCTGCGTGGCCCGTGGTGCCGGTGCTCACGGTCTCATACTGGGCGGTTCGCTCGATGCCCCCGGCGTAGCCGCTGGTCGCCTGGACCACACCCTTCAGGTGCTCGAAGACGGCCTGGATTCCCCAGAAACATCCGCCCGATACCACGGCGGTTTCACGCGCCGGCGCGGAGCGGGTCGTGGGTGCCTGCGCTGCGAGCGGCGCGGCCAGGAACAGGGCCAGAGTGATCGGCATCACTTTCATTCGGCGTCTCCGGAATAGGTCGCTGTATGGAGATATAACGCAATCGCGGCCTTACGAGGTTCCCGCTATTGTTAGCGTCCCGGCACGAAACAACACCATTCTGAGGAGATGTCCCATGGCGATTCGCATCGGCGATGAAGCGCCCGATTTCACGGGCCGAGTCCACGGCGGGCCTGCGTCGGTCTCCGACGACGATGCGAAGAAGAAGTACCCGCAGGGCTTCAAGACCCACAAACCGTATCTGCGGACGGTGACGCAGCCGAAATAGCTCCGAGCGCGCCGGATGAACTTCAAGCACTTCGGTGATGCCGGCATGCCGTTCGTGGTCGCGCTCGTCATGACGGGCGCAGTGCTTGGCGTCACGGCGTTGGTGCGCCGGCTGTTTCAGCGGCTACCGAGATCGGCGGGCGAGGTCCGGCTTCCCACGGGCCCCGTGCCGGCGGCGTGGCCGGGCATCATCCGCGAAAACGTGAGGCTCGCCCGAGCCCTGGAGGGCGCGCGCTGGACCCGTTTGCTGCGCCTCGTTCAGAACCTGCTGCGGGATACGCCGATGGAAGGGTGCGGCGGGCTGGAGCTGACCGAAGCGATGCGGGTGACCATCGCGGCCACCGCCTGCCTGCTGCTGGTCGATCTGTCGTATCCGCGATTCGCGCGGCTGCGCCGGGTGCTGGTGTATCCCGATACCTTCATGCCGCTGCGCATCGAGACGCGCGGCATGATCATCACCAGGGAGCAGCCGCCCGCGGAACTCGGAGAGGCCTGGCGCGACGGCGTCGTGGTGCTGGCGTGGAACAGCGTGAAACGCGGCGACGCTGCCGGTGCCGACGGCCATAACGTCGTGCTTCACGAATTCGCCCACGTCCTCGATGGTGAGGACGGTGTCTTCGACGGCGCGCCGGTCCTTGATACCGCCGCGCAGGAAGCGGAGTGGGAGCGGATCATGGCGTCGGCCTATGCCGATCTCCTGGCCGCCATCGACGCCGGCACCGATACCGTGCTCGATCCCTACGCCGCGACAAACCGGTCGGAGTTCTTTGCCGTGGCGACCGAGACCTTCTTCGAGACCCCGCAGCCGATGCAGCAGTCCATGCCCGATGTCTACCGGCAGCTGCGTGCCTTCTACGGGCAGGACCCCGAGGCACACAGGCTATAGAGCTTCAATGCATTTCCGCGCATCACCATGGTGGCGATTTCCTCGGCGCGCGGGCGGGTGATCTCGCCGTCGCGCATCATCCCCGTCAGCGCGATAGCGAGCGCCTGCCTCACGGTATTGCCGCCCATCAGCGCCACGACTTCCCAGCCGACCTCGGGACTCAGCGTGAAGGCATCGGTGCCGAAGAGCACCTTCTCCGGGTACTGCTCGAGCCAGGGGCGGAGCGTGACGGCGAGTGACGGCGCGCCGTAAATCACCGCCATCGCCGAGAGGTCGGCGAAGACGTTAGGCTTGGCGAGGAGCGCGCCGGTGTGCGGCATGAAGATCCCGCCGCCGTGGACCACGACGAAATTGGCGCCCCGCAGCGTCGAATCGTTGAGCGCCGGCTCGAGGAGCAGGGGATCGCTGCCCGCGATGCGATAAAATCCGCCGCCCCCCTCGAAGGCGTGGATGTGCACCGCCATCCCCAGCCGCCCCGCCTCCCGCGCGATGACCCGGAAGAGATAGTTCTCCAGCAGCGTGTACTCGGCATGCGACGGCCTGCCGCCCGCGGCGTAGCGGGCGTAGATGCGGCGCGCGGCGGCGGCGGGCCCGTCGCCGAAATCGAGGGCGCGCAGATAGGCGGCCTCGAACTTCACCGCTATGGCTCCGGCTTGGCGCTGGCGCTCGAGCGTCGGCGTGACGACGCGGCCCACGTAGGCGTCGAGGGTCGCGGGAATGCGCGACAGACCCAGATCGGTGAGATAGCGATGGAGCAGTTTCTCTTCGAGGGGATAAAGCTTTTGATAGTCCGGCGTCTGGATCCGCTCCCCTCTTGTTGAGAGGGGAAGCATCAGTGCATCGACGTAGGACACCCAGCGGAAGCGCGGTGGCGCGAGGCCGGGGCCCATGGCGACGCGATTGGCGAGCATCACCCCGGTGCCGATGTGGTCGAGCGCCCATTCCGGAAATCGCGTTCCCTGTTCCTGCCGCACCCGCTGCTCGGCGGCGCGCAGCTCGGAAAGGTGCGCGTCGGCGAGGTCGGCGTAGGGATAACCGTAGAGCGTCTTCAAGGCGGCGGCGATTTCCGGATTGTCGAATCGGTTGCGCGCCGCGCTGGGGAAGGGCGGAATCCCGTCGAGCGGCATCGCGTCGGATTCGGAATCGCCCGGGGCCACGCTGTTCACGTGGGTGTGATTGTCCACGGCGCGGATCGCAGCGATGAAGGCTGCCAGCGATGAATCCACCGGTGCTTGCGCGTTGGCCCGGACGGCGGCCAGGGATGCCAGCATCGCGGCGAGAGCGGCGGCACGAATCGGACGGTAGGGCGGCATGACGGCTCCGGGCGTGAGGGCAGGAGTAATCGTATCTTCCAGTGAACGGCAACGCATCATCCGCACTGGAGCACGATCATGGCGACGCTCGACTCGTCAGGCAACGTCAGTCCCGCCGAAGGTCACGACGGCATTCTCACCATTCGCGGCGGCGGAACGGGGCGGGCCTGGAACGGGATCCGCTACAAGTCGGGCATGTCGGCGAAGAATGTCGGCGCGCGGTCGCTGTCGATGAACGTCGCGACCATTCCGCCCGGCGGTGTCGCCTACGCGCACATCCACGTCGGTTTCGAAGTGATGCTCTTCATTCTGGAGGGGCGGGTCCGGCATGAGTACGGCGCGAAGCTGGAGCACGTGCTCGAGAACCAGGCCGGCGATTTCATTTTCATCGAG
>DASXPG010000020.1:0-15755 GCA_036493755.1 Gemmatimonadales bacterium
CATGGCGGCTAATGCGGTACACAAGCGACTCGGGTACATCGTACTGGAAGCAAAAAACGGCAAGGAAGGCCTGGCCATCGCGGAGCGTTATGCATCGCCGATTCATCTTGCGCTATCGGATATCGTCATGCCGGGGATGGACGGCCGGGAGTTCATCGAGAAACTTTACGACCTCCGGCCAACAACCAGAGTTTTACTGATGTCCGGTTATGCCGGCGATGCCATTGCCCGCCGGGGCCCCCTGAGTCCGGATATTCCCCTGCTGAACAAACCCTTCAGCGCCAGATCCCTCGGCCAGAAGGTTCGCGAGGTACTCGATGCCAAAGGAACATCGGGACGGTCCGGACCCGATGCCTCCGAAAAGGGTAGTCATATGTGACAGGTACGCGCGTGTGGCCAACAGTTACCGGCCCGCCGAGGAGGTATAAATGAGCACGATCCAAAGCCGTTTTAGGGTATTCCCCGATTTTCTCACTGTAGGGAGGATTTTACAGTGAGTTCCATGACCGAAGCGTGGCAACACCCGAATGAGTCCGATCTCCTGGATCGGCACCCCGCAGCGACCATTGTCGTGTCCCCCGAAGGCAAGATCCTCGCTTGGAACCGGGCCGCGACCGACCTCTTTGGTTTCGAAACGGATGAAGCGGTCGGACAGGACTTCGACGCATTACTGGTTCCACCGACCGATACCGACAATCGGCACGAGCTGATCGGTCAGGCGCAGCAGGGCGGATCGGCGTGCTATACCGCCGATCGGAAACACAAGAGCGGAAGCCTCATCGCCGTGTCGGCGGTGATGGATATCGGGGCCGAGGAGGCGCCGGGCGCGCTGTTCCTGACCTTCCGGCCGGCCAGCCAGATGATCTGTCTCTGCGGCGAGGACATCGGCGAGAACGACCGGCCGCCCCTCAAGCAGCTGACCACGCGCCAGCGCCAGGTGCTCCGGCTCATCGCCGAGGGGCGGTCCACGCGGGAGATCGCGCATCGGCTGACGCTGAGCGTGAAGACGATCGAGACCCATCGCGGCCACCTGATGCAGCGGCTGAAGCTGAAGAGCGTCGCCGGATTGGTGCGCTACGCTGTGGCCGTGGGCCTGGTCCCCGCGAGTCCGTGGTCGACGAAAGCGAAAGTCGAGTAGCACCTTAGAACCAAGTGCGGAAGAGCCAGGAGCCAACTATCAATACTTGGTTCTTGGCTCTTGGTTCTTCGCTCTTCGCACTTCTCCAGGACTCCCCGCGGTATATTTCCCGCCGCATGGACGCTTCCCGGATCCGCAATTTCTGCATCGTGGCCCACATCGACCACGGCAAGTCGACCCTCGCCGACCGCCTCATCGAGGCAACGGGGACGCTGACCCGCCGGGAAATGCGCGACCAGGTCCTCGACACCATGGACCTGGAGCGGGAACGCGGCATCACCATCAAGCTGAATGCCGTGCGGATGAAGTACACGGCGAAAAGCGGCGAGGAGTACGAGCTCAACCTCATCGACACGCCGGGCCACGTCGACTTCACCTACGAAGTGAGCCGCTCGCTGGCGGCTTGCGAAGGCGCGATCCTGGTGGTCGACGCATCGCAGGGGATCCAGGCGCAGACGCTTTCGAATCTCTTCCTGGCGCTCGACGCCGGTCTCGAGATCATCCCGGTCCTCAACAAGATCGATCTTCCCAGCGCCGAGCCCGACAAGCGGAAGGGCGAGATCCACGATCTCATCGGCGCCGATCCGGATCACATCCTGATGGTCTCCGCCAAGGAAGGCCGGGGAATTCCAGAACTCCTGGAAGCGCTGGTCGAGCGGGTTCCACAACCGCGCGGCCGCGCGGCGGCGCCCCTGCGCGCCTTGATTTTCGACAGCTATTACGACCGATACCGCGGTGCGATTCCGTCGATCCGCATCGTCGATGGCAGCCTCAAGGCGGGCATGCACATCGCGATGGGCGCGCACGAGGGCACCTACGACGTCGCCGAAGTCGGCTACCTGCAATTGGGCCACCAGCCCGCCGACCAGCTCACCGCCGGCGAAGTCGGATATGTCATCGGCAACTTTCGCGAGGTCGCCGACACCCGCTCCGGCGATACCATCTTCGACGCCGACCACCGCGCCACCGACATGCTTCCCGGCTACCGCGACGCCAAGTCGATGGTCTTCGCCGGGCTCTATCCCACCGCCACCGAACAGTACGAGGAGCTGCGCGACGCCCTCGCCAAGCTCAAGCTCAATGACGCGTCGCTGCATTACGAGCCGGAGACGTCGGTCGCCCTCGGATTCGGCTTCCGCACCGGCTTCCTCGGCCTGCTGCACATGGAAATCGTGCAGGAGCGGCTGACCCGGGAGTTCGACATCAACCTCGTGACCACGGTGCCTAACGTCGAGTACGACGTTTACCTCACCGACGGCAGCAAGGTCATCGTCGAGAATCCCTCGAAGATGCCCACCGGCTCCGAGGTGGACCGGATCAAGGAGCCGTACGTGAAGGCGCGCATCCTGAGCCCCGCCGACTACATCGGCGGGCTCATGAAGCTCGGCCAGGAGCGCCGCGGCGTGTACCTGGGGATGAAGTACCTCGACACCACGCGGGTCGAGCTGGACTGGGAGTTTCCGCTGGCGGAAATCATCCTCGACTTCTACGACAAGCTGAAGACCATCTCGCGCGGCTACGCCTCGCTCGACTACGAGCTGATCGAGTACCGCGCCAACGACCTGGTGAAGCTCGACATGCTGATCAACGGCGACGCGGTGGACGCCTTCAGCGTGATCATCCACCAGGACAAGGCGTACGAGTGGGGCCGTAAACTGGCGAGCAAACTGCGCGAGCTGATCCCACGGCAGCTGTTCGCGGTGGCGATCCAGGCGGCGATCGGCACCAAGATCATCGCGCGCGAAACCGTCTCGGCGCTGAGAAAGGACGTACTGGCGAAGTGCTACGGCGGCGACGTCACCCGCAAACGCAAGCTGCTCGAGAAGCAGAAAGAAGGAAAGAAACGGATGAAGCAGGTCGGGACCGTGGAAATCCCGCAGGAAGCGTTTCTTGCGGTCCTGAAGGTCGAATAACGCTTTATGTAACCGCCGCCGTCACGATCTGCACTGCTCCATTTCCTGAGTTTGTCTCGCAACTAATTGTCCAGCAGTCACTTGTGAATCACTAGGGCTTGCCCTTGCGGGCTTCCCCTAGCGTGGCGTCGCCTAACGCCGAATGCAATGTTGTCAGGTCTATGATGTTGCTGGTCTTCACTTTGGGCGATGAGCGCTTCGCGCTCAGTGCAATGACAGTGCAGCGTGTCGTGCGCGCCGTCACCGTTGCCGCGCTTCCCGGCGCTCCTTCCATAGTTGAAGGCGTCGTGAATGTCGCGGGCACGCTGGTGCCGGTGCTCGATCTGCGAACCCGCTTCAATCTTCCCGCCGCGCCACTCACTCCCGACCAGCATCTCATCATCGCGACCGCCGGCCCGCGAACCGTGGCGCTGCGCGTCGACCGGGCCGCCGAGGTGCGCGAGGTGGCGCCCGACGACATCGACACGGGCCCCCGCTTCGGCGCGGAGTCCGACTACGTCGCGGGCGTGGCGCGGTTGACCGATGGCGTGCTGGTGATCAGCGACCTCGCGCGGTTCCTCGCGAAAGGGGAGAGCGCACGTCTCGATGTGGCGCTCCCGGAATCGCCGGCATGACTGTCGCCGCACACTCCGAGCGGGCCCTGGGCGCCGCCGCGGAGGCGATCCGCCGGCTCACCGGCCTGGTCTTTCCGGAATCGCGCCGGCCCGCTCTCTGGCGGGCCATCGACAACGGAATGCGACGCGCGGCGACCACGAATCTCGAGGACTACCTCGAGCGGTTGCCGGCGCAGACCGATCTGCTCGATGCACTGGCCGCCGAGGTGACGGTCGGCGAGAGCTACTTCTTCCGCGACACCGCGCAGCTGGCCCACCTCGCGGACGAGATTCTTACACCGCTGACGGTCCATCGGCCGGATCGGCCGCTGCGGATCTGGAGCGCCGGCTGCGCCACCGGCGAAGAGCCCTATTCGCTCGCCATCGCGATGTGGCAGTGCGGTCTTCTCTCGCGGGCTCACATCCTCGGCACCGACCTCTCGCGCGCCGCGTTGGCGCAGGCCCGACGGGCGCGTTACCGCCGCTGGTCATTGCGCGGCGTTGCGCCCGAGATCATCGGCCGCTGCTTTCTTGAATCACACGACTCCTTCGAGCTGCGCGGGGACATCCAGGGCGCCGTCGATTTCCGCTACCTGAACCTCGCCGAGGACACGTATCCGTCGCTCGCTTCGGGCGTCTGGGGGATGGATGTCATCATCTGCCGCAATGTTCTGATCTACTTCGACCTCGACACGGTGACCCGGGTGGTCACGCATCTGCTCGACTCGCTGGGCGAAGATGGCTGGCTGGTCCTCGGCGCCTCCGATCCGCTTATCGCCGATCGGGTGCGGTGCGAGACCGAAGTAACGCCCGCGGGGCTGGTGTACCGGCGGGCCGGCGCAAAGGCGGCGACGCCCATCACGCCGACGCTGCCGATCACGGCCCCGAAATCCGCTTCCTCGGCAACGGTCAGCGTTGCTGCACATCTCGCGCCTCTCGCCCCGCGCCCCTTGCCCGACGCCCAGGCCGCCGCGGACCCGAGCACGCCGGACGCAACGGTAGCGCGGTCCGCGGAAATGGATGCCATCGCGGCGGTTCGGGCACTCGCCGGAGCGGGACGGCTCGACGAGGCGGGGCACGCCTGCGCGGCCGCGCTCGACACCAACCGCATGTCGGCGGAGCTGCACTATCTGCACGCGGTACTCCTGGCCGAAGCGGGACACGGCCCGGAAGCGGTGACCGCGGCGCGCCGCGCGCTCTACCTCGATCGTGGCCTCATCGTGGCGCACATCATCATCGGCATCGCCCTCGCCCGCAGCGGCGATTGGCGCGGCGCCCGCGCATCGCTGGAACGCGCGGAGCTGGCGTTGGCGCTCATGGCGCGCGAGGCCATCGTCCCCGCCGCCGACGGCGAGCCAGCCGGACGGCTGGCTGACATGGTGCGCGTCGAGATGGCGCTGATCGAAAATGAGTCGCCGGTCATTCCAATGGCGCGAAACGGGACGACCGGGATGAGCCTGTGACTCCCGCGGCACTCGCCGCGCCCGATGCCGCGCGCCAGCGCGCCCTGCTCGACGAGCGCGCCCGCCTGCTCGCACGGCCGGCGGCGGTTGAGCACAGAGGCGCGAAGCTCTCGCTGGTCACATTCGAAATCGGCGCGGAACACTACGGCATCGAGTCCCACCGGGTGTGGGGCGTCTTCCGTCTCAACGACCTGGCACCGCTCCCGGGAGCGGAGCCTTCGGTCGCGGGGCTGACGAGCTGGCGCGGTGACCTGCTTGCGGTACTGGACTTGCGCGTATTGCTCGGTCTGCCCGCGGCGGGGCTCGACGACCGCGCCTGGGTGGTCTGTATCGGCGACACCCGTCCAGTGCTCGGGTTGCTCGCCGGCGCGATGCAGGACCTGGTGACGGTTCCCGCGGATGAAATCCGTGGCCCTCGCACCCGCGACCCGCGGCCGCTGGTACGCGGGGTGACCCGCGATGCGGTCCTCGTCGTGGACGTCGAAATCCTGTTGAAGGCGTGATCCCGTCAAGGAGCCGCGAATGACCTGGCCCATCGGCAAGCGCATCTGGACCGGCTACAGCCTCTGCATGGTCATCGTGCTGGTGCTCGGCGCAATGAGCTACCGGAGCAGCGCACTGCTGCTTACGACCAGTCGCCAGGTCACCCACACCCACCTGGTCATCGAGCGCATCGAGCGCCTGGAGTCGCTGCTCAAGGACGCGGAAACCGGCCAGCGCGGCTTCGTCCTGACCGGCATCGACAGCTATCTCGAGCCGTACAACGCCGCCGTTCCGCAGATCAACGCCGTTTACGACTCCCTCAAGACGATCACGGCGGACAATCCGGTCAACCAGCAACGGCTCCTCGCGATGGGACCCAACATCGACGGAAAACTCGGCGAGCTTCAGGCCTGCATCCAGTTGCGCCGGACGGCGGGATTCGAGGCGGCGCTGGCGCGGGTCAAGACCGGCGCCGGCAAGCAGTACATGGACGACATCCGCACGACCGCGGGCGCCATGATCGCCGATGCGCGGGCGGAGCTTGCCGAGCGCGCAGCCACCGCATCGTTGACGGCCAGCGGCACGCAATCGGCGCTCATCATCGGCACCATCATCGCGTTCATGATCGTCGCGCTGGCGGGAATCCTCTTGATCCGCGCCGTCGGTGTGCCGTTGCAGGCCGCGAGTACGATGCTGGCGAACAGCGCGACCGAGATTCTCGCGGCGACGACGCAGCAGGCCTCGGGCGCGACGGAGTCGTCCACGGCGGTGGCGGAAACGGTGGCGACGGTAGAAGAAGTGACGCAAAGCGCCGAGCAGGCGTCGCAGCGGGCCAGGTCCGTCGCCGACACGGCGCATCGCGCCGCCGAGATCGGCCGCGCCGGCCGACAGGCGGTCGAGACCTCGGTCGCGGGGATGAACGAGGTGCGCGGCCAGGTCGAGTCGATCGCCGCGAGCATCCTGGCGCTGGCCGAGCAGGCGCAGGCGATCGGCGAGATCATCGCGACGGTGACCGACATCGCCGAGCAGACCAACCTCCTGGCGCTCAACGCCGCGGTCGAAGCCGCGCGAGCCGGCGAGCAGGGCCGCGGTTTCGGCGTCGTCGCCGCCGAAATCAAGAGCCTGGCCGAGCAGGCGCGGAAGGCGACGGTGCAGGTGCGCCAGAATCTCGGTGAAATCCAGCGCGCGACCTCCTCGGCGGTGATGACCACCGAGCAGGGGAGCAAGCTGGTCAGCGCCGCGACTCGTCAGGCGACCGACGCCGGCGAGACGATCCGCACCCTGGCCGATGCCGTCGCGGAGGCGGCGACAGCCGCCGCGCAGATCGTCGCCGCCGCGGGACAGCAGGCCGTCGGCATGGGGCAGATCCGCCAGGCGATGTCGAGCATCAACCAGGCGACGCAGCAGAACCTCGCGTCGACGAAGCAGGCCGAGCAGGCGGCGCAGGACCTGCACTCGATGGGCGTGCAGCTGCTCGCGCTGGTGGGGAGCAAGGGCGGCAACGGAAACGGCAACGGGCGCCGCGCGCCGCGGGCGCTGGCATAGTGGATCGGGAGCGTCTCGCCGCGCGGCTGCTCGCCACTTTCTCGGGCGAGCTGGACGAGCAGGTGCAGACCATGAACGCCGATCTGCTGGTGCTGGAATCAACTCCGGCCGACGCGACGCACCTCAAGTCGCTCTTCCGCGTGGCGCACACCCTGAAGGGTGCGGCCCGCGCGGCGGGGCTGCCGGTCATCGAGCATGCCTGCCACGCCCTCGAAGGAATGCTGGCCGAGGCGCGTGACGGCAAACGCTCGTTAGGCGATCCCGACTTCGCCCTCCTCTTCGAGGCCGCCGATGCGCTGGCCGATGCCGCGGCGCGCCTCAAAGCCGGCCGGGACCTCCTCGATTCACCAATCGAGGAGCTCGACATCCGGCTCTCCGGGCCCCTTGCGCCGGGCCTTCTGAAGACCGCCGGGACCGCTCCCGCGCCGGCGATGCCGGCTTCGCCGCGCGCCGACGCGCCCTCGGCAACGAAGGCGACTGCGGCAGCGACCGCGAGCGCCATCCAGCTTCGCGTGGACACAACCCGCCTCGAAGGCCTCACCGCGGCGGCCGGCCAGCTCCTCGTGGCGGGGAGCCGGGTCGCGCACCGGGTCAGCGACGGCGACGCGCTCCACGAAATGGCGCTGCGCACCTCGGCCCGTTGGCGCCAGGCGGTCCGCGAGCTGCGGCTCGCCGCGGTGCGCGCCGGCAACGACGGCGCGTCGTCTCGTGCGCTGCACAGCATCGATCAGCAGCTCCGCAAACTCGTCGCCGAGACCTCGCGCCTATCCGCCGGCCTCGCCGCCGAGGCCCGGTCGCTCGGCCAGGCGGTCGACGAAGTCGCCCGCGGGGTGCACGGGCTGCGGATGCGTCCCTTTGCCGATGCCTGCGAAGCGCTGCCCCGCACCGCGCGTGACATTGCCGCGGTGGCCGGGAAGGAAGTGCGACTCGAAGTGAGCGGCGCCGAGGTCGAAGCCGACCGTGTCGTCGTCGATGGACTGCGAGAGGCGCTGCTGCACCTGGTGCGCAACGCGGTCGATCACGGCATCGAAGCGCCGGCAGATCGCGGTGCGAAGCCGCGCGCGGGAAGAGTTGCCGTGGCGGCCGCAGTGCGCGGCGACCGCCTGGTCGTCACCGTGACCGATGACGGCGCCGGGCTCGATCGCGCCGCCATCCGGCGCAAGGCGAAGGCCCGAGGCCTCGACGCGCCGGGCGACGATGCCGCCCTGGATCAGATGCTCTTCGCCGGCGGACTCTCCACCCGCGCGGAGGCGACGAGCGTCTCGGGCCGGGGCGTGGGACTCGACCTGGTTCGCGCCGCGGTCGAGAAGGTGCGCGGATCGCTGAGCATCGAGTCGACGCCGGGCCGCGGTACCACCTTCACGATCGAATGCCCACCGACGCTGGTCACGCTCCGGGCGGTGCTGGTCGGCACCGGGCCGCATCTCTTTGCCATTCCCGCCGACCACGTGGTGCGGATGGTGCGGATCAAGCTCGACGAGATCCGGCAGGTCGAGGGGCGCAGCGTCTTCCGGACCGAGAGCGGGCCGGTGCCGCTGGTCTCGCTCGCGAGAGTGCTGGGACCGCCGGTCACACAGGGAGCGCCGGCCAGCCGGATGCCCGCGGTGATCCTCGCCAGCGGCGAACGGCGCGCGGTGGCGCTGGTGGACGAGCTGGTCGGCGAGCAGGAAATCGTGCTGCGGCCGCCGGGGCGCATCGGCAAGCTGCCGCGCTTCGTCAGCGGCGCGACGCAGCTGGGGAGCGGGCGGGTGGCAACCGTTCTCGCTGCCGACGAAGTCATCGCCGCGGCCCTCGGACTTCCCGCCGGCGATGCCTCGTTCGCGTTTCCGTCCAGGCCGGCCGCAGCGCGCCACCAGATCCTCGTCGTGGACGACTCCATCACCACGCGCACCCTGGAGCAGAGCATCCTCGAGGCCGCGGGCTACGCGGTACGCTCCGCCGTGGATGGTGCCGACGCCTGGCGGATTCTCCAGGAGCAGGGCGCCGAGCTGGTGGTGGCCGACGTGGAGATGCCCCGGATGGACGGGTTTGCGCTCTGCGCGGCGATCCGCGACTCCAAGCGCTTCAAGGATCTGCCGGTGATTCTGGTGACCGCGCTCGAGACCCCGGAGCATCGCGCGCGCGGTCTCGAGTCCGGTGCCGACGCGTACATCGGTAAGTCGAGCTTCGATCAGCAGGCGCTGCTCGACACCATCCGCCAACTACTGGACTGAGGCCGAGCGTGCGAGTCGTGATCGCGGAGGATTCGCCAACGGTCAGACAATTGCTGATCGAGGTGCTGCGCAGCGATCCGGCGATCACCGTGATCGGCGAGGCCACCAACGGCCTGGAAGCCGTCGAGCTGGCGGCGCGGCTCAAGCCCGACCTGATCGCGATGGACATCCACATGCCGCAGATGGATGGACTCGAGGCGACGCGCGAGATCATGACCCGGACGCCGACACCCATCGTCCTGGTGACGTCGAGCGCCAGCCGCGCCGACAACTGGCTCTCCTTCGATGCGCTGCGCGCCGGAGCGCTCGCCGTCGTCTCCAAACCCGACAACCCCGAGTCGGCGCGCTTCACCGGCCGCAGCGAACAGCTGTTGCGCACGCTGAAGGCGATGGCGGACGTCAAGGTCGTCCGGCGCTGGGCCGAGCGTCCGGCGGCGGTCCGCGGCCAATGGACCCCGCCGGCAACCCGCATCACCCCGCGGATCGTCGCGATGGCGGCTTCGACCGGCGGACCGGCGGCGCTGCACCGGATCCTCAGCGCGCTGCCGGCGAACTTCGGCGTGCCGGTGCTCATCGTCCAGCACATCGCCACCGGCTTCGTCGATGCGCTGGCCGACTGGCTCGGGGGCGCGAGCCGGCTGAAGGTGCGCGTCGCTCACAACGGCGAGGCGCTCACGCCGGGCACCGTGTACATCGCCCCCGACGATCACCATCTCGGCGTCAGCGCCGGCCTCACCGCGCTGAGCGACGCCCCGCCGATCGGCGGTCATCGGCCTTCGGCCACCCACCTCTTCGACTCGGTCGCGAAGTCGTTCGGCGCGGCGAGCATCGCGCTGATTCTCACCGGCATGGGAAAAGACGGCGTGGCCGGCCTCGGCGCGGTGCGCGAAGCCGGCGGCCAGGTAATCGCGCAGGACGAGAAGAGCTCGGTGGTATTCGGCATGCCGGGCGAGGCGGCCGCCGCCGGCGTCACCAGCGAAGTGCTGTCGCTCGACGACATCGCGACGCGGCTCATGACCCTCGCGGGATGGCGCGCATGAGCTCTCGCATCCTCATCGTCGAAGACAGCCGCACCCAGGCCGAGGCGCTCCGGGCGGTCCTCGAAGGCGCGGGCTATGACGTGATCCACGCGCCCGATGCCGAGCAGGGGCTGGCGATCATGGACCAGCAGCCCCCCGACGTGGTCATCAGCGACGTCGTCATGCCCGGGGCGATTGATGGGTACGAGCTGTGCCGCCGGATCAAGTCGGGCCCGCGCAGCGAAACGCCGGTCATGCTGCTCACCGCGCTGACCGACCCGATGGACATCATCCGCGGACTCGAGTGCGGCGCCGACAACTTTCTCACCAAGCCCTACGACCCCGAGCATCTCCTGGAGCGCCTCGCCGTCGTCATCGCGACCCGCGCGGCGCGGCGCGAGCGCCGGGTCCACACCGGCGTGCAGATCGTGTTCATGGGGCGCGAGTTCAACATCTCCTCGGAGCGCGAGCAGATCCTCGATCTGCTGGTGACGACATTCGAGGAGGCGGTGCGGCAGAACCGGCAGCTGCGCCAGCGCGAAGAAGAGCTGACCATCGCCCAGACCCAGATCGCTCGTTATGCGCGGTCGCTCGAGGCGCGCATCGAGACGATCCTCAACTCGGTGCCCGACGTGCTCTTCAGCGTCAGCGCCGACGGCGCGGAGGTCCGCTATGTGTCGCAGGCCGCCGAGCTGGTGTTTGGCTGCACGCCGGAGACCTTCAGCATCGACTACTGGAGGAGGCACGTGCATCCCGCCGACCACGAGGCGGCGTGGGAGAGCTTCCAGCGCGCCGTGTCCACCCGGACGGCACAGGCGCTCGAGTACCGCTTCCTGCCCCGCGCCGGAGACGAACGCTGGATTTTCCACCACCTGGTGCCGGCGGGGAACGGCAAGCCGCGCATCGACGGCATCGCGCGGGACATCACCGACCGCAAGCGCGTCGAAGAGGCGCTGCGCGCGGCGGAGTCCCGGCTCCAGCACGTCGTGGCCGCGACGCCGGCGGTGATCTATCTGCTGAAGGTCGACGGCCGGAACCTGCGGCCCACCTGGGTCAACGACAACATCACCCGGGTGCTGGGCTACAACGTCCAGGAGGCGCTGGCACCGGCCTGGTGGATCGACAATACCCATCCCGACGACCGCGACACGGAAGTGGCGAATCGCAGGAAGCTGCTGACCAGGGGATCGTTGACCAGCGAGTACCGCCTGCGCCACAAGAATGGCGGCTACCGCTGGATGCTGAACGAAGAGCGGCTGCTGCGCGACGAGCACGGCAATCCCCGCGAAGTGGTCGGCGCCTGGCTCGACATTACCGAGCGCAAGAGCCTCGAGACCCAGCTGATGCGGGCGCAGAAGATGGAAGTCGTCGGCCAGCTCGCCGGAGGCCTGGCCCACGACTTCAACAACCTGCTGACGGTGATCCTCGCGTCGGCGCAGGCGTTGAGCGAATCGCTGGGCAAGGAGCATCCGCTCCAGCCCGACGCCGACATCATCGAGCGCGCCGCCCTGGATGCCGCCAGCCTCACCCGCCAGCTCCTCACGTTGGGCAGGCGCTCGGCGACGCAGCCCAAGGTGCTCGACATCAACGAAGTCGTGAAAGGGATGGACCGGCTGTTGCGGCGGGTGGTGCGTGAAGATGTGACGTTGCGCACCGTCCCCTGCTCCAACCCCGCCATGGTGCGGGCCGATGCCGGACAGCTCGAGCAGGTGATCACCAATCTCGTGATCAACGCCTCCGACGCCATGCCGGAGGGCGGCCAGATCACCATCGAGACGGCGAGCGTGGAGATCAACGAGGCTTTCACCGCCGGCCACCTGGCCGCCGACGCCGGCCCCCACATCATGCTCGCCATCAGCGACACCGGCACGGGAATGGACGCCGAGACGCAGACCCATCTCTTCGAGCCGTTCTTCACCACCAAGCAGCCCGGCAAGGGAACGGGGCTCGGCCTCGCCACGGTCTACAGCATCGTGAAGCAAAGCGGCGGCCACGTCTGGGTGTACAGCGAGGTCGGCCACGGTACGACGGTGAAGGTGTACCTGCCACAAACGACCCCGTCACAGGAGCAGATTGAAAACAGCGCGAAGCCCTCGGCGAGCACGCACGGCACCGAGACGGTATTGCTGGCGGAGGACCAGGAAAGCGTGCGGCGCGCGGTCAGCCGCATCCTCGCCGACCGCGGGTACACGGTGCTCGCGGCGGCATCGGGCGAAGAGGCGCTGCGCATGGCCGAGGCGCGCGACGAGGCGCCGCAGCTGCTCATAACCGACATGATCATGCCGGGGATGACCGGCGTGGAGCTGGCCCGGCGGCTGCGCGAGCGGGTGCCGTCGATCAAGGTGGTCTACATGTCCGGCTACACCGGCGAAGCGATCAGCGGCCGGGAGACGCTGAACCCGGGGGATTCCCTCGTCCAGAAGCCCTTCACCGTGGACTCGCTGGCGCGCGCCGTGCGCGCCGCGCTGGGTACCCCGGCCTAACCCGAAGAGCCGGCCGAAGCGGGTATATTCCCCGCTTCATGGACGCCGGCACCGCCACGGAAACCGCCCCGCGCAGCTCGCGCGCCAGCCAGGTTCAGCCTTTCACCCGCGGCCTCGTCATCCAGACGGCGTTTCCCGGTGACGTGATTCTCTCCACGCCCCTGATCCGCCGCGCCGCCGAGCGGCTCGGCTCGCCGGTCGATGTCGTGGCCATCCCGGCCGCCGCCACGGTACTCCAGAACAATCCCCACATCCGCGAAGTCATCGTCTTCGACAAGCAGGGGAAAGACAAAGGCATCGGCGGATTCTGGCGGATGGCGCAGAAGCTGCGCTCGCGCCGTTACGGCACCGCCTACCTGGCGCAGGGAAGCATGCGCTCGGCCCTGCTGGCGTTCGTAGCGAGGATTCCGCGGCGCATCGGCTTCCGCGGCGCGGCGGGCCATCGCTTTTACACCCACGCGGTGATGGATGCCGGC
Organism: Gemmatimonadales bacterium; assembly: GCA_036493755.1. Lineage (GTDB taxonomy): Bacteria > Gemmatimonadota > Gemmatimonadetes > Gemmatimonadales > JACORV01 > DASXPG01. The sequence goes on from DASXPG010000020.1 coordinate 13,327, forward strand.
GAGCCGCACCAGATCGAGAAGCTGCTCCGGCTCGCCGACGGCGCGCCCGACCGGCGCGAGCCGGAGATCTATCCGTCGGCGCGGGATCGCGAGGCCGTCGACACGCTCCTCGCCGAAGCCGGCATCAGCGGTGATTTCGTCGCGCTGGCCCCGGGCTCGGCGTGGGCGACCAAGCGCTGGCCCTATTATCCGGAACTGGCGCGCGCCCTGTCGTCGGAGATCGCGCTGGCGATCGTCGGCGGCCCGGGCGACCGCGCCGACGCGCGTGCCATCAAAACGGCGTTAGGCGGCGCGACGATCGCCGACGGGACCGGGCGGCTCAACATGCTCCAGAGCGGGGAGCTGATTCGCCGGGCCAGGATCCTGGTCTCCAACGACTCGGCCCCGGTGCACCTGGCGAGCGCGGTGGGGACGCCGGTGGTCGAGATCTACGGCCCGACGGTGCCGCAATTCGGTTTCGCGGCGCGGCCCGAGCTGACCCGCATCGTGGAGCCGGACCCGATGCAGTGCCGGCCCTGCTCGCACCACGGACCGGCGGTCTGTCCGCTGGTGCACCACAAGTGCATGCGCGACACGCCCATCGCCAGCGTGCTGGCCGAGGTCCGGACCATCCTCCAGATTGTGCGCGTGAGAGCGCGGCGGGGCTGATGCAATTCATCCTGGGTGTGGACCTCGGCGGTACCAACATCGTCACCGGCGCGGTCGCGGTGGACGGCTCGCAGGTGCTCGGGGTGCGCAGCGCGCCGACGCGTCCGGAAGAAGGCGCCGACGCCGTGGTCGGGCGTATCGCGCAGCTGTGCCGCGAATCGATTGCCGAGGCCGGCAAAGCGACCGGCGCCGGACCGGACGACATCATCGGCATCGGCATCGGCTCGCCCGGCCCGCTCGACCGCGAGAAGGGCCTGGTGCTCATCACGCCGAATCTCGGCTGGCGGAATTTTCCGTTGCGGCAGAAGGTCAGCGACGCGCTCGGCCTTCCGGCGACGCTCGACAACGACGCCAACTGCGCCGTCTTCGGCGAGTGGTGGATGGGCGCGGGCCGCGGCGCGCGCTACCTGGTCGGCCTGACAATCGGGACCGGCATCGGCGGCGGGATCGTGATCGACGGCAGCATCTACCACGGCGCGAGCGACGCCGCCGGTGAAATCGGCCACACCACCATCGATTCGACCGGCCGCCGCTGCAAGTGCGGCAACTATGGATGCATAGAAGCCTATGCATCGGGGCCGGCGATCGCCGCGCGCGCCGTCGAAGGCATCGAGGCCGGCGCCGAATCGAGCCTGCCCTCCTACACCGGCGGCGACCTCACGAAGATCACGGCGCAGACGGTGTACGAGGCCGCGCATCACGGCGACGATTTCGCCGACGAAGTGGTCCGCGACACCGCCAAGTTTCTCGGCGCCGGGATCGCGAACCTCATCAACATCTTCAATCCCGACACCGTGGTCGTCCTGGGCGGCGTCACCCTCGCCGGCGACCGCCTCTTCACGCCGCTGCGCGCCGAGGTGAAGCGGCGCGCCTTCAAGGTCGCGGTCGACCGCTGCCGCATCCTGCCCGGTGAATTGCCCGGCACCGCGGGAGTGGTCGGTGCCGCCGCGACCTTCAAGAGCCAGAAGGCGAGCCGGGTCTGAAGCAGCTCGGCTTCCTCGGCACGATGATCTGGGACACCATCGAGAACCGCGACGCCGCCCGGGGAACCGTCGAGGAATGGGGCGGCGCCGGCTACTCGCTCGCGGCCCTCGACGCCTCGTTAGGCGACGACTGGCGTGTGGTGCCGCTGGTCAAGGTGGGTCGCGACCTGGCGGCGCGCGCGGGGACCTTTCTCGAGAGTCTCGGCAGCATCATCCCCGGCGGGCGCTTCGTCGAGGTGCCGGAAGCCAACCCCAAAGTGCGGCTCCAGTACGAGCAGGGCGAGCGGCGCTGCGAAGGCCTCACCGGCGGCGTCCCGCCCTGGACGTGGGAAGAGCTGGGGCCGATGGTCATCGGGCTCGACGCGCTGTACCTCAACTTCATCACCGGATTCGAAGCCGATCTCGCCACGGTACGCGCGCTACGGCAAGCGTTCAAAGGACCGATCTACGGCGACCTCCACTCGCTGGCCCTGGGCCGGCAGCCCGACGGCACCCGCTACCATCGGCCCATCGAGGAAGCGCTCTTCTGGCTGACGGCGATGGACGTGGCGCAGGTCAACGAAGATGAGATGGCGCAGCTGGGCGCCGAGCCGCTGGGGCTCGCGGCGCGCGCCCTCACCAATGGAACCAGCGCGGTGTGCGTGACCCTGGCGGAGCGCGGCGCCGTCTACATTGCGGCGGGCGATTTCGCCGATCTTTCGTGGGCCGGAGGCACTCGCCCGGAGCGCGGCAGCGGCCAGAGCCTGGTGCGCACCGCCCTCATCGAGCCCTTCGGCGGCCGCGTCAGCGGCGACACCA
>DASXPG010000021.1:0-10616 GCA_036493755.1 Gemmatimonadales bacterium
CAGCTCGACCGACGGATTTGTGAGTCGCAGCACCGCGAAAAAGAAAAACCGCAGCGATGTTCGCTGCGGCAAATGGGCGGTACAAGACTCGAACTTGTGACCTCCACGATGTCAACGTGGCGCTCTAACCAACTGAGCTAACCGCCCCTCTTCGCACCAGAGAGCGGGAAACGGGACTCGAACCCGCGACCCCAACCTTGGCAAGGTTGTGCTCTACCAACTGAGCTATTCCCGCGTGGTGGAGGCGAGCGGGATCGAACCGCTGACCTCTTGAATGCCATTCAAGCGCTCTCCCAACTGAGCTACGCCCCCACGAGCCTGCCTGCACCTGCTTCTGCCCCCACTGATCCTTCGATCTCCCCTGTTGCCAGCTTTTTCCGGGGGGCCTTCCGTTGGGAGCCCGGAAACGTATTTTGGGGGCCCGATAGAGTCAATCGGACGGCGTAGAACTTTTTGTTCCCTGCCGGTGTACCAGATGCACAAAGGCCAAATAGACTGCCACTCCGGGTTGCCTCTTTCGGCCGCTCTTAATAGAGGAATGCATGGAAAAGCCGACCACCGTCCGCAAGCGCCGCCGGCCCAGCAAGCCCCTGCTTCCGCTGTCGCCGGGTGAATCGGATCGGGACATCCTGGACCAGTACCTGTACGAGGTATCGGTCACCCCCCTCCTCAAGCCCCACGAGGAGATCGAGCTCGCCAAGAAGGTGCGCTCGGGGGACCACGATGCCATGCAGGAACTGGTGCGCCGGAACCTCCGGTTCGTCATCTCGGTCGCCAAGAAGTACCAGAACCGCGGACTTCCCCTGACCGACCTGATCGGCGAGGGGAACGTCGGCCTCATGACGGCGGCCCGGAAATTCGACCCGGACCAGGGCGTAAAGTTCATCTCCTACGCCGTGTGGTGGATCCGCCAGGCGATCCTGGCCTCGCTGGCCCGCCAGGGCCGCACGGTCCGCGTGCCCCTCAACCGGACGGCCGATCTCTCCAAGATCGTCCGGACGTCCGAGGTGCTGCGCCAGAAACTGCGCCGCGAGCCGACTCCCGAGGAAGTCTCGCAGGCTACCGGGCTCTCCCTCGAGGTGGTCCAGTCACTCGCCGCGCTGAACAGCGGCGAAGTGCGCCTCGACGCCCCGCTGGATCCGGATGGCGATCGCTCGCTCATCGAGCGCTTCGTGGCCGATGAAGGCCCCAGCGCCGAGGACCAGGCGATGGACCGCTTCCTGGCCCAGGAGATCGAAAATGCCCTGGCGACCCTGCCGCCCCGGGACGCCAAGGTGCTGCGGCTCTACTTCGGCCTCGACGGCGGACGCGAGCACACCCTGGAAGAGATCGGCGGCATGCTCGGCGTGACCCGCGAGCGGATCCGGCAGCTGCGCGACCGGGCCCTCAAGCGGCTCCGCGAAGGCACCGTCGGCAAGGCGCTGGCCAGCTTCGCCGCATAAACCAAATCTCGGGGATGTCCCAGTCTTGAACGGCGCCGGGCGGTTAAATCCGCCCGGCGCCGTTTGTCGTAGACAAGGGAGCATGGGCCTTATTGACAGAATCGTTACCGAGCGGTATTTCAGTCCTGCATCACTTTAGATCTGTAGCTTTTTTCACAAGCGCACATGATACCGCCATCGAGCGTTAGGCGATGTCGCGCACCGGTAACGAGCGCGCCCCTGCTGAGGGGCGTTCGGCAGCAGGCCCTTGTTATGAAAGGCGATCGCATGAAAGGTCACGCGTTCATTCTCGGCGCTCTCGCCCTCGCGGCGGGAGTCGCTCCACTCCAGGCCCAGACCGGCGTCGTTCGCGGCCGCATTACCGATGCGGCCTCGCATGAGCCGATCGCCGGTGTCACGGTCACGATCGGAGCCCGCGGCGCGCAGTCGCAGGCCAACGGCCGGTTCTACATCGCCGGGGTTCCGTCGGGTGTCGACACGATCCGCGCCCGCATCATCGGCTACGCGCCGGCGAGCGAGATGGTCAACGTCCGGGGTGGCGATACCACAAACGTCGACCTCGCGTTGACGGCGCAGGCTATCGGCCTCGCCGAGCTGGTCGTGACTGGTTACGGTGAGCAGCCTGCCGGCGACATCACCGGCGCCGTCACGCAGCTCTCGGACAGCCAGTTCAACCCCGGACGGATCATCAGCCCGCAACAGCTCATCGAGAGCAAGGTTGCCGGCGTCCAGGTGGTGGACAACAATGAGCCGGGTGGCGGCATCGCCGTGCGCATCCGCGGCGCGACCTCGATCAACGCCAGCAGCGATCCGCTCTACGTCGTCGACGGTCTGCCGATCGGCCAGGGCGGTGGTATCTCGGCCGGCCGCGATCCGCTGAACTTCCTCAACCCGAACGACATCGAGACCATCACGGTGCTCAAGGGCGGGGAAGCGTCATCCATCTACGGAGCCAATGCCGCCAACGGCGTGGTGATCATCACCACCAAGTCGGGCCGCAGCGGACCGCCGCAGGTCGAGTACAGCACCAGTTTCTCGGCCTCGAGCGTCACCCGCCTTCCCTCGATGCTGACGCCTTCCCAGTTCACCACCGCGGTCAATACCTACGCGCCGCAGAACTCGCCGCAGCTGTTGACCGGCGCCACCGACTGGTTCGGCCAGGTCGATCGCACCGGCTACGGCTCGGAGCACAACCTCGCCGTGTCGGGCGCCGGACAGAGCAACAACTACCGCCTGTCCCTCGGCTATCTGAACCAGGACGGCATCATCAAGGGCACCACCGCGCAGCGGCTCAGCCTCGGGCTCGACTACGCGCAGCGGCTCTTCGATGACCACCTCAGCGTCCGGACCAACCTCCGCGGCTCGCGCTCGGTCGACCAGTTCAGCCCGGGCGGCGTGCTTTCCAATGCCGCGCAGATGGGGCCGACCCAGCCCGTCTTTGATTCGACCAGCCCCACCGGCTTCTACAACTGGCCCGGCAACAGCCTCCAGTCGGCCAGCAACCCGGTGCAGATCCTGGCGCTGGCTCAGGACAAGGGCACGACGTATCGCAGCATCGGCAACGCGCAGGCCGCGTACCACCTGCCGTTCCTCTCGGCGATGACCGCGAACCTGAACGTCGGCTACGACTACACCACCGGCACCCACGACTACTTCCGCAATGCTCTGCTTCACGACCAGCTGGTCAACGGCAACGGCGGATATCAGGAGGAGTACCAGCCCAACCTCCTGAACACGGTGATGGAGACGTATTTGAATTACGCCGCTCCGCTGCGGTTCATGCGGGGCAGCATCGATCTGACCGGCGGCTATTCCTATTCGCAGTCGCATGGCGAATACAACGACTACCAGGCGAACGGCCTCAGCACGAGCCTCCTGACCACCAACGCCTTCCCCGCCGCGCGCACCGTCGCCAACACGCTCGACATCGAAGACAGCAAGCTGATCTCGTTCTTCGGTCGCGCGAACTACAACCTCAACGACCGCTACCTCGTGGCGTTGAGCGTACGGCGTGACGGTTCCTCGCGCTTTGGTCCCAGCAACGCGTGGGGCACCTTCCCGTCGGTTGCGGTCGCCTGGCGCCTTTCGCAGGAATCCTTTCTGCGCGGCATGAGCTCGCTCTCCGACCTGAAGCTGCGTGCCTCGTGGGGGATCACCGGCAACCAGCAGTTCAACAACTATCAGCAGTACGCGGCGTACACCGTGGGCTCGGCGCAGTCACAGGCCCAGTTCGGCCCGGGCACCTTCGTGACGACGCTCCGGCCCAGCGCGGTCGATCCGAACATCAAGTGGGAGCAGACGACTTCCTACAACATCGGCTTCGACTACGGCTTCCATAACCAGAAGTACACCGGCGCAGTCGACTGGTACAACAAGTCGACCAAGGACCTGATCTTCAACGTCCCGGTCGCCGCCGGCAGCAACTTCTCGAACTTCCTGACCACCAACATCGGCAGCATGAAGAACACCGGCGTCGAGTTGATGCTCAACGCCCGGCTGCTCGAAGGCGGCCGTCATCATGGGTTGGGCTACACCGCCAGCTTCACCGCGGCGCACAACACCAACCAGCTGACCGCCATCAACCCGACCGCCGGCCTCGGCCAGCGGATCCTCACCGGCGGCATCGCCGGCGGCGTCGGCACCACGATTCAGGTGCTCGAGCCGGGTCAGCCGATCAACTCGTTCTACGTCTTCCAGCAGAAGTACGACGCCACCGGCAAGCCGATCCAGGGCAGCTACGCGGACTCGGCCGGCTGCGCAACGCCGGGCACCTGCGCCGTTCCGCGGGCCTTCCACGATCCGGCACCGAAGTGGATCCTCGGCCACTCGTCGTACCTGAGCTACGGCCGGTGGGACTTCAGCGCCACGCTGCGGGCCTACCTGGGCAGCTACGTCTACAATAACGTGGCGTCCAATCTTGGAACGTACTCAGAGGTTACCCGAGGCTCTCCATATAACTTGCAGTCCTCGGTCCTCACGACCGGTTTCACGCAGCCCCAGTATCAGTCGGATTACTATGTCGAGAACGGCTCGTTCTTGCGCATGGACAACATCACGGCTGGTTACAGCTTCAACTATCACGACAAGCCGATGCGCGTGTACGTGGCGGTGCAGAACGTCTTTACGATTACCGGCTACAGCGGCGTCGATCCGACCGCCGGCCTGAACGGTATCGACAACAATATTTATCCCCGCGCCCGCACGGTTTCCGGCGGATTGAGCGTGCGGCTGTGATGAACTCGATGATTTCTTCGACCCTTCGCGAAGGGAAGCGGCACATGAACAGTCGGATGTGGCAAACGTTGTCCGTAGCGCTGGTGTTGACCGGCGTCGCCTGCACGGACACCACCGTGGAGCCCAAGAGCACCATTACCACGGCCAACGTCTTCACCGATCCGAGCTCGTACCAGAAGTTCCTGGCGAAGATTTACGCCGGGCTCGCCGTCGGCGGACAGAGCGGCGGCGACGGCAACACCGACATCTCCGGCATCGACGGCGGATTCTCGCAGTACCTCCGCCTCTACTGGGAGCATGAAGAGCTTCCGACCGACGAAGCCGTGCTGGCCTGGGGCGACGTCGGTATCCCCGACATGAACCTGGGGACGTGGAACTCCTTCAACGTGTTCCCGCAGTCGATGTACTACCGGATCATGTTCCAGGTGTCGCTGGCGAATGAGTTCCTCCGCCAGACCACCGACGCCGCGCTAGCTTCGCGCGGTGTGACCGGCAGCCTGAAGGCGACGATCCTGACCTACCGTGCCGAGGCCCGGTTCCTGCGGGCGCTGAGCTACACGCACGGCATGGATCTCTTCGGCGACATCCCGCTGGTGACCGAAGCCGACGCCATCGGCACCGCGCCGAACCAGGCGCATCGCGTCGACATCTACAACTTCGTCGTCAGCGAGCTCAACGCGATCATTCCCGATCTGCCCGCGTCGGTGGCGGCGAACTATGGCCGCGCGACGACCCAGGCCGGCAACATGCTGCTCGCCGAGGTTTACCTGAACGCCGGCGTCTACAGCGGCTCGACGGCCTATGCGCAGGCACTCACCGCCGCGCAGACAGTCATTACCTCAGGCTCTTACAGCCTTGATCCGCAGTGGCGCCGCATCTTCCAGGCGGACAACAACAACTCGCCCGAAATGATCTTCGCGATCACCCAGGACGGGCAGCACACCCAGACCTACGGCGGCGTGAACTTCATCATTCATGCCGAGTGCGGGAACTCGTATAACCCGTCCACGGTGGGTATCGACGGCTGCTGGTACGGCAACCGGATCAAGCCGGAAGCCTACCTGCGTTATGACACGGTCAACGACATCCGCGCCGGTTACATCTTCAAGACCGGCCAGACCGAAGACGTTTCCAGCATCAGCAACTTCGGCGCCGGTTACATGGCGCCTAAGTTCCAGAACATCACCTCGGCCGGCGCGCAGGGCTCGAACCCCGGCTTCGTCGACACCGACTTCCCGATGTTCCGGCTCAGCGAGGCGTATCTGATCTATGCTGAAGCAGCGGTGCGTACCACGTCGAACCTGCCCCAGGCACTGGCCTACGTGAACGCGATTCGCGAACGCGCTTACGGTTGCGCCGGCGCTTGCGCCGCAGCCGACATCACCGCTCCGCAGCTGACGCTCCAGTTCATTCTCGACGAGCGTGGCCGCGAGCTGTTCTGGGAAGCCCATCGCCGCACCGATCTGGTGCGCTTTGGTCTCTTCACCGGCGGCACGTACCTCTGGTCGTGGAAGGGTGGCGTCCAGGCCGGCACCGCGACCGACGTACACCTCAACCTGTATCCGATTCCGGCGACCGAGCTCGTCGCCAACCCGAACCTGAAGCAGAATCCGGGTTACTCTCCGTAACCGATTATTGCTGATCAATAGCGACGCAGCTCCGTCGGTAACATCGACGGAGCTGCAAGTCGTTCGGGGCCCTCCGGAGCCATCGCATGACACATCCCATTCGCTTTGCCGCCGCGCTCTTCGTACTGGTCACCGCGTGCCACGACAGCACCGCGGCGCCGCCACACGGCACGCCGACGCCCCCGCGGCCCGCGTTGGCGGAGACCTACCGCGCCAGCGGCCACATGGCCGCCGGCGACGTCTTCGTCCATCTCTTCGACTGGAAGTGGAAGGACATCGCCAACGAGTGCGAGCAGGTCCTGGGGCCGGCCGGATTCAAGGCGGTCCAGGTCTCGCCGCCGCAGGAACACAGCATCACGCCGTCGCACGACTGGAGCGAGCGCTACCAGCCGGTGAGCTACAGCATAGCCAAGAGCCGCTCGGGGACGGATGTCGAGTTCATCGACATGGTGAATCGCTGCAAGGCGGTGGGCGTCGGCATCTACGTCGACGCGGTCATCAACCACATGACCAACTTCCCCAGCCCCGGGGTCGGCAGCAACGGCACTGCGTACACCAAGTACAACTATCCCGGCCTCTACATCCCGACCGATTTTCACTCCGCCTGCACCGTCACCGACTACACCGACGCCGCCAACGTCCAGGACTGCGAGCTGCTCTCACTCCCCGACCTGAACACCAGCCTGCCGTCGGTCCGGCAGAAGATCGCCAACTATCTCATCATGCTGGCGCGGCTCGGGGTGGCGGGATTCCGCATCGACGCGGCGAAACACATCCAGCAGGTCCAGCTCGACGACATCTTCGCCCTCGTCGATTCGACGATGACCGCCGAGGCGCGGCCGATTCCCTATTACTTCCTCGAGGTCAGCAGCGGGGCGGGGGAGGCGCTGTCGCCGCGCGACTATTTCGGCGAGGCGTACGCGTCGGGGGGCGCGGCGGACATCACCGAGTTCACCGTGACCGGTGTCGGCGACAAGTTCCAGAACAACGGCGGGCAGCACATCTCGCAGCTCAATCCCAACGGGCCGCCCGGTGCACAGTTTTCGCCCGGCGCCTGGGGACTCATGCCGTCCGACAAGGCGGTGGTGTTCCTCCAGAATCACGACACCCAGCACAACTGCGGCCTCAGCTACCGCGACGGCAACGTCTTCCGGCTCGCCAATGTCTGGCTGCTGGCCCAGCCGTACGGCTATCCGTCGATCCTGTCGAGCTTCACCTTCGCCTGCCCGTCGCAGAACTCGATGGGTCCGCCCTCCGATGCCGCGGGCAACACCAACGATCTCACCTGTGCCAGCTCGCTGGAGACCGCGGTGGTGGGCGAATGGGTGTGCGAGCATCGCGACCCGTCGATTCGCACCATGGTGGGCTTCCGGCACCTGGTCGCCGGCTCCGACGTCAATCACTGGTGGGACGACGGCTCCAACGCGATCGCTTTCTCGCGCGGCAACCTGGGATTCGTGGCGATCAATCGTGAGGCGGTGACGGCCACCGCCAGCGTCCCGACTGGTCTGCCGACGGGTACCTACTGTGACCTGCTGACCGGCGGCAGCAACGGCGCGAGCTGCATCGGCACCAGTGTGGTCGTCGATTCCACCGGCACCATCGCCCTGAGTCTCCCGTCCATGACCGCCGTCGCCATCGACTCGGCCACCAAACTCTAGGAACTCTGGATGATCCTGCGCTTTGTCGTCGTTGGCGCGCTGCTGGCAGCTGCAAGCGTGACATCAGTCAGGGCGCAGGAGCCGGCGCGAGTCGCCTCTCCCGATGGCCGCAACGCGGTCACCGTCGAGATCAAGGACGGCTATCTCCAGTGGAGCCTGAAGCGCGACGGGCAGAACATCGTGCTCCCGTCGAAGCTCGGCTTCGCGTTCCGCGGCGCCGATTCGCTCTATCATGGGCTGCGCATCACGGGTGTGGCGCGCGATTCTGCGGACACGACGTGGACCCAGCCGTGGGGCGAAGTGGCGCATGTGCGCGACCATCACAACGAGCTGGCGGTGTCGGTGGTGGAGGCCGCGGGGCTGGGCCGGCGATTCACGTTGCGGGTCCGCGCCTTCAACGACGGCATCGGCTTCCGCTACGAGGTCCCGGCGCAGCCATCGTTAGGCGCCTTCGAGATCAGCGACGAGCTGACCGAGTTCGCGCTGGCCGACGATGCCCGCGCCTGGTGGCTGCCGTCGAACCGGCCCCGGCTCGACCGCTCGGAGATGCTGTACGAGAACGGACCGGTCAGCCTCCTCGATAGCGTGCAGACGCCGCTCACCATGCAGCTGCGCAGCGGCACCTGGGCCGTGATCCACGAGGCGGATCTCGAGGACTACGCGCGGATGAGTCTGACCGGCCACAAGATGGAGAACCGGACGCTGCGCGCCGCGCTCGCCCCCTGGAACGATGGGGTCAAAGTGCGCGGGCAGACCCCGTTCAGGTCGCCCTGGCGAACCATCCAGCTGGCCGACAAGATCGAGGATCTTGTCCCCTCGGTACTCGGCCTGAACCTGAATCCGCCTGACGTTCTGCCCAGCACCGACTGGATCCATCCGATGAAGTACGTGGGGATCTGGTGGGGGATGCATCTGGGCATCTACACCTGGAGCTCCGGGCCCCATCACGGCGCCACCACGGAGCGGGCCAAGCAGTACATCGACTTCGCCGCGGCGAATGGCTTTGGCGGCGTGCTGGTCGAGGGGTGGAATACCGGCTGGGACGGCGACTGGATCGACAACCGCAACGCGTTCTCCTTCACGCGGTCGTATCCCGACTACGATCTCGCCGAGGTTGCTCGTTATGCACAGTCGAAGGGGATCCGGCTCATCGTGCATAACGAGACGTCAGGCGGGATCGCGAACTACGAACGCCAGATGGACTCGGCGTATACGCTCTACCAGTCCCTGGGTCTCGACGCCATCAAGACCGGCTACGTGACCGACACCGCCGGCGGCGGGAATTCCCATTGGGGCCAGTACATGGTACGTCATTACCGCCACGTGATTGAGGATGCCGCCCGCCATCACATCATGGTTGACGCGCACGAGCCGATTCACGATACCGGCGAGCGGCGCACGTATCCGAACATGATGAGCCGTGAGGGGGCCCGGGGCCAGGAATACAACGCCTGGGGCGGGGAGGGCGGCAATCCGCCGGAGCACGAGACCAATCTGTTCTTCACGCGGATGCTCGACGGTCCGTTCGACTTCACGCCCGGCATCTTCGATATTCTCGAGCGCTCGTCCGGACATCAGAAGACGCCGGAGGAATCGCGGGTCCGCACGACCATCGCCAAGCAGCTGGCTCTCTACGTGGTGATCTACTCGCCGCTGGTCATGGCGGCCGACCTGCCCGAGAACTACGTCAACCAGCCCGCCTTCCAGTTCATCCGTGATGTCGCGGTGGACTGGGATACGACGATAGTTCTGAAGGGCGCGATTGGTGACTACGTGATCGTCGCCCGCAAGCAGCGCGACAACCCGCAGTGGTTTCTGGGCGCGATCACCGACGAGAATGCGCGCACATTCGATGTGCCGCTGACCTTTCTCTCGCCGGGGCGCAGCTATGTCGCCGAGATCTATGCCGACGGACCGGGCGCGAACTGGCGCGACAATCCTTTTCCGGTGGCCATCAGCCGGCGCACGGTGACGCGGGCCTCGACGCTCCACATCGCGATGGCGCCCGGCGGCGGGCAGGCGATTCGCATCCGGCCGGTGACAGGAGCGCCCCGATGATCCGCCGTTTGTCTCTCGTGCCTCTCCTGTTTCTCCTGTTTCTCGTCCCTCCCCTCCTCGCCCAGGGACCCGCCTGGACCCGCGGCGGCACCTGTTACGAGGTGTTCATCCGCTCTTTCCAGGACAGCAATGGCGACGGCATCGGTGACATCAACGGGCTGATCTCGAAACTCGATTACATCAACGACGGCCGCCCGCATTCCACCCGCTCGTTAGGCGCATCGTGCATCTGGCTGATGCCCGTCATGGCCTCGCCGAGCTATCACGGCTACGATGTCAGCGACTACTACAGGGTCGAGCCGGCCTACGGCACCAATGACGATTTCAAGCGCCTGGTCGCCGAGGCGCATCGGCGTGGAATAAAGATCCTGGTCGACCTGGTCCTCAACCACACCTCGAGCCGGCATCCCGACTTTCTCGCGGCGCTGCGCGATACGACCTCTCCTTATCGGTCGTGGTATCGCTTCTCGCCGACCAAGCTCGGTCCCGGGCCGTGGGGCGATACCAATGCCTGGCGTCATTCGCCGGTGCGGGACGAGTACTACTACGGCCCCTTCTCGCCCAGCATGCCCGACCTGGAGTACCACACCGCG
>DASXPG010000022.1:0-25195 GCA_036493755.1 Gemmatimonadales bacterium
CCAGCACCACGAAGCGCCCAAAGCGCTGCTGCGCGGTAAACGCCCCACGCACGGCGAGCCCGACGGTTCGCCGCCACCGCAACTCCGTCAGGCGCCGCTCGGTCACCAGGCCCCGATAATGCACGCTCGCCAGCCACTCGCCGGCCGACTTGACGGCGCTGGTCCGGAACGGAATCGCGCGGCTCACCGTGTCGGCGCCCGCCGGCGCGTAGAGCCGGTCGTACCACTCGCGGTCGATCACCACCAGGGGATCGGACTGGGCGAGCAGCCAGTCCGCTACCGCTCGTCCCCGCTCATTGGCGTAAATGAAGTCGTCATTGAGATGATCGCGCTTGTAGACGCCTACCATCTCTCCCAGACCCCACAGCGCGCCGTAAAAGAGGACCGGGTGGCCCCAGTGGTCCGGCTGCGCGAGATAGGCGCTGAGCGCCAGCACGTCGCTGCGCGGCTGGCTGCGCTCGTACTCGATCATCGGCGCCGCGGTGGGAAAGCGAGCCGGCGCCGGTGGCGCGGCCGCGAACGTCTCTCTCAGTCCCGCCATCCAGCCCTCCGCCATGTACGCCGCCGATGGCGCATTGCCGATGGCGCAGGTCACCGCGACGATCCCGACGAGCGTGGCCGCTAATCGCCGCGTCGGCCTGGACCAGCTCGCCAGATTCATCGGCAGCCCGGCGAGGAATGGCAGCGTCAGGAAGAAGAGCGCGCCGTCGAGGTGCCACACGTCGGATCGATTGAGGCCGCTCTTGAGTGCCAGCAGCGTCGCCACCGTCATGCACACGAAGAACCCGTCGCCCCAGGACAACGGCTCGCGGCGCCGCGCCAGCAGCCCGCCCAGCGTGACGAGGGCCAGCGACAGCAAGGCAAATCCCGCGAGACTGTTGAGCGTCCAGTAGAACCGGAATCCCGCCTCGCCGGCGCTGAAGCGGGCCACGAGGCCGCGCGTATCGGCGATGTAGGCTGGAAACCCCGACCCCAGCAGCAATCCCGAGACCAGCAGCCAGCAGGCAATTGCCGTGACGCCGAGGAGCGTCGCGTCACCGATGGCGCGCAGGCTCGGCCTTCGCATCCAGAGTAGCCCGAGGAAGGCCGCGGCCGACACCAGGGCGACCAGCCCATAGTCATGCGAGTAAGCGATCGCCAGTCCAAGGAGCGCGCCGACACCGAGCACGTTACGCCTCGAGCCGGGCGATCGCGCGAGGATGAGCAGTGCGCCGGCCGGAAGCAGCCGCCGGAAACCGTTGTAGTTCAGGCCCAGGAGCGGGTTGGCGAGCAGCAGCGCCAGGGCCAGAAAGACCGGCAGTCGGGTCCGGAAGCGCGGCAGGAAGCGCTGAAGAACGGCGATCAGGATCACGCCCTGCACTGCCTCGAGCAGCGCGAGATACTGGTAATAGTGTCGCATCGAGTAGCCCGTCAGCCTGATCCAGAAATACGCGGGATACAGCATCAGCGGACCGTAGAGGAACTCGAAATCGCGGTACGGAACCTGTCCACCCGTCATCCGGTGAAGTGCGGTGAGGAACACGGGGTCTTCGATGTAGGGCCCATGGCGCGCCAGCAGGGGTGGCGCGAAAACCATCAGCGTCAGCACCAGGACGACGCCCCGCTCCAGCCATCGGCGAGCCGGCGACGGACCAGCCTCGGGCGCCGCGGCATCGATCGGTTCGGCTGGAAGCCAACCGCCAAGAACCGCGAGTACCACGGCGGCGAGACCCAAAGCGGACCAGGCCAGCGCGGCCCGATACGCGAGGCCGGTGTTGTAGCCCTCCACCGTTGCCGCGCTGATCACCGACACGTCGGAGTGGGCCAGCGCGGGGACGAAAATCAGAAGAGGAATGAACCCTGCGAAAATCAGCGCCGTCAGTTGGCGTGACCGCGACAGCGAAGAAGTCATGATGCTTCGAGCCTTGGCACCTTACCTCCGCTGGACCGCACAATTACCCGGCCCGCGTGGCCGGCGCACTCCTAATTATATTGTTTCCAACCGTTTCCTTCACTCCGCGCCCTTCGGAGGCTCCTGGAATGCTGCACCATTCGATTCGTTTCATCCCATTTGCGCTCTATGTCGGGCCCGATGTGCTCATGCCGCTGGCCTCGGCTGTCGCGGCCGTGGTCGGCTTTCTGCTCATGTTCTGGAAGCGCACCGTCGCATTCTTCCAGATGATCGGTCGCAAAATCGCCGGCTTATTCTCCAGGAAGTGAGTGGAAGCGAGTCGAGGCGCGACGCCGGACTGTTGACCGCATCCCGGATCGCGCTGCTCGGCCTCTGGTTCTCACTCCTTACCGGCTGCGCGGAGCTCGTCGTCCGCGGCATCGAACACTTCGCGCTGCACCGCTACATCTATCTGAGCCGGCAGATCATCTGGATGACCCCGGCCGCCGATGTCCTGCTTTTCCTGCCATTCGTTCTCGCCGGCATCCTTCTGTTGCGGATGGCGCCCGCCGTAGTCACCGTGCGCGGCGTGACGGTGCTGCTCGGCCTGGTTGCCGCGATGAGCCTGCTCGCGCTGCAGCCGTGGATGGCATGGTGGGCGATGCTGCCGCTGGCGGTGGGGATCGCGATATCGGCCGGCCGCGCGGCAGTGGCGTGGCCCGACAGGGTTCGCCGCTTCCAGCAGCGGAGCGCCGTGGCGATGGGCACGGCAATCGGCATGCTGGCAATCGCCGTGGGCGTCACCTCGGCAATGGCGGAGCGGCGCCATCTTTCGGCGGCTCCCTCCGCCCCGGCCGGCGCGCCAAACGTACTCCTGATTGTCTGGGACGCGGTTCGCGCCAGCGATCTCAGCTTGTACGGTTATCCTCGCCCGACGTCGCCGAATCTCGAGGCGCTGGCGCGCGAAGGCACCACCTTCGATCGGGCGATGAGCACCGGCCCCTACACCCTCCCCGGTCACGCCGGACTCTTCACGGCACGGTGGCCGCACGAGATGCGCGCCTCCTGGTTGATCCCGATGGAAGCGGGATTTCCCACGTTGGCCGAGGTGCTGGGCCGGCGCGGCTACCGCACCGGCGCCTTTGCGGCCAACCACGTGTACGTGACCTGGGAACAGGGATTGATGCGCGGCTTCAGCCGGGCGCAGGACTACACGCTCTCGCCGGGAGAGCTGCTCCGCTCATCCGCGTTGCTCAAGTGGCTGATGGGGTTCGACCGGGTCCGCAGTCTTCTGGGGTGGTACGACATTCCCGGCCGCCGTCCCGCCTCGGACATCCGCCGGAGTTTTCTGCGCTGGCTCGATGAGGACAGCGGCCGCCCATTCTTCGCCTTCCTGAACGTCTTCGACGCCCACGATCCCTACCTGCCCCCGGCGCCGTTCGATTCGCTCTTTGCCGCTCCCGGATTCGCCGACGCCCGCGGCCGCCGCGCGGCCCGCGCGCTGGCCGTCGCCGACGCCTACCGGCTCGATCCAGGCCAGGTTGCCGTGCTCCATGGCCTCTACGACGGCGCCATTGCGTCGATCGACCGCGACCTCGGGACGCTGCTGGCCGATCTCCAGGCGCGCGGCGTCGCGCAAAACACCCTGATCATTCTCTGTAGCGACCACGGCGAGGAATTCGGCGAGCATCGCTCCTTCGGGCATGGCGCGGACCTCTACGAGCCCGTAGTTCACGTTCCGCTGGTGCTGGTGATGCCGGGCCGTATCCCCGCGGGACGGCGGGTCGGCGCCGTCGTTTCGTTGCGCGATCTGCCGGCGACGGTCACCGATCTGCTGGGCCGAGGCGCCGATTCCGCCGCCTTCGCGGGCCGATCGCTGAGCCGATTCTGGCAGCCGCAGGGCGATAGCGCCGGGGATACCGTTCTCACCGAAGTCGACAAACTGCCGCGCGGGGTGCGCGCCTGGCTGCCGGTAAATCGCGGTAACGTGCGCTCGATCATCGCCTGGCCGTACCAGCTGATTTCGACCGCCGGCCAGCTGGAGCTCTACAACCTGGCGCAGGATTCCGGCGAGCGGCACGACCTCGCCAGGCTGCCGGAGCAGCAGGGCCAACGCGACGCACTATTGGCCGCCCTGCAGCGCCGGCGGCGGGACGCGGTACCGTCCAAACGATGAGGCCATGATGTCTCAAGTGCTTCACCTGATCGGAAAAGCGGCCCTGGTCTTCATCGGGCTGTACGTCGCCTGGACGATCTACCTCGCCTTCGTGCTGCGCTGGGAAGATGACCGAAGCGTGGGGCTGGGCTACTACGGCCGGGACCGGAAGGGACGCGAGCGTTTCCGGCGCCAGCTCAAGCTGCATGCCCTGCTGCTG
This sequence comes from Gemmatimonadales bacterium, assembly GCA_036493755.1. Lineage (GTDB taxonomy): Bacteria > Gemmatimonadota > Gemmatimonadetes > Gemmatimonadales > JACORV01 > DASXPG01. The sequence goes on from DASXPG010000022.1 coordinate 4,246, forward strand.
TCGCCGATCCTCCGGTTCAACAGCAAGCTCACGAGGATGGACTTCAAGCGCGCGCGGGTCACGGTCCGCGACGTGTCGTTCCCCGCGGGAAGTTGCGACACCGCCAGCGTCGAGCGGGCGGTGTCCTACCAGCCGCAACCGCAGGATGTATTCGTGGTGACCCAGATGAAGTGTGGAACCACCTGGATGGAGCACGTGGTCTTTCAGGTCGTGAACCGCGGCACGGGTGACCTGGTCGAAACCGGGAGGGCGCTCTACGCCGTGGCGCCCTGGATCGAGGGACGCCGCAGCGTGCCGATCGACCAGGCGCCGCTGGTCGGCGGCGCGCGACCCACCCGGTTGATCAAGTCGCACCTGCCGGCGCAGCTCTGCCCGCGGGATGGCACGGCGCGGTTCATCTATGTCGCCCGGCATCCCGCGTCCTGCTTCGCCAGCTGCGTGGACTTCATCCGGACCAACGTGGGGTCGATGACACCACCGCTCCCCGCCTGCGAGGCCTGGTTCTGCTCCCCCGAGCTGATGTGGTGGGGGACCTGGACCGACCACGTGAGGGGTTGGTGGGAGCGAAACCGCCAGGATGGAAACGTGCTCTTCGTGCGCTTCGAGGAGATGAAGAAGGATCTGGCGTCGGTGGTGCGGCGGGTCGCCGAATTTCTTGGCGTCGCCCCGCTGAACGACGGCGAGATGGCGCAGGTCCTGCTGAAGTGCGGATTCGATTACATGCAGGAGCACGACGACAGCTTCGAGATGCACCCGCCCCATGTGCTCCAGACCAACGCGGCGCTCTTCGTCAGCGGCACCGCCGACCGACACAAGGACCTCCCCGACGACATCCGCGCCCGGATCCTGGGCTGGGCCGCGGCCGGCCTGGCGGGAAGTGATTTCCCGCTGGCCCAGAGTTATCCCGACGTGGCGGCCGCCGGCACGTGACCGCCGCCGGCGACGCTTCCGGCGGCGGCGACTCGTTAGGCTCCGTTCCCTGGCTGGTGGCGTTCGCCGTGCTCTTCGGCGGCCTCGCCGAAATGGCGGTCCGGCTGCTGGCCAGCCTCACCCATCCGTGGCCCCGTGCGTCGCTGTACTTCGACCCGCAGGCGGTCTGGATGGCGCCGCTGGTGAACCTGGTGCTGCTGCTGCCGCCGGTGCTCGTGGTGCTGGCGCTGCGGCGGGCGCTGGGAGGACAGCGAGCCTTCCTGGTCATCGCCGGCGGCGCCTTCACCTTCGCCGCCCTCGAGCCGCTGATGCTGGTCCCCCGCCTCCACCAGGCCGCGCTCGGCATTGTCGCCCTGGGGATCGGGGTCCAGGCTGCGCGCTGGTTGACCGGCGCGCCGGGCCGGATGGCCACGCTGAAGCGCGCTACCCTCTCGCTGCTGATGATCGCCGTGCTGGGGACGGTGCGATGGAATGGGGCGCTGGCGGTGCGCGCCCGGCGCGTCGGCGCCCATCCAGCGGGCCGCACCAACGTTCTGCTGCTGGTGCTCGACACGGTGCGCGCCATGCAGCTCCATATCTTCGGCTATCCGCGGCACACCTCCCCCGGGATGGACAGCCTCGCCGCCCGCGGCGTGCGCTTCGCCGCCGCCTTTTCCACCGCCCCGTGGACGCTGGCGTCGCACGCCACGATGTTCACCGGACACTACGGCCACGAGCTCTCGGTCTCCTGGGTGGACGGGCTCGATCACCGCTATCCCACCCTGGCGGAGCATTTCGCCGGCCTGGGCTACGCCACCGGCGGTTTCTCCGCCAACATCGAATACGCGTCGCGGCACTTCGGCCTGGCCCGCGGCTTCGGGCGCTTCGAGGACCGCATGATCTCGGTCCCGGACGCCATCGCCACGTCGTCGTTAGGCGCCTGGCTGCGGAGCCAGCTTCCCCAGGCCCTGCGTAGCCACCTGACCAGCCGCAAGACGGCCGCCCAGGTCAACGATGAATTCCTGCGCTGGCAGGCCGGGCTCAACGGGCAACCCTTCTTCGCCTTTCTGAACTATTACGACGCCCACGCCCCCTACGATCCGCCCGCTCCCTATGACCGGATTTTCCTTCCCCAGCCGCCCCGCTCGCGGGAGATCTGGCCCGGACCGCCCTTCCCGAAGGAGGTCCTGAACGACATCACCGCCGCCTACGACGGCGGGGTCGCCTATGTCGATCACCAACTCGGCCTGTTGCTCGCCGAGCTGAACCGGCGCCACGCCCTGGACTCGACCATCGTCATCGTCGTGGGCGATCATGGTGAGGAATTCGGCGAACACGACCTCATCGGGCACGGCTTCGACGTCAACAATCCGGTGATCAACGTGCCGCTGATCGTGGCGGCGCCTGGAATCCCGGCCGGCGTCGCGGTCACGCCGCCCGTGTCGCTGCGCGACCTGGGCGCGACGCTGCTCGACCTCGCCGGCAGTCCCGGCCGCGCGGCGTTCCCCGGCCACAGCCTGCGGGCCCTGTGGGAACGCGGCGCCGATCCGGCCGCCTCGCCGGTACTCTCCGAGGTGGACTGGGCCGACCACGTTCCCGCGAACGTGCCATTGGCGCGCGGCGACATGGCGTCGCTGGTGCGCGGCCAGTGGCACGTCATCCGGCGCGGCGACGGTGCGATCACCCTCTTCGACCGGGTCGCCGATCCCCTGGAGCAGCACGACCTGGCCGCCGTTGCGACGCTGGCGGACACGCTCCACTTTCTCACCGCGGCGCTGCAAGCCGCCCGCAGCCAGGGAACTCCGATTCCCCGGCCGCATCGCTGACACCACCCACCGGACCAACGCCCAATGACCGAAAGCGCGGCCCGCACACTACCCGGCATCAGATGGTGGCATCGCTGGATCAGCATCGTGATCGGCATCCTGATCTTCGGCTGGATCGCGAGCGGGATGCTGATGATGCTCCCGCCGACGGCCATGGCGCGCACCGGCCAGGGGACCGGCGCTCCTATTGGATGGCAACAGGAGAGCGTGTCGCCCGCGCAGGCCATCCGGGCGGCGCAAGCCGCGATTGGCAGCAATCCGCCGCCCGCGGCCTCGCAGGTGACGCTCCAGCGGCTGCGCGATGGCATGATCTACGTGGTGCGGCTCGACGGACACCGCACCGTGCTGATCGACGCCGCCACCGCGGCTCCGCTCACCATCTCAGCTGAAGTCGCGGTGCGCATCGCGGCCGACGCCGTGAGCGACACCGGCACGCCCGGAGTCGAGCGGGTGACGCGGGCGCCGGCCTACTACTACGGCCCGCTGCCGGCGTGGCACGTCACCTTCAGCGATCGCAAGCGCACCGAGGCCTTTGTTTCCCAGGTCACCGGTGAGGTCGCCCGCTTCCAGGCCCGGGACCGCCTGCTCGAGGTTGTCGGCCACAGCATCCACGTCTTCACGCCGCTGGCGCGCCTCCCGGGGGGTACGCTGACCCGGAAAGGAACCCTCGAAATCACCGGGCTCATCGCGCTGATTTCGGTGTTGACGGGATACTGGCTCTCGTTACCGCGCCGCTGGCGCGGGCCGGCGTGAGCGTAACGCTTCCGTTGGAACAGCTCTGCTGCCCCGCCTGCCGGGGCGACCTGCGGGAAACGGGGATTGCCGAAGCCGAGCTTCGTTGCGAGGCGTGCAACCGGACCTATCCGGTCATCCTCGGCATTCCGGACCTGAGGATCTTCGCCGATCCATACATCGGTCTCGAAGCGGACCGCGCCAAGGGAAAGCGCCTCGCCGCTCTCGCCGCCGACACCGACTTTGCCGGTCTCCTCGCCGCCTACTATGCGATGCCGGACACCGAGGACTCGCCGGCGCAGGCGAAGCAATTCACCGCCGGACTCCTCGCCGCTCCCGCCCGCGCGCGGGCGGTGCTGGCCCAGTGGCAGGCGCTTGCCGGCCGCCCAGCTGCGCCCCAGGAGCGCTTTCTGGAAATCGGGTGCGGCACCGCCCCGCTGCTGATCGCGGCGGCGAAGCAATTCGGCGCGGCCCTCGGCGTCGACATCGCCTTTCGCTGGCTCGTGGTCGCGCGCAAGCGACTCCAGGAAGCCGGCTGCGACGTCCCGCTGATCTGCGCGTGCGCCGAAGCCCTCCCGCTGCGCTCCGGCACCCGCGACGTCGTGGCGGCGGAATCCACCTTCGAGGTCACCCGGGATCCAACCGTTGCGCTCGGCGAGGCGCGGCGCGTCATGAAGTCATCGGGCGCACTCTGGCTCACCACCCCCAACCGGCTCAGCCTCGGTCCCGATCCGCACCTCGGCCTTCCCGCCGGCGGCTGGTGGCCACGTCCGCTGGTCGAGGCCTGGGCGCAGCGGCGCGGCGAGCTGGCGCCACAACGCCAGCTCCAGACCGCCGGCTCGCTCCGGACCTTGCTGGAAACGGCCGGATTCCGCGACATCCGCGTCGCCCTCCCCGACATCGCCGACGCGCAGCGCGCGGCGCTGGCTCCGGCGAGCTCGGCGGCGGCCGGGATCTATCAGATGGTCAAGGATCTTCCTGGACTGCACGAGCTGATGCTCACCGTGGCGCCAACCCTTCTGGCGACGGCAGCCCCCGCTACATAGCGCGCGCTACGCGCACCGCATTGGCCATCAGCGTGAAGGTGATGTTCTTGGCGGGTAGAAACGGGAACGTCACACCATCGGCGAAATACAGACCCTCGACATCCCTGCTCTTCCCCTCGGCCGTCGCGGTCAGCGGCGAGGCGGCGCCCCCCATGGGAATCAATCCCGCGTAATGCACGCTCGCGCCCTTGGGGCGCACGTGGGTCATTCCCGGCGGAACCAGGCAGCCGAGCCGGCGCAGCGCAGCCCTGACGCGGCGGGTCGCAGCCGAGATCTGGGCGGCATCGTCCGCCGCCGGCCGGTAGTTCAGCACCAGCTTCCACGGCCCTCGCTCGGCGCGCTCGAGCGTGGCGGTGCAATCGGGACGGCGGGTGTCGTGGAGATTGACGTTGGCGACGCCTAACGCGGAGCGCAGCAGCCGGAAGACCCGGGTACCGGAGGCGAGATCCATCGGCAGGCTCTGAATCACCGGGTGCGCCATCGCACTTTTCAGCGTGGTGAGCTGCGCGTGGATGTAATGCTTCGGGTCCGGGGTGGAGAGGCCGAGGCAGACCTGGTGGTATTGATAATCGCGCTCGTTGGTGGCTTTGCCGATCATGCCGGGATTCAGGAACGGCATCAGGATCTGCTGGTTGTCCATCAATCCCGCCAGGTTCAGCACTTCGCCGGTGGCGCGCCGGACCGACTCCAGCATGATGCGCGCCGACGACAACGCACCCGCCGCCAGCGCCACCGCATCGGCGGCGACGGTTTCTTCGGTCCCATCGGGACGCACCACTACCACACCGCTGACCCGGCGCGCGCCGTCCCAGACGCAGTGGCTGACGTACGAGCCGCCGACATACTTGAATTCCGGGCGGGCAAAGAGCCGCTCCAGCGTCACCCGCGGCGTGTACAACGCGGCGTGCGGACAACCCCAGAGACAGCGGCCCAGGTAGGTGCAGGGTCCCCGGTCCTCGTGCTGAGCGGTGAGAACGGCAATGCGCGACCGGCCCGCGAAGCAGCCGCCGGCGCGGAACGAGTCTCGCCGGCTCGCATAGGTGGCCAGGAGCCGCTCGGAGTGCACGTCGAGACGCAACGGCGACTGAAGATCGGCGTGTGACGGGAAGAACGGCGCCAGGTCGTCCACCGCCCCGCTGATGCCGATCCGCCGGGCCACTTCCTCGTAATGCGGCAGCAGATCCTGATAGCCAAACGGAAAATCGGCCAGCTCGGCATCGGTCCAGGGATACACGCCGCCGGTCCAGGCTTCGGCGAGCCCGCCACGCCCGAACGACGCCAGCGACGCAAAGCCCCACTCCTTGAGCACATACTCGCGACGCGGTGCGAGGACGAAGTCCTTGCTCGGCGGCAGGCCGTAGAACTCGCCCGAGCCGGGCAGCGTGACGCCCTGGAAATCACTGCCGAGGAGATAGCCCACCGGATCGTCAAGTCGCTCCTTCAGCTCGTCGAAGGTGGCGCCTTGGGCGACCGGCGGCGGACTCTCGTGCCCGACGTCGAGCATCAGGACGCTGTGCCCGCCCTCGATTGCCGTCTGGGCGAAATGCACACCGGAGGGGCCGGATCCGACGACGAGGATCTTCAGACGCGCCCCGCGGCGATCCGGCTGACGATGTGCAGCGGGCCCATCAGGATGACGCCCGCCACCGTCGCGAGGACCGCACCGATGCCGGCGGTCGCCAGAGCCAGCCAGGCGCCCAGCCCGCTGCCGCGCGGCTTGAAGGCGGCGTCGGCGGGGGTCGAGCTCTCGAGGATCGCGAGCATCACGACCAGCTTGCGGCGCAGGATCGCCCGCCGCGCGAAGATCCGTGCGTACGCGTCGGCGATGCGGGTCAGCGTGGGCCCGGAGGCGGCCACGACCATCAGCACCCGGTTGAAACCGTTCACCGGGGCGAGCGGCAGCGAATCGTGGGCACGCTGATATTGCCGGATGACGTACGGCGTGGCCTGCACGCCGATCAGCGCCCGCGCAAACATCCGGGCTTCGCGCTCGAGGCCGGGGCCGCCCTCAGCCACGCGTGGCCACACCGGTGCCGGCAGGCTTCACCATCTGCTCGATGGTCTTGAGCCGGGGGCGCAACGCTTCCCAGAATGCATCGGGTTGCGCCTCGCTGTTCTGCACGAAGGCGGTGAGCTGGCCCGCCGAGACCGGGGACCGCCCGCCCAGCAGGGCTTCGGCGACGATCAGTCCGCCGCGCGCCGGCCCGTAGGGAAGGTGCACCACACGGGCCCTGGCCTTGCCTAACGAGTGGCGTATCCGTCCCAGCAGCTTCTCCATGGTCAGGACTTCGGGGCCGCCCAGCTCGCGGGTGCCGCCGTCGAAGGCGCGCCGCTCGAGGAGCAGCGTCACCGCCGCCGCCACGTCATCCACGTCGATGGGCTGCACCCTGGCCAGGCCGTCGCCGATGACAGTGATCACCGGGCCGCCGGCCAGCGAGCGCAGCCGGCCAAGAATCGGCGCCCCGTCCCCGAGCACGATGGTCGGCCGAACGATGACGAAGGGGACGACGCTGCCCCGCACGATCGCTTCGGCCTCCCGCTTGGAGGTCGCGTAAGGATAGTGCGCATCTTCGGGATACCGCGCCGCTATTGAGGAAACGAAGAGCAGGCCGGCGGCGCGGGCGCGCTCGCATGCGCGCACCAGGGTCTCGGTGCCGTCGGCATTGACGGCGCGATGGACGGCGGCGCTGACCGCCCCGGTGGCAGCGGCGAAGTGCGCCACGTCGGTCGTGTCGTCGAGGAACTGCTTCCAGGGAGCGGCGCTCGCCAGGTCGCCCTGCACCCAGGTCACGCCGTCCATCGCCAGCTGCGGCCGCCGGCTCAGCGCAACGATGCGACGATAGCGGCCCGCGGGAATCTGCGACAGAAACCGGCGCCCGATGAATCCGCTACCGCCGGTCACGAACAGGGAGCGCATCAGGCCGTCTTTTCGCCCACCATCCGCCGCGGCGGATCGCCGCGCCCCAGCATCCACTGCCAGAGCAGCCAGCGGACGCGAAGGATGCCCATGATGTCGTCGAAGGCGGTCTTGGCGATCTTCACGCGGCTGTCCTGGTCCTCGACCCAGTGGATCGGCACTTCGGCGAGCCGGTAGCCCTGCTTCTCCGACAACACCAGCAGCTCGGTATCGAAGAACCAGGTCTGGTCCTGGACCTGCGGTACCACGTGCTCGATCACCTGCCGGCTCGCGGCCTTGAAGCCGCACTGATGATCCCGGACCCGCGTGTTGAGAATGGTCCGCACCATGATGTTGTAGGACTTGGAGAGGATGTAGCGCTTGAGCGAGCGGGTGACGCGCGACAGGCCTTTGTGCAGCCGCGAGCCGGTGGCGAGATCGGCCTTGCCGGCGAGAATCGGGTCGACGATCCGGCGCAGCGCCGGCAGCTCGGTGGAGAGATCGACGTCCATGTAGGTGCAGACATCGGCGGTGCTGCGACCCCAGGCATACCGTAGCGCGCGCCCGCGGCCCCGCTGGTCGAGGTGGTAGAAATCCACTTCGTCCGGGAATTGATCCTTCAGCCGCTGCGCCACTTCCTGCGTGCCGTCGGTCGAGCCGTTATCCACCACGACGACGCGCCAGTGCCAGGGCAGCTCGGCCCGGCAAAAGGCGCGCAACGTATTGACGCTCTTTTCGAGCACGTGCGCCTCGTTGAGCACCGGGATCATGATGTCCACGGTGCGCATCCGCGCGGCGGAAACGGGTGAGGCGCTCATACCGGGCTGCGGCGCCGGCTCCACGGCGCCCAGATGCCGTAGATCACCGCACCGGCGAAACAGAAGAGCGGAATCGCGGATACGCCGTGCGCGAAGAAGTCGCCGTACTGTCCCGAGGTTTGCGACAGCGTCTCGAGCGCGGGCAGCGCGAAGCCGCCGCTGAAGGTCCGGACCACCGGATCGAAGACTCCCAGCGGCTTTTCGACCTCCCGGTACATCGCCAGCGGCCACGCGATCACCAATGACAGCAGCGCCCACGCGTAGGCGGTCCGCGGACGCATCCGCACCAGCACCATCGCCGCCGGAACGAACATGAAGGGAAGGACCGGTGCCATGTAACGGATGCCGGTGTTGAACTCGAGCCGGGTGTAGTTGTTGCCGCCGAAGAAGAGCCAGATGATCGCCGCGACGCCGAGCATCGCGCCCATTTCCAGCGCCGGCAGCCGGCGGTCGGCGCCGCGATCGACGAAGGGGGCGATCAGCGCGAGCAGCAGAATCGGCGCGCAGACGAAGAGACCGAACCGGTAATCGAGGACGAGCATGCCCAGAAGCGAGGGGACCGGCGGAAACTGGTAGCCCTGGTAGCCACGCTCGATGAACTCCACCGCCGGCATCCAGTGCTGCCCCGGCAGGAACGGATTGCCGAAGGCCTCGTACTGGTAGAACCAGAGCAGCAGCACCGGTGGAATGGTTCCCAGCACGAACCGCACAGCACCACCCCACGCAACGCTCATGCCGCCTTCGCGCCAATGCTTGATGACCACGTAAGCCCCGAGCGCCAGGATGATCACCGCGCCGGTGTAGTCGAAAAGAATCGTGGTTCCGGCCGCGACGCCGCACAGCACGTCGCGGGTACGCGGCGTCAGCCGCGTCCAGCCCCAGGGATTCCAAACCGCCAGCAGGCCCGCGAACGCGATATGGCCGAGCATCAGGTTGTGATTCAGGAAGCCGGTTCGGAAAAACACCGGCGTCCCGAAGGCGTAGAGCAGCGCGAGCCACATCGCCTGGCGCTGATTCTTGAGCGTCGCCAGCAGGGCAAAGAAGACCAGCACCACGCCCAGCGCCGAGCTGGGCGCCATGCAGAAGGCCTGCATGACGAATGCGGCCAGGCCGAGCTTGATATCGAGCCCCCGCTTCCAGGCTTCGGCGTAGAAGCGGCGCGCGTTGGGCCAGGGCGAGTTGTAGACCGGCGGCTCGTTGCTCCCGCTCGCGGCACGCTTCGCCTTCACCCTGGCCACGATGGGGTCGATGATCGGACGCGCGAGAGCGTAGGGAATCGCCGCGAGCATCGATACGCCGGGATTGTTTCCGATGTGGCAGCCGTAACCCGGCGTCTCGAAGAGGTCGGGATGGAGGCCGCAGTACTCCTCGAGATTGAACGAGAAGTGGTCGCCGATGGCCAGCGCCGGATAGTGCTCGCGCACCACGTCGGTCGCGAAGTGCAGGACAAAGACGATCCAGGCCGTGAAAAAAAGACGCCACGCGACGGCGCGCGCGGTCATCATCGGCAAGCCGTTGTCACGATCGCGACCGGTCACGAGCTCGCTCCAGGGTCAGCGGATCTCATCGTTACGCGTACCAATCCTAGGGAGCCGGGGGCACTGGTTTCAATGCCTGACCGTAAGGGAAGAGCCGCTTGAGCTTCAGCATGCGCTTTTCGAGCAGGTGCCAGCTCAAAGCAGCCGCCACCACCGCCAGGGCCGTCAAGAACGCGGTATAGACCAGCTGGCCGAGCAGCCGGATGTGCAGCCATTTAGTGAACTGGATCTCGTGAAGCCCCAGCAGCTCGGTCAGCTGCCGCACGGGGTAGTGCAGGATGTACCAGGCGTAAGAATATGTCCCCAGCTGCACCATCGGCTTGCTCGCCAGAAAACGGTGCGGCCAGCTGCCGACGGTGAGGGAGGCGACGATCACGATCGTCGCGGCCGCGCAGATCGCCGAGGCCGTCATCCCGATGGTGCGGACCACCGGCTGCTCGGGGAGAAAGTGCTCGGTGCTCACGATGATGCCGGCGATGACCGCGAAGGATGCCATCCAGGCCGGCGCAGCCCACTTCGAGATCCGCTCGCGCCATGACGGGTCGTGGGCCACGAGAGCCAGAAGGCAGCCCAGTGCCAGCGGATCGATGTGGCCGGGAAGGAGCAGGAACCCCGCCTCGTACGGCCAGCCCAGCAGCATGCTCGCGGTACGAAAAAGCAGCGCGAAGAAGAACGCGCCGATCGTGAAGCGGATCAGCGCCTTCCGGCTGCACAAGAACACCACCGCGGGCCAGAGAAAATAGAACTGCTCTTCGTAGGCCAGGGACCAGAAGTGATAGGTGCCGGGAGCGAACGGCGCGGCCCGCAGCGCGATCATGAAATTCGTGGTGTAGGTCCAGTACCAGACCTGCACCAGCGCCGGTTGCCGGAACGGGGCGTGGGGGTCGCGAACCACGAGTGGCAGCAGGATGAACCAGACGAACAGAAAGGCGTAGTAGACCGGAAAAATCCGCAGCGTGCGCCGGATGTAGAAATTCCGGAAGTAGAACTGTTTTCCCTTCGATTCCAGCAGGATGCCGGTGATGAGGAATCCCGACATGGCGAAGAAGACATCGAGGGCCGTGATGCTGAGGTGCACAAAGAAGGAGTAGATGTGCTCCTTGGGCGTCGACGGATTCCACAGGTCGTTGAAGTGCCGCAGCGCCACGAACCAGACCAGGACCCCGCGCAGGCCGTCCAGCGCGGGGAGATGGCCATAGGGCGGCGCCGGCCAGGCCCGCTTCGAGTGCCACCAGTCCATCGTCGTGGCCATCGTCTAGTCTTCCACCACGTGGGTCGCGAAAATCTCGCGATACCGCCGCCAGCGATCCATATCGAATCCGGCGTCGCTCAGGCATTCGGCGGCGCAGTAGGCCATGTACAGCGCGTGGTGGGTGTTGTCGTGCGCGAAGAGGCCCTGCCGGCCGTAGGTCAGCAGGTTGGGCAGGCTCTCGGCCCAGGCATCGAGCACGCCGAAGGGGCGTTCATATCCTGTCAGATAGATAGGATATGCCTGCTTGAGCCGCCTGACGAGAACGCCGACGGGAGGCCGCGCCAACGGGAGGCCGGCCCGCGCGAGGTCATCGGCGACGAGACGACCCAGGGCCGCGTCGTCCATCTCCCAGTACTTATCGCCGGGGGAACAGGGCAGCTCGGCGCACAATACGGTGTGGCCCGCTGGTTCTTTCAAAACCGCGTAATTCTTCGGCTCGCTGAGCCGGGTGATGGCGATGTCGGCCGACGGCAGATAGTGCGCGTCGAACTCGGTGAATTGCGGCACATCGAGCCTGAGATAAACCAGGATCATCGCGCGGAAACTCATCGCCGATGCGGCCTCGGAAACCGCCGCCGGGGGCGCGGGATCGACCATCCGCGCCAGCAGGCTGATGGGCAGCGTGGACCACACATGCTCGGCGGTCCACTCGCGACGCTCGCTTCCCTGCTCCGCGGTGACCGTCCATGATGCACTGGCGCGCGCGACGCGCGAGACGCGCCACCCCATCTGCAGGTCGGCGCCCTTGGCCACGGCCTCGGCCGCGTACGCCTCGCTGATCTGTCCGTAGCCCCGGCGCGGATACCAGAATCTCCCGGCGCCCGGCGGCTTCAGTCCCGGGACCGCCGAGAGAACCTTCCGCGCCAGCTTGAGGAATGATCCGGCCGAAACGCGGCGCCGCGCCTGGATTGCCGACAGCTCCTCGGGCTCACGGCCCCAGATCTTGCGGGCGTAAGGGAAGTAGAAATCGCGGCAGATCGTGGGGCCGAGATTGGCGAGGAGCACCGACGCGAAGCTGTCGCCTTCGGGCGGCTTGGCCAGCGTCTTCACCACGGCATCGCGCATCGAGCCGGCGGCGAAGCCATTGGGCAATTTCAGCAACAGGTCGACCGGCTTCAGCGGAAAATGAATCCACCGCCCGCGCAGCAGGATGCGGCCGTGCCGTGGCCGGTCGAGAAGATCATCCCCCAGCAATCGCTTGATATCGGCGAGGATTTCGGGTCGCGTCGCGGGATGCAGCCGGTGGCTGCCGAAGTCGAGCCGCTGTCCCTCCCACTCGAAGCTGCCGGCATTCCCTCCGACGGCACGCTGTGCCTCGAGGACGGTGACCGACGCGCGCTGGTCCCTGGTCAGCGCGTACGCGCCGCCCACGCCCGCCGGTCCGGCACCGAGGATGATGACCCGCGGGCGCTCAGCCATGCTCACGCGCCGGTGCCAGCAAGTCGCGGAACGATGCCCCGCCCGCCCGGCGCCTGGACAGCAGCCACCACGACACACCGCCGAGCAACCCACCGGCGATCATCACCGTCTGCCAGACCAGGGCCGCCACGACGCCGCGCGCCATCGGCACGCCTAACGGGACGAGCAGCGCCCCGAAGGTCGCGTCCCGCACCGCCAGCCCGCCCAGGCTGATCGGCATCAGCCCGGCGACCTTGGCCAGCGGCCAGGCCATGAACCAGAGCGGCAGCGCCAGCGTAATGCCGATCTGCCCGCCGATCCAGACATTGAGCAGGACGAAGAGCGATTGGATGGTGATCGAAATTGTCAGCGCCATCGCCGCGCTGGCCGGCCGCTGCGCCAGGTGGCGCAGCGCCACCAGCGCCCGCCCGACCGGCCGCCGCAGCCTTTTCGGCCACGCCGCCAACGGCCGCCTCAACACGAAGGGAATCGCCAGCAGGCCGAGGCCGATGCCGATCACGAATGCCGCCGTCAGCACCTCGCCGCTCCAGCCGTGGAGCGCGGTGCGGGCGGTCAGCGCGCCGGCGGTGATCAGGATCGCCAGCGTGGCCACGTCGATCACCCGGTCCATGATGCTGGAGAGAAACGCCGCTTCCATCCGTCCGGTGAGGCGGCCCGCCATCATGGCCCGGAGCACGTCGCCGCCCACGATGCTCGGCAGGCAGAGATTCGCGAACAGCCCGGCGCCGTAGCAGCGCAGCGCATCGAAGTAGCTGATGCGACCACGGCTGGCCTGCAGCAGCAGCCGCCACTTCTGGACGCCGAGCATATGGCCGAGGGCGAAGAGGCCGAGGACGCCGAGCCAGACGCGGCCCGGCATGCGGCTCACCGCCTCCCGCACCTGGTTGAGCGGAAGCAGATAGAACAGCAGCGCCAGGAGACCGACGCTGACTGCCGCCTTGACCCAGACCTTCATCGTTTCTGGGTGGCGATGCGCGCGTTCTGATCGGCGAGCAACCCGACGGCCCAGACGATCAGGGCGCCGAGCAGCGCGAGGACCGCGCTTTCCGACAGATTGTCCAGCAGAATGTCGTAGCCGAACTTGACCAGGCCGGCCAGGAACAAGACGCCACCCACCGGGATGAAGACTTTCAGCGGGTTGAAGAAGACGATGTTCCGGAGAATCAGCAGGGTGAAATCGTAGGCGGCGCGGGGCCGCATCTTCGAGGTTCCGAGCCGCGCGTGGTAATTGATGGGGACGTACTCGACGGCGTGGTCGTTGCACGCCGCCGCGAGGGTGATCGTGGTGGTGAACGAAAAACCCGAAGGCAGCAGGTGCTCGTAGCGCCGGACCAGATCGGTCCGCATGAGCCGCAGACCCGAGTTGATGTCGGGAAGCTTCTGTCCGGCGAGATAGCTGGCGAGCCAGTTGAGGAATGCCTTGGGCGGCCGCCGCAACAGCTGGATCTTCACTTTCGCGCCGGTGCGCGCGCCCACCACCATGTCGTTCTGGGCCGAAGCGGCAAGAAGGCTGGGGATCGCATCGACCGGATAGGTGCCATCGGCGTCGGTGATCAGAATCCAGGGGTGGCGCGCATGATCGATGCCCAGCTTGAGCGCGGCGCCGTAGCCCCGATTCCGCGAACGACGCAGCACCCGGACACCGCCCACCGCCGCGGCCTCGGCGGTGCCGTCGGTCGAGCCGTCGTCCACCACGATGATCTCGTACGACCAGCCGCTGCTGTTCATGACGGTCTGCACCGCCCTGACCTGCTCGGCGACGTGCGCCGCCTCGTTGTAGGCGGGGATCACGACCGAAACGGCACGCGCGAGCGACTCGAGCCCGTCGCCCACGATTTCGACGTGGCCACGCTGTGCGCTCACCGGCTGTGCATCACGAGAATCGTGCCTCCATCCACCGAGCCACCAAACCGACGGATCTCCTGGTAGCAACAGTGCAGATGGCTCCAGGTCGCCGAATCCACCGCCTCCAGCCGTTCCGGAAAAGTCACCAGCACCCAGGCATGTCCCTGCGACTCGGCCTGCACGATCTGGGGCTCCGAGTCGGCGGCGATGTAGCTGGTCTGGTAGTAGTCGCGGTACGGAAGCCGGGTCATGTCCAGCGTGATGACGGGCTCCCGGGCGGTGTTGGCCTGCGCCAGCCATCTCATCGCGCCGCCGTAATCCTGCTTGGGCGCCCAGACCCGCGGCACCGTGGCGAGGCTGGCCACGCCGGCGAGAATCGCGCCAACGGTGGCCACCATTTTCCCGCGCTCGCCCAGCGCCATCCTGCAGATCGCGAAGCCGCCGCGCACCGCGATCAACGCCGCGAAGCCGACGGCGAAGAAGAAGAGCCGGGGCCAGAGATTATGCGCCGTCACCAGCATCACGACCGCCGTCACCAGCCCCGGCGCGAGCAGCAGCAGCGTGGCAATCGGCGCGCGCCGCCAGTAGCTGGCGACGCCGACCAGCGCCACGACTCCGCCGACCAGCAGCGCGATCCAGCCGCCCGGAATGCCGCGCACCAGCCCGCCCGCCGCCTGCCGGACGAACCAGCCTAACGATTTCCATTCAGGCGCTCCGCCCGTCGCCCCGGGGCCGGCGAGGGTGTGCGTCATCGCGCCGAGGACCGGGGCGTAGAGCACCGCACTCAGGATGCCGGTGCCGATCATGGCGACCAGCGGCGTGAACTGCGCCGTCCGCATGATGTGGAACGACCGGGTGTCCCCTGGGCCGCGGGCGAACCACGCGCCCCGCACTTCTCTGGTGAGCCAGACCAGCCCGTGTCCCGCGACGACAAAGGCCCCGGCGACCTGGGTCCAGCAGGCCAGCGCCATGACGATCGCGTAGGCCACCCCGGACCGGCGCTCGCCCCGCTCCAGCAGGTCGAAGAAGATGCCCGTTCCGACCACCGAGAAAAACAGCAGCATGGTGTAGCCGCGCGCGTCCTGCGAAAACCAGACGTGGGTCGAAGAAACGGAAATCAATCCCGCGGCGATCAGCGCTTCGCGACGCGAGGTGATCCGCACCCCCAGCCGCCACACCGCCCATATGCTCGCCACGCCGAATACCGCGGCCGGAAGCCGCAGCGTCCAGGGATGCTCGCCGAAGAGGCGCACCGCCGCGTGCGCCAGGATCGAGTACAGCATGTGCTGGTTCTGGGTGTCGAAGCGGGTGACGATTTCGCCCAGGGGCCGCCGCACGTAGCGCACCAGCGTGGCGATCTCGTCGTACCAGAGGCCGTCGCCGAGATCGATGCCCCGCAGCACCGCGCCGACGACCAGCAGCGCGAGCAGGATCAGCCCGTCGCTCCGCTTCGCCGGCAGCGTCGCGTCGGGCCGCGGCAGGACCGCCGGCGTGGCCGCCGTCAGCTGGGCCGCCGGGCCGACAGCCATTTCTGGTACCAGGCCACGGTTTCCTTGAGACCGGCCTCGAAAGTGTACGCCGGCTTCCAGCCGAAGATCTTGCGCGCCTTGGTGCAGTCCAGGAACTGCTTGGGAATCTCGTTGGTCGCCTCGTTCATGATCTTCAGCTCGAGGTCGGTCCGGCCCATCAGCGCGAGAATCCGATTCGCGACGTCGAGCACCGACAGCGGCAGCTCGGTTCCGAAATTGAAGGCTTCGCCGCTCACCTTGTCTCCCGGCACCCGCTCGGCGAGCGTCAGGTAGGCGTTGACCGCATCACGCACGTAGAAGTAGTCGCGCACCAGCGTGCCGTCGCTGCGGATGATCGGCCGCTGGTTCTCGAGTACCGAGCGGATCGTCCCCGGAATGATGCGATTGAAATTGAGATCGCCCGCGCCGAAGAGATTGCCGCAACGAGTGACCGCGACAGGCAACCCGTACGTGTGGTAATAGCTGAAGCTGATGAGATCGGTGCACGACTTCGAGACGTCGTAAGGATAGCGGCCCTGGAGCGGCGCATCCTCGGTGTACGGCAACTTCTCGTGTACGCCGTAGGCCTTGTCGCTCGATGCCACCACCACGCGCTGGATGCGGCTCTTCAGCTCCTTGGCGGCCTCGAGCAGGCACCAGGTGCCGCGGATGTTCGACTCGAAGGTCGACATCGCGCTCCGCGCCGCGGTACCCACGATGGTCTGGGCGCCGACGTGGAGGATCGAGTCGATTTCGTACTCGTTGAGCGCGCGCAAGACGGTGTCGTAGTCCTCCAGCTCCCCGCGCACCACCTGGCAGCGCGCCAGCAGGCCCGATGAGGCCGCGCGGCTGTCGGGCACCCAGTCGCGCATCAGGATCGTGACGTCGGCGCCGCGATCCAGCAGCTCCTCGGTGAGGTGCGAGCCGAGCAGGCCCGTCGCGCCGGTGACGAAGACCCGCTTCCCCTGCCAGAAGCTCATGCCCATGTCTTCCACGGCGCGCGGTCTTCGGCCCAGAGTGCTTCGAGCAGCTCCTTCTCACGCAGCGTATCCATGGGCTGCCAGAACCCGGCGTGACGGTACGCCATCAGCTCCCCGTCGGCGGCGAGCTTGCTGAGCGGTCCCTGCTCCAGGCTCACGTTGTCGCCGGCGATATGATCGAGGACCCCCGCCTCCAGCACGAAGAATCCGCCGTTGATCCATCCTTCACCGGTCTGCGGCTTCTCGACGAATGCGCGGACCCTGTCGCCATCGAGCGCGAGATCGCCGAAGCGGGCGGGCGGGCGCACGGCGGTCACCGTCGCCAGCTTGCCGTGCGCGCGGTGGAAGGCCAGCACCGCGGCGATATCGATGTTGCCGAGCCCGTCTCCGTACGTCGCCATGAAAGTGCGGCCGTCGAGGAAGGGCTTGAGCCGCAGGACCCGGCCCCCCGTCATGGTGTCGAGGCCGGTATCGATGACCCCGACCCGCCAGTCGAGCTGGCTGGCACTCAGCATTTCGAGGCCACCGCTCTTCAGGTCGACCACGAAATCGCTGTTATGCACCGCGTAGTTGTGGAAGTACTCCTTGATCATCTCACCCTTGTAGCCGCAGGCGACGAGAAAATCGCGATGCCCATGTGCCGCATAGATCTTCATGATGTGCCAGAGCATCGGCTTGCCGCCGATCTCGACCATGGGCTTCGGCCGCATCCCCGTCTCTTCGGCGAGGCGCGTCCCGCGGCCGCCGGCGAGGATCACCACCTTCGGAAGATTGGCGCTCATGCCGCCGGCACCGCCCGTCCCTGTCCCAGTCCCTGGCGCCAGTCACGCAGCCGCCGGGAGAAGCGGAAGCGCACCAGGTAGCTGAAGAACTCCCAGCAGGTGGACATGCGCACATGGGAGAGGCCGTTGCCGCGCATCCGGGCGAAGACGTTCATCTCCAGCACCCGGATGCCCATGTAGTGCGCCTTGATGATCATCTCGGGATCGAGCAGCCAGTTGGTGGAGCGCAGGTCCATCTCGCGCACCACGTCGTTGCGGATCATCCGCGGCTGGCCGTTTACGTCCCACGAGCCCAGCGCCGGCCAGAGCAGCCGGACGAAACTGTTATAGCCCACCGAAATGATCTTGCGGATGAAGCCATCCATGCGATACCGCCGCCGCACCTTCCCCAGCACCCGGCCGTCGGTCACCGCGCAGGCGACATACAGCCGCGCGAAATCCTCGGCATCCACCTGGCCGTCGGCCGCGACGGTGCCGATCCAGGTGCCGCGCGCGGCCTTGATCCCGGTGAGCACACCGTTCCCGAAGCCGATATTCTTCTCGACCTTCACCCGCCGAACCACACCGGGATAGCGCGCCTCCAGCTCGCCGAGCTTCGCCCAGGTCGCATCGCCGCTGCCGTTGTCGACGCAGATCATCTCGAAGCGGCAGCCCTCTTCCTGCAATAGCGCCTTGACGAGCCGCGGCACGGTGTTGGGAACGTTCTCTGCCTCGTTGTAGCACGGCATGACGATGCTGAGGTCCGGCGTTCCATCCGGCGAACCGGTCACGCCGCGGACCCCGCCGGCGCCGTCTTGAGGCGAGCGCGAACGCCCTCGATCACATCGTCATGCACCGGGCGATCGTGAAACTTCGAGGTGTAGGCGTCGGGCCCATCGACCCCGATCTTCTCGTTCACGAACCGCACCATGTATGGCAGCGCGCGTGCCGGGTCGCCGCCCAGCAGAACGCTGAGGTAGTTGGCCCAGTTGCGGATGTCGTGCGGCGGCACACTGGTGTCGAGCACATTCTCGCCCAGCCAGGCCAGCACCTCGAGCAACGGCTCACGCAACGTCGCGCCTTCGGTCTTCGCCAGCTGGCTCTTGATCGTTTCCAGCGCCCGGTCGCCGAGCACATAGGGCGTCGACGGCAGAAAGCCGCAGAGCGGGAAGAAGCGGATGTCGCAGCTCAGGCGGCGGCGTGGACCCGGATTGCTGCTCGAATGCAGGAGCAGCGAGTTGAAGATCACGCAGGTGCCGACCTTCGCCTGGATGTCCACCGGCGGCCGGAAGTTCTTGAGGCGATCGTCGTTGAGCGACAGCCACTGGTTGCACAGCAGCCCGGCGCGATGGCTTCCCGGATAAATCCGCAGATTCCAGTCGGGGCAGCTGTTGAGCGGCGTCCAGAGCGTGATCCCGGCGGGGCTGGTGGGAATCGCGGCACCGGAGAAATCCTGGTGGATCAGGTACTGCCCCTGGACCTCGGCGTACTGCGCCTTGGGATCGTAACCGCCGTGGTCGACCGGTTTCGCGGCGTCGCCGCCCTTGAACTGGCCGTGGAAATTGCTGCTGACGTGGACGATCGTGCCGAGCAGCCGGATGAGCACCGGCTCGATGACCTTCACCAGCGCCTGCGCCAGCTGGGGCGAGGTGTCGATGCGCGACATGCGCTGGCGCACCTCGACCGGCAGCACCACAGGCGGGCTGTTCGGATCGAGGATCTCGCCCATCGCGCGGGTGTCGACACCCAGCCGGTCGGCGACGATCGGGATGAAGAGCGATGTCACCGCGTCGCTCACCCCTTCGAGCATGAAATAGCCGTCTTCGTCGAACGCGCGGGCTGCCGCGTCGAGATTCTGTTTCATCGAGCCATCGAGCCGGAGCATCATGAGGTCGACTCCTGATGTAGATGTCGCGCCGTGCGTCGCACGCCGTCTTCAATCGATATCGCCGGCACCCAGCCGATGGAGCGCCGCAGCAGGTCCACCGCGATGCGGTCGGGCGCCATTTCGTCGGCGCGTTGCGGGAGTGCGCCGAAATCGAGATCGCTCTCGGGAATCCGCAAGGTCCGGGCGGCCCGCAGCGCGAACTCGCGCACGCTGGTCAACACCCCGGTCGCCAGATTCACGACGCCGCCGGGTATCGGCGACCCCGCGCCCAGTCGCAGCAACCCTTCCGCCACATCGTCGACGTAGATAAAATCGCGACGCTGGGTACCATCGCTCAGCGGAATGCGCCGGGCCTGCTCCCGCGCCGCCATGAGACTCGGCAGCAGCCGTCCTTCATGCTCGCCCTGGCCATAGACGGTGAAAAGCCGCGCCGTCACGCTCCGCGCCGGAGCGCGGGCCGCCAGGTAGCGGGTCGCCTCGAGCTTCGAGCGGCCATAGTCGGTGGTCGGATTCGGCGCCGCATCCTCCGACAGCGTCCCCGTCATCGCGCCGTACTCCAGCGCCGAGCCGGTATGAATCAGCCGCATCCCCGAACCGGGCGCGCCCGCCCCGGCCAGCGCGGCGACGCGCTCGACGAGCTCCACATTGATCCGCCACATCCGCGCCGCGTCGCGCTCCGAGCGGTCGACGCCGTAGCCGGCAAGATTGAAGGTGACCGCCGGCTGGGCGCCGGCGAACACCTCCTCGAGAGCGCCCGGCTCGAGCAGGTCGCGCACCATGCAATCCACGTCGATCTCATCGGCCTCGAACGCCGCGCGCGCCGATGCACCGTCGCGCACCGCCGCCGTAACCCTGGCACCCGAAGCCACCAGCGCTCGCGCGACGTTGCGGCCGATGAATCCTGACGCGCCAAGCACCAGGACCGGAATGCCGTCGTAGAAACTCCGCGCCGTCAGGGCGCGGTCCTCGCTCCCATTCGCTCCAGCGCCTGCGACGCCGTCAGTGGACCGGCCTCGACCTCGTAGCTTCTTCCCGTCACCGTGGGCCCGGCCACCAGCCACACCGGGCGATCATGAAAACTGTTGATGACGGCGCTGTCGGTCGCTCCATCGCGGCGCCGGACAAAGACCGGCACCGGCGCGTTGGGATCGAGCGGATTGTACGGCGCCGCCGAGGCGTAGTCGGGGACCTCGCGTCCCCGCACCATCACCAGGCTGCGACCCATCTGCCGAGCGCCTGCCAGGGCCGCCACGCCGGGGCGCATTCCCCGGTAGTGCCAGTACTTGTCCACCGACCGCCAGGGGACAAAGGTCAGCATTGCGGCCAGGGTCAGCGCCGCCAGACCAGTCAGCATTCCGGTTGAGTACTGCTGATCGAGCCCCGCATCATCCGCGAGCGCGGCACGCGCCGTCAGGGCTGCCAGCGGCACGATCATCAGGAACCAGTAGCGCCCGCCGAAATCCGGACCGCCCGCAAAGTAATTGCCGAAATAGGCGATGAAGGTCAGCGCCATCAACCCCAGCATGATCCGG
>DASXPG010000023.1:0-7747 GCA_036493755.1 Gemmatimonadales bacterium
CTCAAGCGGAAAGGGCGCGAGCCCTGAGGGGTGGCCGCCTAACGAAACTTCGGCAGCTCGGCCTGGTGTCCGGCGAGGAACTCCCCATACAGCCACGCGTCGGTGTAGTCGCGCATTTCGGCGATCCGGGTGCCGGCGAAGCGCAGAACCACGCAGGTGCGGGCATCCATCACGTCCTTCGGTGCGCTCTTGAGCCAGCTCTTCTCGCGGATCTCGACGATGATCCGGTCGTCGGCCTCGTACCAGTTGCGCCAGACTTCCTCATAGCCCCAGTCGGCCGCGCCGAGGCCCGGCTCACGGTTCCACATCGCCTCGAGTACCCGCGCGCGGCCCTTCCACTCCCCGCCCAGGCGCGCCGGTCCGGCCACCCAGTAGACGATGTCGTCGGTGAAGTACGATCCGACCTCGTCCTTCTTGCCGGCGAAGTAGGCGGCCTCGTAGGCCTTGGCGATCGTCATCCGCTCGCTCATACCGCGAAACTCTCCTCGGTCTGAAGGGTGAGCGACGACGCCTTGCGGCCGGCGCGCTCCATCGGCTTGTCCATTGCTTCCTTGTGATGGTCGAGGATGGTCCAGAAATCCATCGCCCGCCCGGTCAGCTCGCGCGCGGCGACGCGCAACACGTCGCTGGCCTTCACCTGCCGCACGTTGTTCTGCATGTCTTCCGCATCCCAGCCGCGCGAGTGCGCGATGAACGGGAAGGGCGGGAAGACGAATCCCAGCTCGGCCCAGAAAGTGAAGAGGTTGCCGGCAACCCCCTGGATGTTGTCCTGTCCGCCCATGATGATGAACGCGGCCACCTTGTTCTTGATCAGCACCTTGTTGTGGATCGTGATCTGGTTCTGAATGCAGTTGAGCCGCTCGGCCATCTTGAAATACAGCGCGCTCGCCGAGCCCCAGCGGATCGGCGTGGAGAGAATGACCACATCGGCCCAGTTCACGAGGCCGTCGTACACCGCGGTGAGCTGGTCGGAAGGATCGCGCTCGGTGATGGCGCACGGCCAGGTGCAGGCGTGCGATGCCTTCGAATAGTTCCCTTCGCAGGGCTTGAAGGCGAGGTCGCGCAATCGGAGCAGCCGCGTCTCGGCACCGCGCTCCGTGGCGGCTTCGAGGGCGTGATCGAGGAGCGCGTCGGAGGCGGCGAAACGCGGATTGCCCTCGTCCATCGCCGTGGTCGCCAGGCCAAGCACGCGCATCGGCGCGCCGGCGGGCTTGGGCGTCACGCCGAGCAATGCATGCGGCCGGTGACGCACGACGTTGCGCTTCACGATCGGCGGCGTGGCGACATAGACGCCGTCGGCCCGCTCCTCGATCTCGTAAACCGGAACCGTTTCGGCTTCGTATCCGGCCGGCCCTTTGCCGGTGATGACGCTGTATTCCCATCCATGCCAGGGACACATGACGTACTCGCCACGCACCCGCCCCTCACAAAGCGGCCCCCCCTTGTGATTGCAGATATTGCTGATCGCGCGAACCTGGCCTTCGTGCACGAAAACAGCCACGTTGTGCCGCTCGATCTTCTGGCTGAAGGGAGCGCGCGCAGCGACGTCCTCGCGCGCTCCCAGCCGGTGCCACTCAGGCATGCTCACTCCGCAGAAGGGGGGTAGTGCAAGGTTCACCTTGACGGGGAACCTCGATAGGGGTCACATCGTTATAAGAGGACGCTGCGTTGTCTCGCGCCCCTGGAGCTGTCATGGCCGAACCGCTTTCTATCCAGACATCGCTGGACGCCGCCATTCGCATGGCGGCCGAGGTCCGCACCGGGCTGACCGCCGAGCGGCCCTGGCTTCCCTGCAAGTATTTCTACGACGATCGGGGCAGCGAGCTGTTCGAACGCATCACCCGTCTTCCCGAGTATTACCAGACCCGCACCGAAGAGGCGCTGCTGGAGAGCATCGCGCGCGATGTCATCGCCCGCATTCGTCCGACCGAGCTGGTGGAGCTCGGCTCGGGTGCCGGCCGGAAGATCGCCTTCCTTCTCGAGGCCATGGCGCGTACGGGGCAGGCGGCCCGGCTGGTGCTCTTCGACATCAACGCGTTGTTCGTGGATGAATCCGCGCGGCGTATCGCGGCGCGGTTTCCGGATGCGGAAGTACAGGGGGTGACCGGCGATTTCACCCAGGATCTCGCCGCGCTCGGGCCGGGCGGCGGCCGGCTGGCGGTTTTCCTCGCCGGAACCATAGGCAACCTGCATCCCGACGACGTGCCGAGCTTCCTGGCGCGCGTCGCGCAGCAGCTGGAGCCCGGCGATGGACTGCTGGTCGGCATCGACCTGGTGAAGGATGTCGGACGGCTCGAAGCCGCGTACAATGATGCGGAAGGTGTCACGGCCGAGTTCAACCGCAACGTCCTGCGGCATTGCAACAACGTGCTCGGCGCCGATTTCGATGTCGACGCGTGGGAGCATGTGGCGTTCTTCGATGCCCGGAAGTCGTGGATCGAAATGCGGCTGCGCGCTACGCGCGATTGCCGGGTGGGCATTCCGGCCGCGGAGCTCGAGATCAACTTTCGCGCCGGCGACGAGATCAGCACCGAAATCTCGTGCAAGTACAGCCTCGAGTCGTTCGTCCAGCGCCTCGAGAGCACCGGCCTTTCGCTCGATCGCTGGTATACGGATGAGGAAAATCTCTTCGCACTCGCGCTGCTGCGGAGGGTGCGTACTCCCTTGAGGCTCGTATGACCGCTACGCTGACCGCCGCCGACGCCACGCTGCGGGACCGTCTCGAGGCCGCCTGGCGCCGATCCGACCAGATCTTCTCTCTGCTCGATGAGAAAGCCCTCTACGAACGGCCCATCGCGTTGCGGCAGCCGTTCATCTTCTACGTGGGCCACCTCCCGGCCTTCGCGTGGAACCAGGTGGTCCGCGGCCTGCTCGGCCGCGAAGGATTCGAGCCGCGCTTCGACGACCTCTTCGCCCGCGGCATCGATCCCGTCGGCGTGGACCGCTACGAGCCCGACTCACCGGCTTTGTGGCCAGAACCGTCCGCGGTGTTCGGCTATCGCGACCGGGTGCGCGAGTCGCTGCGCAACAGCTTCGACGACGTCGCCGCGATCCAGGGCACCGACGTGCTCGCCGGCCAGGGCCGCGTCTGGCAGCTCGTCATCGAGCACGAGGTCATGCATCAGGAGACGCTGCTGTACATGATCCAGCAGCTGCCGCTACGGCTGAAGAAGAAGCCGGCGGCCTTTGTGCCGTATCGCTTCGAGGGCGGCATGGCGCAGGGTCTCGTGCCGGTGAAGGGCGGGGAAGTCACGTTAGGCGCCGACTTCGCTCGCGTCCCCTTCGGCTGGGACAACGAGTTCCCGGCTCAGCTGCGCAGGGTCGGCGACTTCGATATCGACCGGGTGCCGGTGTCCAATGGCGAGTACGCCGAGTTTCTCGAGACCGGCGGCTACGACAATCCGGATTTCTGGAAGAGCGAGGACTGGGAGTGGAAGCAGCGGATCAACCACACCCATCCCGCCTTCTGGGTGAGGAGCGCGGATGGCTGGCAGTATCGCACCCTCTTCGACGAGTTCCCGCTGGAGCGCGCGGCGCACTGGCCGGTCTACGTCAGCGGCGCCGAGGCCCGGGCCTTCGCGAAGTGGAATGGCCGTGATCTTCCCAGCGAAGCCGAGTTCCAGCGCGCCGCGCAGGGCGCGCCGTGGGGCGATCCGTCGCGCGCCAATATCGATTTCACCAACTGGGCGCCGATTCCGGTAGGATCATACGCCGACGGCGGAAGCGACTGCGGGGCCTTTGACCTCGTTGGCAACGGCTGGGAGTGGACCAGCACCGTCTTCGAGCCGTTCCCCGGCTTCACGCCCTGGGCGCGGACCTATCCCGGCTACTCGGCGGATTTCTTCGACGGCCAGCACCTGGTGATCCTGGGCGGCTCCTTCGCCACCGATCGCGCGCTGGCGCGGCGCAGCTTCCGCAACTGGTTCCAGCCGCACTATCCGTTCGTCTTCGCCACCTTCCGCACCGTGGCGCGCGCCTGAGGACCAGGTAGCCGAGCCGGCGGTCTCGCTCCGCGGCGTCAGCGTCCGCTTCGGCGGACTGGATGCCGTGCGGGACCTGACGCTCGAAATCGCCGCCGGCGAGACGCTCGTCCTCCTCGGCCGCAGCGGCTCCGGAAAGACCACCACACTCAAGCTGATCAACGCGCTGCGCGCACCGACCACCGGCGTCGTGTGTGTGGACGGCAAGCCGACCAGCGCGTGGGAACCGCACCAGCTTCGCCGCAGCATCGGCTACGTCATCCAGGAAATCGGGCTCTTTCCGCACTTCACGGTCGAGCGCAACGTCGCGCTGGTGCCGGAGCTCGAGGGCTGGGACGCTGCGCGCCGGCGCATCCGCGCGATGGAGCTGCTCGCGCTGGTCGGACTCGACGCCGCCCAGTTCGGCGCGCGGCTTCCGGCGGCGCTGTCCGGCGGCCAGCGCCAGCGCGTGGGTATCGCACGCGCGCTGGCCGCGGATCCGCCGCTGCTCCTCCTCGACGAGCCCTTCGGCGCCCTCGATCCGCTGACCCGCGCCGAGCTGCAGCGCGAGTTCAAGTCGCTCGTCAGGCGGCTCGGCAAGACGGTGGTCTTCGTAACCCACGACGTGCGTGAGGCCATGCTGCTGGCCGATCGCATCGCCCTCTTCGCATCCGGGCGCGTGGTGTTTCTGGGCACACCGATGGCCTTCCGCTCGTCCGAGCACCCCGAGGCTCAGGCCTTCGCCGCGGTGCTGGACCAGTGAGCCTCCTCGATTTTCTCTCCAACAATCGCGGCGAGGTGCTGCGCCTCACACTTCAGCACCTCGGCCTGGTCGCGCTCTCCACCGCCATCGCGGTGGCGATCGGCATTCCGGCGGGAATCCTCGTCACCCGCCGGCCGCGGCTGGAAACGCCGATCCTCGGCGCCGCCAACATTCTGCAGACCATTCCCAGTCTCGCCCTCTTCGGGTTTCTCATTCCGTTGCCCTTCCTGGGCGGCATCGGGGCGCGCACGGCGGTCGTGGCGCTGGTGGTCTACGCGCTGCTGCCGGTGATCCGCAATACCGTGACGGGAATACGCGCCGTCGACCCGGCGGTGCGCGAGGCCGCGCTAGGCATGGGAATGACCGATGGCGAGCTGCTGCGCATGGTGGAGCTGCCGCTGGCGCGCGGCGTGATCATGGCGGGAATCCGGGTGGCGGCCGTGGTCGGGGTCGGCGTCGCGACCATCGCGGCGGCGATCGGCGCCGGCGGGCTCGGCGTCTATATCTTCCGCGGCGTGGCGACGGTAAATGACACTCTGATCCTTGCGGGCGCGATGCCGGCGGCGCTGATGGCGATCGCGATCGATGCCGGGCTGGCGTGGATCGAACGACGGCTGGCCGTTGGCGGTTGGCAGCGGTCGGCAGACAATACGTGAGTCCGTCTCAGTTTGCGGCCAGCCGCCAGCTGCAAGCGGCCATCTTTCTGTTGCTCGCGGGCTGCACGTCCGCCGACCACATCGTCGTCGCGTCGAAAAACTTCACCGAACAGGACATCCTCGGCGAAATCGTCGCCCAGCAGATCGAGCAGGTCACCCATGTGCCGGTCGAGCGGCGCTTCCACCTCGGCGGGACCTTCGTCTGCCACCAGGCGCTGATCGCGGGGCAGGCCGATGTGTACGTCGAGTATACCGGGACCGCGCTGGTGGCGATCCTCAAACAGCCGGCGACCAGCGATCCCGACAGCGCGCTCGCCCGCGTTCGCGCCGCGTATCCCGGTCAATTCCATGCGCAATGGCTCAAGCCGTTAGGCTTCAACAACACCTTCGCGATGGTCGTCCGCCGCTCGACCGCGGACAGCCTCCCCGCCCCGACGCTCAGTGCCGCCGCGCCGTTCGCGAAACGCTGGAAGGCCGGCTTCGGCTACGAATTCATCGAGCGAGGCGACGGGTTTCCGGGACTGTCCCACGCCTACGGCCTCACCCTCGCCGCGCCGCCCACGGTGATGGACATCGGCCTGACGTATCGTGCGCTGGCCGACGGACAGGTGGACCTCATCGCGGGCAATTCGACCGACGGGCAGATCGAGGCGCTGCATCTCGTGGCGCTGGAGGACGACCGCCACTACTTCCCGCCCTACCAGGCTGCGCCAGTCATCCGCGAAGAGGCGCTGCGGGCCCATCCGGAAGTTGGGCGAGCGATCGATGCGCTGGCGGGAACCATCAGTGACTCGACAATGCGACGCCTGAACTACCTTATCGATGTCGAACACCATGATCTGCGGGAAGTCGCACACGACTTCCTGGCGGGCCATTCCACTACGACGGCGACACATCCATGAGCCTCGCGAAATCCAGTCTCGTCGTCTGCTCCGTCCTGTTGCTCTGCGCCTGCGCCGACAGCACTGCGCCGGGCGCCGCCGCCATCGGCGGAGTCTGGGATTTCACCGCCCACGTATCGCTTCAAGGCGGCGGCACGTGCAGCGATACCGGCTCCCTCGCATTCGATCAACGCGCCGCATCGATCACCGGCGTCGTGCAGGCCATCGGCCAGTGTACCGGCGGAGCCACGACCGCTGATACGATACTCGACTCGATCCGGACCGGAACCGTTACCGCTGCCGGTGCCAGGTTCACCGAATCGGACTTCACGACGCCGGGCGTGGTTCTCTGCATGGATTCCGTCCAGGCAATCCATGGCGCCCTCGACTCCCTGATCGGCACGGCAACGTGCGGCCAGCGCACCGTCACCTGGCGGGCGGTGCCCGGCGCTTCCGTGGCCTCCCTGAGTTTCGGCTCGTTGAACAATCTGACCCTCCTCACCGCCGAGACCTACGACGTGATGCCCGATCTGCGCTCGGCAACGGGAGCGCGTTTGTTCAATCGCGTGGTGTTCTGGACGACGGACCAGGCCTCCATTGCCACCGTTTCCGGAACCGGAGTGATCACAGCAAAGGCCCCGGGTATCGCCGTGATCCATGCATCGACGAACGGTCAGTCGGCGAGCGTCGTGGTCCAGGTTCCCGGCACGGTCAACTACGCCAATCTGGACGTCGGCGACGCCGGGAGCTGCGCGACCGACAATGGCGGCGAGCCTTTTTGCTGGGGCGACATTGCGGGCGGAGTGAATCAACCAGTTCTCATCTCCGGCTTCTGGCGGTTCTTCACCATCACCGTGGGCGGACGATCCGCCTGTGGGCTCGCCTTCCTCGGTGGTGGCGGAACGGTCCTCACTGGCGTCGCTGTATGCTGGGGACGCAACGACGCCGGGCAGCTCGGTAACGGGTCGATGGCCGATACCACGGTCCCGCAGACGGTGTCCGGGGGAATGCAATACGCGTCGATCAGCGCGGGACACAACCATGTCTGCGCGCTCGACGCCGCGGGAGCGATGTTCTGCTGGGGGGCCAACGACAGGGGACAGTTCGGCAACGGGACGACCACCGGCAGCGCCGTGCCGGTTCCCGCCGCCAATGGCATGACCTTCACGGGCGTCCATGCCGGCGATGGCTACACGTGCGCGCTCGACAGCGTGCCGGGCAAAGCGTATTGCTGGGGCGACAACACATATGGCCAGCTCGGCGACAGCACGACGACCCAACGACTCACACCGGTGCCGGTTTCCGGCGGCCGTACGTTCGTCGGGCTGGATGCCGGCTCGGGGCACACATGCGCCTTCGCGGTCGGAAGCGCCGGCTATTGCTGGGGTCACAACAGCACCGGCGCACTCGGCGATGGTACCACCGCCGACAGGCTCGTGCCGACGGCGGTGTCGGGAGGCTTGAAGTTCATTTCGATGAGTGCCGGCC
>DASXPG010000024.1:0-8489 GCA_036493755.1 Gemmatimonadales bacterium
ACGCCGGCCCCGCTCTGGAGGACGTCGGTGACGAGGCGGTGTCCCTCGGCGACGACCATATCGCGCTCATCGCGGCCCTTGCGACGCGAAAGCTCCCGCACAAGCTTCGGGATATTCATGCCGGACGGAAGATACTCGTGCGAACCGCGTTGACCATCGCCGGCTCCGACTCCGGCGGCGGCGCCGGCATTCAGGCTGATCTCAAGACCTTTCAGCGGCTGGGTGTCTTCGGCACCAGCGTCGTCACCGCCGTGACCGCCCAGAACACGCGGGGGGTGAGCGCCTGGGAATCGGTGTCGCCGAAGCTCGTCAGCGCGCAGATCGACGCGGTCTTCGAGGATCTGCCGCCGGCCGCGATGAAGTCCGGGATGCTCGGCACCGCGGATGTTGCCGAAGCCGTGTGCCGCGGCATCGAGCAGCATCGCCCGCCATTCTACGTTCTTGATCCGGTCATGCTCGCGTCGTCGGGCGACGCGCTGATCGACGATCGCGCCAGGAAGGTGCTCGCCGAGCGGCTGGTCTCCCTCGCCACGCTGGTGACGCCGAATCTCGCCGAAGCCGAGGAGCTCTGCGGCATGCCGGTGCGTGACCGTGCGGGGATGGAGGCGGCGGGCAACTCGCTGATCGCGCGGGGCGCGAAGGCGGCGCTGATCAAGGGTGGCCACCTCGAGAGCGAGGCGTTGGTCGATGTGCTGGTCACGGCGGATGGCGCGCGGGTGTTCGAACATCGGCGCCTGGCGGCGACGTCGACGCACGGAACCGGCTGCACCTTGTCGGCGGCGATCACCGCCGGACTGGCGCTGGGGCAGTCTCTCGAAGCAGCCGTCGGAGCGGGAATTGCCTTCGTCCAGCGGGCGATCGCGCAGGCGCCGGGATTGGGCCGCGGTAACGGCCCGCTCGGGATCTAGTCGCCGCCGCCTAACGCCTCACCGGCCGCGGAGACGGGCCGGAAGCGCCGAATCCACTTCTCGAATCCCACCAGCATGTCGGTCACGAACTTCTTCGTCGCGTCGTCCTTGAAGGCGCCTTCGGGTGTGACCTTGTCGGCGACGAAGGTGATCACGATCTCGGGACCGACGTAGGGGTACATCTCGAGAAAGCTGAAGCTCTGGCGCAGCTGAAGCGCCGCCTTGATCCCGCCCAACGCGCGCGGCGCATTTGAAATCACGTTGACCGGCTTGTGTTTCCAGGCGCTGTCGCCGTACGGGCGGCTCGCCGCATCGATCGCATTCTTGAGGACGCCGGGGATGCCGTAGTTGTACTCGGGTGTCACGAAGAGAACGGCGTCGGCGGCTCGCACGGCACGCTTCAGCTCCACCACGCGCGGCGCCGGGTTCTTCTCTTCATCCTGGTTGAAGGGCGGGATGCCTTCGATCTCGAAAGAGTCGATGGTGACGCCGGCAGGCGCCACCGATTGCGTGGCGCGAAGAACGGCCTTGCTCCACGCCGCTTTGCGGAGGCTCCCGGGAATGCCGAGGATGGTGATGGAATCGCTCATGGCCAATGACTACCCGCCAATCCGGCGACGGTGCCGTTACACCTTGCGGACGATTCCGCGAATCAGCCGGCCCAGATCGCCCTTCACCCGGTCGGCAACTTCAAGCACTTCCTGGTGCGACAGCGACGCCCCGCCCAGCCCGGCGGCGAGGTTGGTCACGGTGGAAATGCCCAGGCACTTGAGGCCCCGCGCCCGCGCCGCGATCACTTCGGGGACGGTGCTCATCCCGACGGCATCCGCGCCGATCCGCTTCAGCATTTCGATTTCGGCCTTGCTCTCGTACGACGGGCCGAGCATCGCGGCGTAGACGCCCTCTTCCAGCCGGATCTTCTCGTCGGCCGCGACCTGCCGGGCGAGGTCGCGCAGGCCGCTGTCGTAGGGGTCGGTCATGTCGGGAAAACGCTGATCGCCCTCCTGCGCCTGGCCGACCAGCGGATTCATCCCCGTGAAATTGAGATGATCGCTGATCAGCATCAGCGTCCCCGGCGTGAAGGTGCGGCGGATCCCGCCCGCG
The DNA here is from genome assembly GCA_036493755.1 of Gemmatimonadales bacterium. Taxonomy (GTDB): domain Bacteria; phylum Gemmatimonadota; class Gemmatimonadetes; order Gemmatimonadales; family JACORV01; genus DASXPG01. Next base: position 2,013 of record DASXPG010000024.1, read on the forward strand.
GCATTGGTGAGGATGACGGTCCCGATGCCTAACGAGTGGAATACCCGCACCGGCAGCGCCGCGACCGCGGGCGGATGGCCTTCGTACAGGTGGAAGCGCCCGCTCTGGGCCAGGACGCTGACGCCGTCGAGGGTCCCGGCGACCAGCTCGCCGGCGTGACCCACCACACCCGGCTCGGGAAAGCCGGGGATTTTCGCGTACTTGACCCGCACCGCGTCCGCGAGCTCGTCGGCCAGGAACCCGATCCCCGAACCGAGGACGATGGCGATGGCGGGTTTCCGGGATCCGATCGCGGCGCGCACCGCGTCGGCGGCGGCGCGGACATCGGGCTGGCTCACTGGATCGCCTCCAGCTCTTGGCGGACCTTGGCCACCAGCGCCTCGCGCTCACGGAAGGGCAGGAAGGCGCTCTCGAATCCGTAGAGGATCATCCGCTCCAGCTCCGCGCGGGAGAAACGGAGCCGGCTATGGCAGAGCCACAGCTCGTCGGTCACGGTGACGGCGCTCATCAAGCGGTTGTCGGTGTTGACGCAGACCACGATGCCGAGGTCGAAGTAGCGGCGGATCGGATGCGACTCGATCGACGGCACCGCATGGGTCTGCACGTTCGACGTGGGGCAGATCTCCAGCGGCACGCGCCGGTCGAGGACGTATTGCTCCAGCTCGGGATTCTCGTAGAGCCTGGTGCCGTGTCCGATGCGGTGCGCGTGACAGTAGTGCAGCGCCTGCGCGATCGACTCGGCGCCATAGGCTTCGCCGGCGTGCACCGTCGTGGCCATGTTGTGGTCGATGACCGTGTAAAACGCTTCCTTGTGTTTCTTGGCCGGGAAATTGTACTCGGCGCCGGCAAGGTCGAAGGCGGCCACGCCGCGCCCCTTGTAGCCCACCGTGAGGTTGGCCAGCTCGAGCGACACTTCGGGACTCATGTTGCGGATCCCGCAGATGATGAGCTGCGCCTTCACGCCGAAATCGGCCTGGGCGCGCGCCATGCCCCGCAGCGGCGCGTCCACCGCCTCGGTCAGCGGCATCCCTTTGCGGGTGCAGAGAATCGGCGAATAGCGGATTTCCATGTAGCGCACATTCTCGGCGTGCGCGTCTTCGATCAGCTCGTAGGTGCAGCGCTCCAGCGCGTCGGGCGTCTGCATCACCGACAGCGTGACGTCGAAACGGGCGAGGTAGTCCACCAGGTTGCGCGCGTCGGTGACGTGCATGTATTCGGCAAGCTCGCGCTCGTTATGCGCCGGCAACGTGACACCCTGCGCCTTGGCCAGCTCGATGAGGGTGCGCGGCCGTACGCTGCCGTCGAGATGCACGTGCAGCTCGGCCTTGGGCAGCCGGCGGATGAGGTCCTGGGTGATCATCGTGAGACTTTCGTGATATGCGGAATGTAGGGTTGCGGGATGCGGACCGGCTGCGGCAGACCGGCGAGATAATTGTCGAAGACCTCCAGCTCATCTTCACCGATCCCGGTGAAAGGCTGGCCGCGCAGCATCGAGAAGCCGCTGCCGCCCGCGGCCAGAAAGTCGAAGGTGGCAAGCTGGTAGGTCGCGCTCTCCCGGAGCGGCTGGCCGTCGGCCATTACGACGGAGAGGACGCGCGAGCCCGACGGCGCGGCGGGATCGTACGTGACGGTGATACCGGATACCGAGGACCGTACCTCGTTGCCGGTCAGGGCGTGCTCGAGCACCTGGCGCAGCACCGCGCCCGTCACGGCCATCTTCACGACGAAGTTTCCGAAGGGGAGCACCTCGTAGGCTTCGCCCCAGTTCACCGGACCGGCCGTCAGCCGGGACCGGATGCCGGTGTTGTTGGCCAGTCCGACGTCGGCGTGCGCCGCCACCCGCATCGCCTCGGCGACGAGCTCGCCTAACGGGCAGAGCGAATCGCAGCGCAAGTCCTGGGCGATGTCGGCGACGTGACGCTCGGTCAGCGGCCGCACCTGGGCGACGGCGGCGGCGACCAGCCGCGCGACCGCGGTGTCCGGCTGCTCGCGGTCGGCCCAGACGGTCTCGACCCGCGCGTGGGGAACGCGGCCGCTGTCGGCGGCCATGAAATCCACGATGCCCAGCGCGGTGCCATGGGAACGGGCCTGCACGATGGGGATGCCGTTGACGACGGTATTCACCAGCGAGTGGGTGTGCCCGCTGACGATCAGATCGGGCTTGTGGGTCAGCGAGTTGGCGAGGTCGACAATCTCGCCGCGGCATCCGGTGTCGGCATTGCAGAAGGCGCCCTCGTGGGCGACGACGATCACGAAGTCGGGATGCTGCGCCCGGACGTTCATGATCGCCGAGTCGACGGCGACCCATCCGTCGAACCCCAGCGTCCGCACGTTGTTGGGATTGGTCGAGGTCGTGGTCCCCGGCGTGGTATAGCCGACGACGCCAATCGTGAATCGCCCAGCCGTGATGATGCGCGACGGGCTGGTCCAGCGGGGCCGCGCGCGCGACGGCATCTCGATGGTATTGCTCGAGAGCCAGGCGAAGTGCGCCTGGCTGATGCGCGCCGCCAGGGTGTCGATGCTCCAGTCGAACTCGTGGTTGCCCACGGCGACCGCGTCGTACCCCATCGCGTTGTAGATGTCCACCATCGACCGGCCGAAGACCAGGTTCGAGGCCGGCGTCCCCTGCATCACGTCGCCGGCGTCGAGCCGGATCGTCGCGCAGCCGCACTCGGCCGCATAACGATTCATCATCCCGGCGAGCGCCGCCGCGCCGCCGACCGGCCGCCGGTTGCTCCATGGCTGCACCGATGCCTCCATCGCGCCGTGGAAATCGTTGGTCGCGAGGACCCGGAGCAGAATCGAGTCGCGACTGATTCTCCCGCCTGCTCCGGTACCGGTTCTCCCGCCAGATTCTGCACCAGGCGTGGCCCCGCGCAGTCTCCAGGACTGAACGAAGTAGTCGCCGGCTCGAATGGTCCCCTGGCGGGTTATTTCGTCGGCGAGCAGGTCGCGGATGGATTCTTCGCGGTCGTAGACCACCGGGGCGTGCGAGAGCATGGTGAAGCCGCCGCCGCCCTGCTGCCGATAGTTGTTCAGCGCCAGCGTGAACGTGTCGCTGTCGCGGACGTCGCGGCCCTGATAGGCCAGGCTGGTGACGCGATGGCCCAGTGGCTGCGCCGGGTCGATCTCGTAGTCCACGCCGCTGACAAGGTCCCAGTTGTAGCCCCGGACCGAATCGTTGACGACCGGCCCGCCCGGTCCCATGCCGCGCCAGTAGCGCGCGTCGAACTCGAGATAGGCGCGCAGCTCGGCGCCCGAAATGCGGACGGCGCGCAACGTGTTGTCGTAGGGATAGACGCTGGCCAGGGAGGCCAGGGTCACCGGGCCGGCCGGAATCCCGCCACTCGTATTGAAGGCCGCGGCGGCCGAGAGCTGCGCCCCGGACCGCTGCCGCATCACCGCGTTCACGAAGTCGATGACCGGGGTGTCTTCGACCCGTGCCCGGGTCAGCGGCATCGCGTCGACGCTGGTGCCTAACGGACGCATGATCGCGGCGCGGGCCGAGTCGTGGGCCGGCTGGAGCGCCGCGACGAGGGCGCTGTCGGGAGCCTCGTGCGCCAGCGGCAACAACCGTCCTTCTTTCCGCACGATCCGCCAATGCGCGCCGTTCCTCACCATCGTCAGCTCGACGACCGCGACGCTCTGCGCCAGGAAGAGGGGCTGTACCACCAGCGTTCGGCCGACCATGCTGTCGGCGATTTCGCGATGGGTATGGCCGATGACGGCGACGTCCACGTCCGACGCGGCCAGGGTGCGCGCGATATCGTCTTCCGGCGGCGCCGCGGACTCGTCGTAGCTCGACGTGCCGCTCAGGCCGGCATGCGCCACCAGCAGCGTGACGTCGGCGCCGGCCCGGCGTACCGAGTGCGTGACCGGCGGTATCGCCTCGGCCAGCGGCCGGAATGTCAGCCGGCCCTTGATGTTGGGTCCGTCCCAGACCAGCACCCCGGGCGTGGTCGCGCCGATGATGCCGATCTTCACGCCGGCGCGCGTAATCATGATCGACGGGCGCACCAGCCGCGGGCCGCTCAGCGTCACGATGTTGGCGGAGATGACCGGGAAATGGGCGCCGGCGAGGGCCCGCTCGAGCACCGGCATGCCGAAATTGAATTCGTGGTTGCCGAGCACCGCGGCGTCGTAGCCCATACGGTTCAAGGCGTCGATCATGGGATGCACCCGCGCCGGGGCGTGGGCGTAGTACGCCGCGAACGCATTGCCCTCGATCAGGTCGCCGGCATCCACCAGGATCACGTGGCCGGGGTGCGCGCGGCGGAGCGAGTCGATGACGGTGGCGGCGCGGACCAGGCCCAGCGGCGCGGCGCGGTCGCGCTCGTAATCCCAGGCCATCGCCCGGCCGTGGACATCGGTGGTCGCGGCGATCCAGATCGTCGACGTGTCGGGGGCGCGATGCGAGAGGAGAGCGGCTGCGATAATAAGGAAGGGCGGCACGGTCGGCGGCAGAGTCATAGTGCCGTCAGAATATATGGGAGGTGAGGGAGGTGAGGGAGGTGAGGGAGGTGAGGGAGGTGATGGAGGTGACGGAGGACTGAGGAGAGGAACGTAACGACTGCGTTACATCCGTGACCTCTCGTCGCTTCCGTCACTTTCGTTACATTCGGCGAATGGCAGACGAGCGGGTTCTCGTCGTTGATGATGAGCGCGATATCACCGCGCTCGTGGCCTATCACCTCGCCAAGGCCGGCTACCGTGTCACCACCGCCGCGACCGGCTCCGCGGCGCTCGAAGCCGTGACCGCCGAGCCGCCGGATCTGATCGTCCTCGACCTGATGCTTCCCGGCCGCTCCGGCCTCGAAGTGCTCGAAGAGCTCCGCCGCCGGGACGAGTCGCGCGGCGTGGGCGTCATCCTGCTGACGGCGCGGCGCGAAGAGGCCGACCGCATCAAGGGCCTGGCCACCGGCGCCGACGACTATCTCACCAAGCCGTTCAGCCCCGAAGAGCTGGTGCTGCGCGTCGGTGCGGTGCTGCGCCGGCTGCACGCGCCCCCGTCATCGGCGGGCGGGACGATCCTCAGGGCGGGACCAGTCACCATCGATCGCGGCGCCCATACGGCCTCGGTCGACGGCGCGGCCGTCGAGCTGACGCGTATCGAATACCGGCTGCTGCTCCTCCTCGCCGAGCGGCAGGGCCGGGTGCAGACCCGTCCGCAATTGCTCGAGTCGGTCTGGGAGGCGCAGGCCGACATCCAGACCCGCACCGTGGACATGCACGTCCAGCGGCTGCGCTCCAAGCTGGGCAGCGCCGGCGACCTGATCGAAACGGTGCGCGGCGTGGGTTACCGCATGAAAACGGAGCGGCCGAAATGACGCTCACCCGGCGGCTGCTGGTTTCGTATACGGCACTGATCGCCTTCACGGCCGTCGTGCTGCTCGCCGGCGCCGACCGGCTGCTGCGCGGACGTCTGATGGAAGAGGCGACGAGCGAGCTGGAGCGCGAGGCGAAGTTCCTGGAATCCTCGGCGCGCGGCGTGGGCCGCAGCGGACTGGATTCGCTGGTGCGCTCGCTCGCCGCCCAGACCGGCCGCCGCTTGACGATCATCAATCGCGCCGGCGAGGTCATTGCCGACTCCGATTTTCCGCTGGGCGAGCTGTCGACGCTCGAGAATCACGCCACCCGTCCCGAAGTGAAGGCGGCGCTGGAAGGCCGCACCGGCACCGACTTCCGGCGCAGCGTGTCGACCGGCCGCGACGAGCTGAAGGTCGCGGTGCCATCGACCTTCGGCGTGGTGCGCATCAGCGCGCCGCTGCCGCAGGTGGACGCCGTCGTGGCGCGGGCCCAGGGCGCCGTGCTGCTGAGCGGCATCGCCGCGGTGGTCCTCGCGGCGCTGCTGGCCTGGGGGTTCGCCGATACCGTCGCGCGCCCGCTGCTGAAGCTTCGCGACGGGGCCGCCGGCATTGCCCGCGGGGAGCATCCGGTGCTCGACACCCGCGGCCGCGACGAAGTCGGCCAGCTGGCGCGCGCGCTGCGCACCCTCGACGAAAACCTCAGCGGCCGGCTTGGCGAGCTGGAGCGCGAGCGCGCCGGCATGGCGGCCCTCATCGGCTCGATGATCGAGGGCGTCATCGCCTGCGACGAGCGGGGCAAGATCACCCAGGTGAATCCCGCCGCCCGCGAGCTGCTGGGCCTCGCCGCCGACGCGCCGGTCCCGCCGATTCTCGAGCTGTTCCGGCAGCGCAACGCGCGGGATGCCATCGACGCCACGCTGGGCGGCGCCGCGACGGCCGACATCGAGATCGACATGGGTCCCCGCGCCGTGCTTCTCTCCGGCAGCTCCCTCGAGAGCGGCGGCGCGGTATTCGTGGTCCACGACATCACCGCGCTGAAGCATCTCGAGGCGGTGCGCCGCGACTTCGTCGCCAACGTTTCGCACGAGCTGAAGACGCCGCTGACGGTGGTGCGCGGATACGCCGAAACGCTGCGCAAGGACGATCCGCCGGGCGAGGTGCGGTCGGGATT